>CAVAXH010000107.1:0-7775 GCA_963592505.1 Bacteroidaceae bacterium
CCCTACCTGTAAGGGCAAAAGCATACACCCTGCCCCACCCCTTTGCCCCGAGGCATCAGCTGTCGGCAGCGAGCTGTTCGACCGACTTGCGCTCGCCCACCACCCAGATGATGTCGCCCTGCTCAAACTTGCGCGAGGGGTCGATCATCGTCAGGTCGTGCTGGCCGTCTTCGAGGCCCACGAGCATGCAGTTGTAGCGGCTGCGGATGCCGCTGGCCGAGAGCGCCTTGCCGATAAACGGGCACTTGGCCGAGAGCACCATCTTCTGCAGTTTTATCTCGCGGTCCTCGATGTTGGGGTCTTCGGGCACGATCTCTGCCTTGAGCGCCTGCCCGAAAGCCTGCAGCTGCTCGTCGTTGCCGATGACCTGCAGACGGTCGCCGGGGAAGACGATGGCGCTGCCACCAGGGATGTTGATGCGCTGGCTGCCGCGCAGCACACTGCTGACATGCACACCAAAGCGCGAGCCGAAGCGCAGGCTGGCCAGCGTCTTTCCGGCCCACTCCGAGCCCTTGGGGATGTCGAAGAGGCCGATGTGTATGTCGCGGTCGATGAGCTTCTCCTCGAAGAGGGGCCGCTTCTTGCCGCTCACCTGCTCGGCGATGTCGCGCGAGCGGAGGTTCTGCACGAAGCGGCGCTCCATGGTGATGCTCTGCCGCTGCAGCTTGCGCGACATGACCATCATCACGATGAGCACCACGGCGAGCGTGATGACGATGGCGTTGGCAAAACGAGCCAGATAGTTGCAGATGTAGAACAAGATGCCGGCGGCTATAGCGCCACGCACCAGCACGGTGAACACCAGCGGCAGGCGGTTGAGGCGGCTCTCCGTCCACAGCGCACGAAACTCCTCGCTGTGGTTGTTCTTCATCACCAGGGCCCGCATAAACGGCGACAGGCACAGCACCGTCAGCACGCCCGTGACGCCGTTGGCCCACCAGTGGGGCAGCAGATGGCGCATGAACGGCAGCACGAAGGCGAGCATCAGCGTCGTCACCGCCACACAGAGGATGGTGTAGATCAGCGTGTTGACAGCCATCTTGCGAAACAGGCGGTGCCACAGGCTCTGCTCGGCCGTGGTGGTGTGGTGGGTGGCGCCCATGTGCTCAAGGCGGCGCTGCCACTTGCGCGGCAGCCGGCGCTCCACCAGCCGGTAGGCCGGTTCGGCAGCCTTGATCATATAGGGTGTGAGGAAGGTGGTGATGACGCTCACCGCCACGATGACCGGATACATGAAGTCGCTGACCACATGGAGCGACTTGCCCAGCGAGGCAATGATGAATGCAAACTCGCCCACCTGCGCCATGGAGAAGCCACAGCGCATGGCCGTGCGCAGCGGCTGGCCGCTGAGCATGTAGCTGGCGGTGCCCAGCACGGCCTGTCCCACGAGGATGGTCAGCACCAGCACCCCGATCGGCAGGGCATAGGACACCAGCACCCCGGGGTCTACCAGCATGCCCACCGACACGAAGAAGATGGCGCCGAAGAGGTTTTTCACCGGTTCCACCACCTCCTCGATGCGCTCCACCTCGATGGTCTCGGCCAGGATGCTGCCCATGACAAACGCGCCGAAGGCCGAGCTGAAGCCCACCGCCGTGGAGATCCACGCCATGGCGCAGCAGAGGCCCAGGGCCACGATGACCAGCGTCTCGTCGGTCATGAGTTTGCGGGTGGCACGCAGAAACGTGGGCACAGCATAGAGGCCCACCACAAACCACAGCACCAGAAAGAAGCCTATGCGCAGCAGCGACCCCAGCATCTGCCCGCCGTCGGGGCTGCTGCCGCCAGCCACTGCCGAGAGCATCACCATCATGACGATGGCCAGGATGTCCTCGAGGATGAGCACGCTCATGACGAGCCGGGCAAACGACTGCTGCAGCACGCCCATGTCGTCGAAGGCCTTGTAGATGATGGTGGTCGACGACATGGCCACCATGCCGCCCAGGAAGATGCAGTCCATGCGTGCCCAGCCGAAGCCATAGCCCACGCCCATGCCCGCCATGAGCATGAAGAACACGATGCACAGGGCGGCGATGACGGGCGCCATGCCCATCTTCAGGATCTTCTTGAACGAGAACTCCAGTCCGAGGGCGAAGAGCAGAAACATCACACCGATGTCGGCCCATGTGCCGATGTCGGCCTTGTCGACCACCGACATGGTGTAGGGCATGTGGGGCGACACGAGGAAGCCGGCCACGATGTAGCCCAGCACCAGCGGTTGCTTCAGGCGCTTGAAGACGAGGGTTACCACGCTGGCCACCACGAGGATGAGGGCCAGGTCCTTGATGAGGTTGGGAAGTTCTGCCATGATGCGTAGTGTGTTGTGTGTGTGGGTGTGTATAATTTATGATGGGGAAACAAGGGCCGCGGCCCGCGTCCTGACTGGTAAAACACAAAGGGGCACATCACACATGATGCGCCCCTTCACAAAGTAAAAAATCTCGTTAGCGTGGATATTGCGGGCTATGCCGGCCGCCGGGCTTGTGTGTCAGGCTCAGTCGTTGTAGGTGCCGGTGATTTCGCAAATCTTGACGATGACCTTCACGGCCTTCTCCATCACCTGGATGGACACAAACTCGTAGGGGCCGTGGAAGTTGACACCGCCTGCAAAGATGTTGGGGCAAGGCAGGCCGCGGAAAGACAGCTGGGCGCCGTCGGTGCCGCCGCGGATGGGCTCCACACGGGGTGTGACGCCGCTCTCCTGCATGGCCTTGAGCACAATGTCGATGACATACATGTTGGGGTCGATCTTCTCCTTCATGTTGTAGTACTGGTCTTTCAGCTGCACGGTCACCGTGCCCTCACCGTACTTCTCGTTCATCTGCCGTGCGATGTTCTCCATGAAGTCCTTGCGCTGCTCGAAGCGCTTGCGGTCATGGTCGCGTATGATGTAGCTCAGGCGGGCCTCCTCGCAGTGGCTGTCGATGCCCAGGAGGTGATAGAAGCCCTGATAGCCGTCGGTGGTCTCGGGGATGTCGGTCTCGGGGATGAAGGCGTTGAACTCGCAGGCCAGGCGCGAGGCGTTCACCATCTTGTCCTTGGCGTAGCCCGTGTGCACGCTGATGCCCTTGATGATGACCTTCGCTGCTGCAGCGTTGAAGTTCTCATACTCCAGATCGCCCAGGTCGCCGCCGTCCATGGTGTAGGCCCACTGGCACCCGAACTTCTCCACGTCGAAGTGGTGGGCACCCATGCCGATCTCCTCGTCGGGGTTGAAGGCCACGCGTATGTCGCCGTGCTTGATCTCGTTGTGGTCGCGCAGATAGCACATGGCCTGCACGATCTCGGCTATGCCGGCCTTGTCGTCGGCTCCGAGCAGCGTGGTGCCGTCGGTGACGATGAGGTCCTCGCCCTTGTGGGCCAGCAGCTCGGGAAACTTCGTGGGCGACGACACGATGCCCGGCGAGAGCTCTATGTCACCGCCGTCGTAGCCGGCCACCACACGGGCCTTGATGTTGGCGCCGCTGGCGTCGGTAGCCGTGTCGTAGTGGGATATGAAGCCTATGGTGGGCACCTCCTTGTCGGTGTTGGCGGGCAGGGTGGCATAGATGTAGCCCATGTCGTCCATCTCCACGTCCTTGAGGCCCTCGGCCTCGAGCTCTTCCTTCAGGTATTTGGCAAATATCAGCTGCTTGGAGGTGCTGGGCACGGTCTGTGAGTCCTCGGCCGACTGGGTGTCGAACTTGGTATAGTTAATAAAGCGTTCTGTGATTTCCATAAAAAGGCATGGTGGTGATAATGGTGACTCCGGCGGGACTCAAACCCGCGACACTCAGAACCGGAATCTGATGCTCTATTCAACTGAGCTACGGAGCCTTGGTTTCCTTTCACATGCAAAGGTAACAATTCTTTCATACATTACAAACGTTTCGGTGAAAAATTTGCGCTTTTTTATCCATAAACATTTCGTTTTTCCACCTATTAATAGTAACTTTGTGGCATCGGGGGGGGACGACACGCGGCCTGCATACAGACGCCCCCCTAAGCTAGAAACCAATTACCACATTCTTTATAATGAAAGCAACTCTCTTATCTCTCTTCTGCCTGCTGACCCTGTGGGCACAGGCCAATCCGGTGGACGGACTGCTGGAGCGCATCGACCGCGGCGCATCGCGGAAGATCAAGACCGAACTGGTCAGCCAGGAGCACGACTTCTTCGAGATCACCGCCAAGGGCGGCAAGCCCTGCATCAAGGGCAACACATGGGTAAACATCGCTTCGGGTGTCAACTGGTATCTGAAATACTATGCCGGCGTGCAGCTGTCATGGAACCAGATGAAGGCCTCGCTGCCCGCCACGCTGCCCGTGCCGCAGAAGGCCGAGCGCCGCGAGACCGACCTGAAGACACGCTACGACTTCAACTACTGCACGTTCTCCTACTCCATGGCCTTCTGGGACTGGGCACGCTGGCAGACCGAGATCGACTGGATGGCGCTCCACGGCGTGAACCTGCCGCTGGCCGTGGTCGGCGAGGAGTGTGTGTGGCGCAACGTGCTGCTGCGACTGGGCTACAGCAAGGACGAGGTGAACCAGTTTGTGGCCGGACCGGCCTTCCTGGCATGGTGGGAGATGAACAACCTCGAGGGATGGGGCGGACCGCTGCCCGACACATGGTATGCACAGCAGGAACGCCTGCAGAAGCAGATCCTCAAGCGCATGAAGGAATGGGGCATGCAGCCCGTGCTGCCCGGATACAGCGGCATGCTGCCCAGCAACGCCAAGGAGAAGCTGGGCGTGAACGTGGCCGACGGCGGACAGTGGAACGGATATGTGCGACCCACCTTCCTGCAGCCCACCGACAGCCGATTCCATGAGATCGCATCTGTCTACTACGACGAGCTGACCAAGCTCTACGGCAAGGCCAACTACTACTCCATGGACCCCTTCCACGAGGGCGGCAACACGCAGGGCGTGGACCTCGACGCCTCGGGAAAGAGCATCATGCGAGAGATGAAAGCCGTCAACCCCAAGGCCGTGTGGGTCATACAGGGATGGAACGAGAACCCGCGCGAACAGCTCATACACAACCTGCCGCAGGGCGACCTGCTCATCCTCGACCTCTTCTCGGAGTGCCGGCCCAAGTGGGGCATAGCCTCCATCTTCCAGAACGACGAGGGCTACGGCAACCACCAGTGGCTGTTCTGCCTGCTCGAGAACTTCGGGGCCAACGTGGGCCTGCACGGACGCATGGACCAGCTGCTCAACAACTTCTACCAGACCAAGACCAACCCCAAGGCCGCCCACCTCAAAGGCATCGGATTCACCATGGAGGGATCAGAGAACAACCCCGTGATGTTCGAACTGATGAGCGAGCTGCCCTGGCGCCCCGAGAAGTTCAGCAAGGAGGACTGGCTCAAGGGCTATGTGCGTGCACGCTACGGCACCGACGACCCCGTGCTGCAACAGGCATGGCAGCTGCTGGGCGCCACCATCTACAACTGTCCGATGGGCAACAACCAGCAGGGCCCTCACGAGAGCGTCTTCTGTGCACGCCCGTCGGCCAACAACTATCAGACCTCCAGCTGGTCGAAGATGTCCAACTACTATGACCCCGACGACATACTGCGCGCCGCCACGCTCTTCGCCAGCGTGGCCGACAAGTACCGCGGCAACAACAACTACGAGTATGACCTCGTGGACATCACCCGCCAGGCCATGGCCGACCAGGCCCGTGTGCAGTATCAGCAGACCATGGCCGACTACAAGACGTTCCGCCGCAAGGCGTTTGCTGCCGACAGCGAGCGCTTCCTGAAGATGCTGCTCCTGCAAGACAAGCTGCTGGGCACACGCAGCGAGTTCCGACTGGGCCACTGGACCACACAGGCACGCAGCCTCGGCACCAACGAGGCCGAGAAAGACCAGTATGAGTGGAACGCCCGCGTGCAGATCACCACATGGGGCAACCGCATCTGCGCCGACGACGGCGGACTGCGCGACTATGCACACAAGGAGTGGCAGGGACTGCTCAGCGACTTCTACTACATGCGCTGGCAGACCTACTTCAACGAACTGACCAAGCAGATGGAGGCCAAGTCGAAACCCGACATCGAGAAGCTGGGATCGGGCAAATACAAGGGCATGTCGACCGACGAGCTCTTCCGCCTGGCCCTCGAGCAGGACATCAACATCGACTGGTATGCCCTGGAGGAGCCGTGGACGCTGAAGCACAACGCCTACTCGGCACAGCCCGAAGGACAGCCGGCCGACGTGGCACGCGAGGTCATCAGTTTCCTTAACCGATAGAGACCATGGCTGACACACACTGCGCCCCCACCCCACCGGGCGGACAGGGCAAGCCGAGGCGGCTGATGAGTCTCGACATACTGCGCGGACTCACCGTGATGCTGATGATCTTCGTCAACAACGGGGCGGGCGACGACATCTTCCCCACGCTGCGCCATGCCAAGTGGAACGGGCTGACGCTGGCCGACCTGGTGTTTCCCTTCTTCCTCTTCATCATGGGTGTGGCCTCGTATCTCAGCCTGAAGAAGTTCGACTTCAGATGGTCGGCACCGCTCGTCAGGAAGATACTGAAGCGCACCCTGCTGCTCTTCGTCATCGGTGTGGCCATCAACTGGTTTGACATGGCGTGCGGAGGCTGTCCCTTCGACCTCGGGCACCTGCGCATCATGGGTGTCATGCAGCGCATAGGCCTCTGCTATGGCTTCACGGCATTCCTGGTGCTGGCCATGGCCTCGGCAGCGCGGGCCTGCCACCGGCCACTGGTGCTGACGGCAGGCCTGGCGGCAACGGTCATCGTCGTGGTGCTGGTCCATGCCGTCATGCTGCTCGCCTGCGGCGGATTCGACTACGATGCCGCCACCAACTATCTGGCACACATCGACCGCTCCATCCTCGGCTCCACACACATCTACCTCAAGTCGCCCGTCGACCCCGAGGGCATCGGCTCCACGCTGGCGGCCGCCTGCAACACGCTCATCGGCTTCGTCATGGCGGCTGTGGCCTTCGGCAGGCGGAGCGCCGACACGGCACGCCGCGCCATGCGCGTCTTTGCCGACGGCGGCGGACTGCTCCTCATGACGGCGGCACTGGCCTGCGGCTTCATCAGCCTCAACAAGCGCGTGTGGAGCCCGAGCTATGTGCTCATGACCTGCTCGCTGGCGGCACTGCTGCAGGCGGTCCTCATCGCCGTGATCGACATCTTCCCCACCGCACGCTCGCTGAAGGCGGCAAAGGCGGCGGGGCGTCTGGCGCTCGTCTTCGGCACCAACCCGCTCTTCCTCTATGTGGCCTCGGAGGCCGTGGCCATCGTCCTGGGGGCCACAGGCCTCAAGGACGGCATCTACGCCCTGCTCCACAGCGTCATCGCCGACGGTGCATGGGCCAGCGTGGCCTACAGCACGCTCTTCGTGGGAGCCATGGCCCTCATGGGCTACCCGCTGTGGAAACGCCACATCTTCATCAAGCTGTAAGTGGAGAGGAGGGTAAGGTGTTCAAAATCGACATATTTTAGTGAGACATGTTGTGCTCGTTATAATCACTTGCTCCTGTTCACGATGCGGGCAAAAACAATGGTCGACGACGCGGGCTGAACCAATGGGCGACGACGCGGGCTGAACCAATGGGCGACGACGTGGGCTGAACCAATGGTCGACGACGCGGGCTGAACCAATGGGCGACGACGCAGGCTGAACCAATGGGCGACGACGCAGGCTGAACCAATGGTCGACGACGCGGGCTGAAAGCCCAGCAATTACCTAGCCCAGGGCAGCGCCCTGGGTATCGTAACACGTTGATTAGCAGCGCCCTGTAAG
>CAVAXH010000108.1:0-7656 GCA_963592505.1 Bacteroidaceae bacterium
TGCTGGCTACAGGCGTTGCCGATCAGAGAGTATGCTTAGAAATCGACCTATATGCCTAGAAATCGACCTATACGCCTAGAAATCGACCTATTTGCCTAGAAATTGAACCGTACGTAGACGGTCGAGGCACCGAACTTGATGCTCTGTTTGTCGCTGTTCTTGAGCGAGGGCGCGCTGCCTTCCCCTTCGTTGTCGTCTCCTTCATCGAAGGTTATCGTGTTGAACTTCGACTTGCCCCAACGGTATTCGTAGCCGATGGAGATCGCCTTGTAGGCAATGTTGATGCCCCAGTTGCAGAAGGTGGTGTAGCCGTGATAGACATCGGTGCTGCCGTTTTGGCTCACGATGATGGCCGAGTAGGACGGTGTGACATGGAAGTAGGTGCGGGCCAGTATGTGCTGGAAGCCTTTGCCTATGTTGTAGAACGGTGCCACGGTGACCGACGGGCCGATGCTCATTCCGGCATGCACCGAGTAGATGCCGAGGTCCACGTCGGCCTCGTAGTCGGTGTCAGTGTATTGGCTGTATTCGACTTCGCTGCTTTCCGAATTGTAGTCTGTCGACGGGTCCTGGTCTGTGCCGCCCATCGACGGCAGGGTAATGTGGATGCCGTTGCCGCTCTTGTATTTGGCGAAGGCCAGGTTGAGCCATGACCAGTCGAGTCCGATCTTCATCACGCCGCCAATGGCACCCTTGTGGAGATAGTAGGTGCGGCCCCAGTCGATGTTGACGCCAAACTGGCTCTTGACGTCCAACTTCTCGGGATTGTCGCTGTTCTGCATTTTCTGGGTGGTGTACCCGATGTTGAAGTATTTCTTGCGTTTCCAGACAGCAGCGCTATATTCCTTCTCGCTGCGGTCAGCCTCCTTGTCCTGCAGTTCGCTGACATTCTTCTGCAGCGAGTCGAGTTTGCTCTCCAGTGAAGACGTGCTGTTGTCGGTCTGTGCGTTGACCGAGGAGGCAGCTGCTGCGAGAAGCACCACTGCCAATAACTTAATCTGTTTCATATCCATGTATAGTTTATAGGTGAACGAATGTAAATGCAATGCAAAGATAGTTAAAAAGATTTGCTTGCTTTCACCTATAAAGTGCGCTGGGTGTCCGTATGTTCCGCCAGCGTGTATGGATGTATGTTTTTTATGCCTGTTTGGCATAAAAAAGGGCGGTGCGGTGGGTTAGTACCACTGCACGGCGTTGCTGTATCCGCTGCGCTTGTCGTACTTCAGGGCGTCGGTCAGCGTGGCGGCATTGCAGCGGAAGGAGAAGTTGTAGCTGGTGTAGGGGGCGAGCACCACCGAGCAGCTCATGTTGAAGCAGTGGAGGTCGCGCTGCAGCGAGGCGGTGGTCATGCTGATGGCCTTGTTTTCGAAGTCGTAGCCGCTTGAGAAGCTGATGTTCCAGCCCTCGCTGATGCGTATGTTTCCGCTGAAGTTGAGCGTCTGCGTGAAACGGTAGGGATAGCGCATGGTCTTCTTGTTGAACTTGGCCTCGCGGGTGTCCTCGCGCATGGTGACGCCGTAGCCGACCGTGAGCGACCAGGGCATGGAGAACGTCATGTATCCGTCGGCATCGGTCTCGGCCTTGCCGCCGCTCTTGTCGTTCTTGTTGCTGCGCTGTCCGTTCACCATGTCGTCGTCAACGTTGCTCTCGATGTCGGTGTCGCGGCCTTCGGTGTCGTCCTTCTCGTCTTTCTCGTCCTTGTCGTCGCCCCCGCCAAACCATTTCTTCAGCTGCTGCGGGTTGAGCGTGAACGAGAAGTTCTGCGACATGCCCTGGAATCGTCCGAAGCGTCCGCGTCCCCACTCGGTGTGGTTGCCCACGTAGGGATGTCCGTTGTCGTCGAGCTCATAGGCATAGGTGGCAAACACGGCGTTGAGGTTGAACGTGTAGCTCTTCCACCACTTCAGCCTCAGGCGCATCGACAGGTCGCTCCAGCGGTGTGTGGCCGCCGCCATGTTGTAGGACATGGAAGCTCCCAGCTCGTCGATGATGCTGATCTTCTTGTATCCGGTGCTGTCCTTGTCGGTCTTCACCTTCATCTCGATGTTGTTGCTCACGTCCCAGGTGATGCTTCCGGTGCGTCCCTTTCCCGGCACGCCATAGAGCGCGTTGCTGTAGGGCGAGTATTCCACCAGCGACACGTTGCCGTCGGCATCGGTCTTCTGGTAGGTCTCATAGTATCCGTAGCGTGCCGACCCGAAGTTGGGTGCATAGCTGAAGCTGACCTGCGGTGTGAACACGTGGCGTATCTGCCAGGGGTGCTTCTTGAACAGGCGCGGACTGGCCGTATACATGCCGTAGAGCTTGGTGCTGGCCGAGATGCTCAGGTTCCAGTTGTACACGTTGTGGAAGCCATAGGTGGTGTCGGCCACCTCCACCTGCCGTGCCTCGTCCCAGGAGCGGTTGACCTTGTTGGTGTACATGCGGTCGGTGAAGTTGAACGACGGCGTGATGTTCAGATAGTTGAACAGCGTGAAGTTGGCGCTCACGGGTATGCTGTGCTGCATGCCGTTGCGCCAGTCCTTGACGAGGTTAGAGTGGAGCAGCTTGTCTTCCTTGGTGCTGATGGAGTTGCTGAGGTGTCCGGTGTAGCTCAGTGCGATCTTCTCATACCATCGCTCGTCGCCCACCATGTGCTTGCGGCGGAAGGGGTAGAAGCGGCTGATGCTGATGTTGAGGTCGGGGAGTGTCAGTGCTATCGACGAGTCGCGCATGTTCTGCGAGAGGTTGGCGGAGCTGCTCAGCGACAGTCCGATGCTCGAGAACGTGGTGCTCCAGCTCACCGACGAGGTGCGTGTCGACTGGGTCATGGCCTGCGGGTTGTACATGCTCGTCAGGTTGTTGCGCTCATAGCTTGTCGACGCAAAGTTGACGCTGGCCGACAGCGAGCTGTAGGGGTTGGCCTTCGAGTCCTGCCGGTGGCTCCACTGCAGCTTGAAGCTCTCCTGCTCCTGGAAGTCGGGCAGTCCCTTCTCGCCGGTCTTGGTGTCCTGGTAGCTGAAGAAGAACGAGCCGCTGTACTTGTAGCGCTTGCGGTAGTTGCTGGCTGCCGAGATGCCCCACGATCCCTTGGTGTAGATCTCTCCCAGGAGCTTGAGGTCCCACTTGTCGCTCATGGCAAAGTAGTAGCCGCCGTCGCGCAGGTAGAAGCCGCGGCTGTTCTCGTCGCCGTAGGTGGGCATGATGAATCCGCTCGAGTAGCTCTTCGTGAAGGGGAAGAAGCCGTAGGGTATGGCCAGGGGCAGCGGCACGTCGGCCACGACGAGATAGGCCGGTCCGAAGACGACATCCTTGCCGGGGCGCACCTTGGCGCGCGAGAGGGCAATGTAGAAGTCGGGGTGCTCGGCGTCGCACGTGGTGTAGCGTCCGTGTGCCAGGAAGATGTCGCCGTTGTCGTTGCGTTTCGACACCTGGCTGGTGAGATATCCGTCCTGCTGCTCGGTGTAGGCGTTGCGCACGAGGCCCTTCTTCGTCTTGAAGTTGAAGGCCATCGTGTCGGTGTCATACTTGTCTTGTCCCATCGTAAACACCGGTTTGCCCTTTATGCCGCCTTCGGCCGTGGAGTCGGCCGAGCCGGTGGCATGCACGAGGCTGCTGTCGAGGCTCATGTATATCTTGTCGCTCTGGAGGTTCATGTTCTCATAGTCCACGGTCGACGAGCCATAGAGGTGTGCGGTGTTGGTGGCGGCGTCGTAGACCAGCGAGTCCTGCGCCTCGTAGACCACCGGTGCGTCGATGCCGTTTTTCTTCTGGCGGTTGAGCGAGTCGAGGTGTATGGAGTCGTCGACGGCACGGTTGTGGCGGTCGATGGCCTGTTGCAGCGAGTCGGGCTGCGCGAGGCTGTCGGGCTGTGCGAGGGTGCTGTCGGGGGCGAGGCTGCCGCCATCGGGCGAAACGGCGCCGCCGGCAGAGCCTGTGGTGTCGGGCGCTGCTGCCTGGAGGCGCTGCAAAAATCGGGGCACACCACTGCTGGCCGTGGCGAAGACCACGGCGAAGAGTAGAAGTGCTATGAATGATTTCGTCCTCATTAAGAAAAATTGCGGGCTGTTGCTTGCCGGCCGTTGATGTGTGCGCCTCCCCTCTCTCCCGATGGGTGTGGAGGCGGCATCCGTACCGAACTGCAAAGTTACGCAATAATAGGCTATTGGCGGGCGTTTTTCCTATTTTTAACTATCCCTCAAACATCTTTTCCCATGTCAGGAAGCGCTGCAGGCCCTCCTGGCCAAACTTGGCGAGGCTTTTCTCGGCCTGCTCCAGCGTCTTTTCTCTCTCCGGTCTCGACTTGCTGTAGAACTTGTCGGCATAGCAGACGACCTGCTCCTCGAGCGTCTCGGGCAGAAAGTCGCGGTGGGGGAGGGGCAGATGCTGCGATGCTATGTCGGCGGCCGACAGTCCGGCTCCCGTGTGGCGTTCGCACACGCGGGCGTGGCGCTCATAGCCCTCGCTGCGCAGCAGGTCGGCGCCTATGCGGCCATGGCAGATGTAGGGCTCCGTGCCGTGGCAGGCTATGCCCGGCGCGTCGCAGCGGAAGATGCCGATGTCGTGGAGCATGGCAGCCTCCTCTACAAACTGGCGGTCCATGCCCAGCTCGGGGTGGGCATCGCAGATGCGCAGCGCACGGTCGGCCACGCGGCGGCTGTGCTCAATCAAAATATCCCGAAGCCGGCTGGCCTCGGGATAATATTTGTCGATGATCTTCTGGTAGTCCATCATTGGAGTGTGTGTTGCTTACACGTGGCGGCTGCGGTTAGTCGCGCTGTATGTATGCCAGCACGTTGCCCTTCTGCACCTTGGCGCCCTGCTTGGCGTTGATCTCCACCAGCTTGCCGCCCAGGTCGGCCTTCACCTCCACAAACTCGCCCCAGGGAGCCTGTATCCAGCAGAAGGCGTCGCCTTCGTTGTAGGCCTTGCCGATGTAGGGCTCCACGGCAGGAGCAGCCTCGCCGTCGCCCTGGAACTCCCAGTAGACCTGTCCCTTCACGGGTGCCACGATGGCGTCGGCCTTGGCGTGCTTGAAGGCAGCAGCCTCCTCGGGCGACACCTTGGCGCCGAGCTGTGCATCCTTGGCCTTCTGCAGGTCGGCCAGCATGTTCTTCTTGGCCTGTCCGCTCTTGTAGTTGCGATACTGCTCGGGGTGCATGGCCAGCTCGAAGAGTTCCTCGTCGTCCTGTCCATATTCCCAGCCGTTCTCGTCCATCTCCTTGCGGAAGTCGTCGAGGGCGTCGGTGAGCAGCGTGTGTGCGTCGACATCTGTAAACTCGCGGCCCTGCTTCTTGGCCAGCTCCACCAGCTCGGGGTCGATGGTGCCGGGGATCTTGCCGCTCTTGCCGAGGATCATGCCCCACATCGAGTCGTCCATCATGACGAAGCGGCCCTTGCCCTGCTCCATGGTGAGGAGGTTCATCAGCGCGATGTTCTTCACATACTGGCTGAACGGGGTGACCAGTGGGGGATAGCCCACGCGCGGCCACACATACTCCACCTCGTCAAAGAGGCGGATGAGCAGGTCGTCCATGGAGAGCTCCTCGTCGCCCTTCTTCTTGCGGATGTTGTTGATGGTCTGGCGCATGCCGCCCAGGTCGGCCATCATGCTGCCCATCATGCCGCCGGGCAGACCGCAGCCGAGCAGCAGCGACGACATGATCTTGTTGCCGGGGTTGATGAAGTAGCCCAACCAGTCGTCGATAAACTCCTGGGTCATGGCGCGTGCCTTCATGTAGGCGCTCATGTTGACCTCGGGCACGTCGAAGCCCTCGTTCTTGAGCATGCTGATCACGGAGATGATGTCCGGGTGCACCTTACCCCACGACAGCGGCTCGATGGCGGTGTCGATGCAGTCGGCGCCGTTCTGGCACACCTCGAGGATGGAGGCCATGGAGAGGCCGGGGCCCGAGTGGCCGTGATACTGTATGAAGATGTGGGGATACTTGTCCTTGATCATCTTCGTGAGCTGGCCCAGGAAGGCGGGCTGGCCTATGCCGGCCATGTCCTTCAGGCAGATCTCCTCGGCACCGGCAGCGATGAGCTCGTCGGCGATGCCCATGTAGTAGTCGAGCGTGTGCACGGGCGAGTTGGTGATGCAGAGTGCACACTGCGGTGTCATGCCGCCCTCTTTGGCCCACTTGATGGAGGGCTTGATGTTGCGCACGTCGTTCAGACCGTCGAAGATGCGGGTGATGTTGGTGCCCTGGGCGCCCTTCACCTTATACATCAGGGCGCGCACGTCATCGGGGACGGGATACATGCGAAGAGCGTTCAGACCGCGGTCGAGCATGTGGGTCTTGATGCCTGCCTCGTTGAAGGGCTTACAGAAGGCACGTACTGCCTCGTTGGGGTTCTCGCCAGCCAGGAGGTTCACCTGCTCGAAGGCGCCGCCGTTGGTTTCCACGCGGGCAAAGCAGCCCATTTCGATGATGACGGGAGCTATGCGCTCCAGCTGGTCCTTGCGTGGCTGGAACTTGCCGGAGCTCTGCCACATGTCGCGATAGACGAGACTGAACTGAATTTTCTTCTTCATTTATATCTGTTTTCTTAATGTTTCGTTTCTTTGCCGCAGGGGGCGTGCGCGGCCTGCTCCCGTTGCCGTCAGGGCGCAGGGCCGTACTGATTTGCAAAATTAGGAAAAAAAATCAAAATAAGGGCTTTCCGATTGTTTTTTTTATGATTTATAACTATCTTTGCAGCATGGAAAACTGCAAGATGAGCCTTAGGGCTCTGTTTATCTTTCTGTTGGCCGGTGTCGCCCTGACGGCGTGCCGCAACAACAAGCAAGAGGCGGCCAAGCCCAAGACGACGGCCGTCTACACGCAGGCGCTGAAGGGCGACAGCACCGTCTATGGCCTGGCCTGCGAGGGATGTTCGGACACGGCCGTGGTGCTGCTGGCCAATGGCGGCGGCGACCCCGTGAGCTACAATGTCTTCCGTGCCAACCGCCTGCACCGTGTGCTGGGCCGCATCAAGACGGGCGACCTGCTCGCCGTGGTGCCCAATGCGCACAACAAGCATGTGGCCGATGTGGTGATCGACCTCGAGCAGCTGAAGGGCATCTGGTGCTACATCGTCATGCCGACGCTGCGCGGCCGCGACCTCATGACGGCGCAGGAGGAGGCGCAGACCCTGCGGGCCATGTCCGACTCGCTGAAGGACATCTATTTCATCCCGCGCGAGTATGGCTTCTGGCTGAAGCGGCAGTGGGAGGCCACCAGCGTGGGCTATGTGCAGGAGTCGAGCACGCTGGCCGAGGAGAGCCCCGTGGAGTATCCGCCCCTCGGATGGTTTGTGGCCTGGCACATCTGGAACGGCAAGTTTGTCATGACCAGCGGCAAACCCAAATATTCGGGCAAGGACAACACGGTGGTGGGCTATGAGAGCATTGCCTACGACACCTGCACCATCGACTATCTCGACGACGACTCGCTGGTGCTCTCCGACCGCGACGGTGCGCGCAGCTACTATCGCAAGAACGATGTCAACGACCTCAACAAGCGCGCCAAGGCCATTGCCGACATGCGCTCCAAGCAGGCGCTGAAGGAGACCACCGAGTAAGGCGCGGGGGCTGAACCAATGGTCGACGATGTGGGGGCTGAGCCAATGGTCGACGGCGCGGGCTGAACCAATGGTCGACGATGCGGGCTGAACCAATGGTCGACGACGCGG
>CAVAXH010000109.1:0-7640 GCA_963592505.1 Bacteroidaceae bacterium
GGAAATATAACGAGATGATGGAGACGGCCCGCAAGGATGCCGACGTGATTAAGGAGAAGAAGCTGCTCGAGGTGAAGGAGAAGTTCCTCAACAAGAAGAGCGAGCTCGAGAGGGAGGTGCAGCAGCGCAACCAGAAGATACAGCAAAGCGAGAACAAGCTCAAGCAGCGCGAGCTGACCCTCAACCAGCGACAGGAAGAACTCGGCCGCCGCAAGCAGGAGACCGACCAGGCACAGCAGCGCATCGACAACGAGAAGAAGCTGCTGGCCGTGAAGCAGGCCGACCTCGAGAAGATGGAGGAGCAGGAGCGCGCCAAGCTCGAGGAGCTCTCGGGCCTCACCGCCGACGAGGCCAAGGCACGCCTCGTGGAGAGCATGAAGGACAAGGCCAAGATGGATGCCGCCAGCTACATCAACGAGATCGTGGACCAGGCCAAGCTCGACGCCAACCAGCAGGCCCGCAAGATCGTCATACAGACCATACAGCGCGTGGCCACGGAGACGGCCATCGAAAACTCGGTCAGCGTGTTCCACATCGACAACGACGAGGTGAAGGGCCGCATCATCGGCCGCGAGGGCCGCAACATCCGCGCCCTCGAGGCAGCCACGGGCACTGAGATCGTCGTCGACGACACGCCCGAGTCGATCATCATCTCGGCCTTCGACCCCGTGCGCCGTGAGGTGTGCCGCCTGGCCCTCCACCAGCTGGTGGCCGACGGACGCATACACCCCGCACGCATCGAGGAGGTGGTGACCAAGGTGAAGAAGCAGCTCGACAACGAGATCGTGGAGACCGGCAAGCGCACGGCCATCGACCTCGGCATACACGGCCTGCACCCCGAGCTGGTGCGCATCATCGGCAAGATGAAGTATCGCTCGTCGTACGGACAGAACCTGCTGCAGCACGCCCGCGAGACCGCCAACCTCTGCAGCGTCATGGCCGCCGAGCTCGGCCTCAACCCCAAGAAGGCCAAGCGCGCCGGACTGCTCCACGACATCGGCAAGGTGCCCGACGAGGAGAGCGAGCTGCCCCACGCACTGCTCGGCGGAAAGATTGCCGAGAAGTATAAGGAGAAACCCGACATCGTGAACGCCATTGCCGCCCACCACGACGAGGTGGAGATGGCCTCGCTGCTGGCTCCCATCGTGCAGGTGTGCGACGCCATCTCGGGTGCACGTCCCGGTGCCCGCCGCGAGATCGTGGAGGCATACATCAAGCGCCTCAACGACCTGGAGGCCATCGCCATGAGCTACCCCGGCGTCACCAAGACCTATGCCATACAGGCAGGCCGCGAGCTGCGTGTCATCGTGGGTGCCGACAAGATGACCGACGACGAGAGCACACGCTTGAGCGGCGAGATTGCCGAGAAGATACAAAACGAGATGACCTATCCCGGTCAGGTGAAGATCACCGTCATACGCGAGACGCGCTCGGTGGCCTACGCCAAGTAAACGCCACCCGCCGTCAACCCGCACATGAACAAACGCGAATATGCCAAGGCCAACCGCGAGTGGCTGGCCGCCAAGTCGCTGGAGCAGGGCGTAAGGGCCTTGCCCGGCGGCGTGTTCTGCCGCGTGCTGGCCACCGGACAGGGCACCCAGCACCCCTCGCCCCGCAGCATCGTCACCGCCCACTACACCGGGCGCACCTTCGACGGCCGCACCTTCGACAGCAGCATCGGCGGCACCCCGCTGGCCATACGCCTCTGTGACGTCATCGACGGATGGATCATCGCCATGCAGCAGATGGTCGTCGGCGACAAGTGGGAGGTCTACATCCCCGCCGACAAGGGCTACGGCCGCTATGCGCAGCCCGGCATACCGGCCGGCTCCACGCTCATCTTCGAGATAGAGCTCATAGCCATCGGCTGACACGGGGCGGGCAGGGCATGGCCCGCATGCACCATAACCACCACAATAGAGCGAAGGGGCACATCTCCATTATGAAGATGTGCCCCTTCGCTCTATTGTGGTGCGGGCTATGCCAGCTATTTGTTCATGGCCTGCTTGGCCTTCTCCACATCCTCGTCTTTGGGATGCTCCTTCTTGGCCAGCATCACCACCTGGTAGACAAACTGCGTGGTCCACTGCTGTGAGAAGCCCAGCCGCTGGTTGTACTTGCGCAGGCCCAGCACCGTCTTCATCACGCCGGCATCAGTGTAGTCGTTGCGCGTGAAGATGTCGGCAACGGTCTTCTCCGTCATGCGGTAGATGGTCTTCTTGAACACCGAGGGCAGGCGCAGCTTTATCTTCATCAGGTTGCCGACGAGCATCATCAGGTCCTGTGTGAAGTTCTGAAACTGCACCAGATACACCTGCATGTCCTGCAGGCGGTGGCAGTTGCGGCGGATGCTCTGGTCCACCTCCTTGAAGAACGTGTCGTCGGTGCCGTATATGTCGCGCATCATCTTCCGGCAGTGGGCCTTCTCGCCCACACCCAGCTTGTTGTTCTGCGTGGGCACGTGCAGCGTCTGCTTGAAGAGGCGCAGGTCGGGCAGCATGCCGAGGTTGGTGATGCCCAGTTGGCTGGCCAGCGAGGCCTGGAAGTACACGCGCACGAGCGTCATGAAGTCCTCCATGCCGCCCGTCTTGCTGTCTTCTGCCTGCTTGGGGCCGAAAATCTTAGATAATAATCCCATATATGTGTTGCTAAATTTTAATCGCTGATGTGTACGTCACAGCTTGGACGGGTGCAAAAATACAACAATAAGGTGAGAATTCAAAACATTTATCGTGTTTTTACCCCGTGAGGGCCGTGTTATACGACAAAAAAGTAGTAACTTTGCCGACGATTACACTCTGTTATCATCACTTTACGATCACAAGCAATGAAAGGAATCGTTTTAGCCGGGGGGAGCGGCACACGACTCTACCCCATCACCAAGGGCGTGAGCAAGCAGCTCATCCCCATCTTCGACAAACCGATGATATACTATCCCGTGTCAGTGCTTATGCTGGCCGGCATACGCGATATCCTCATCATCTCCACCCCTCACGACCTGCCCGGTTTCCAGCGTCTGCTGGGCGACGGCCATGACCTCGGCGTGCACTTCGAGTATGCCGAGCAGCCCAGTCCCGACGGCCTGGCACAGGCATTCATCATCGGCCGCGAGTTTATCGGCGACGACAGCGTCTGCCTCGTGCTGGGCGACAACATCTTCTACGGCAGCGGCTTCACCGGTCTGCTGCGCCAGAGCGTGGCCGAGGCAGAGAGCGCCGGGCATGCCACCGTCTTCGGCTACTGGGTCAACGACCCCGAGCGCTACGGCGTGGCCGAGTTCGACGCCGAGGGCCGCTGCCTCAGCATCGAGGAGAAGCCCGCCCAGCCCAAGAGCAACTATGCCGTCGTGGGTCTCTACTTCTATCCCAACAGCGTGGTAGACATTGCCGCACACATCAAGCCCAGCGCACGCGGCGAGCTGGAGATCACCACCGTCAACCAGGAGTATCTCGCCCAGCAGGCGCTGAAGGTGCAGACCCTGCCGCGCGGCTTTGCATGGCTCGACACCGGCACCCACGACAGCCTCTCGGAGGCCAGCACCTTCATCGAGGTCATCGAGAAGCGCCAGGGCCTGAAGGTGGCCTGCCTCGAGGAGATAGCCTACCGCCAGGGATGGATCAGCCGCGAGCAGCTGCTCGCCGACGCACAGCCCATGGCCAAGAACGCCTACGGACAGTATCTGCTGCGCCTCGCCGAGGAGTGCTGACGCACACCGCACTGCGCCATGCCCCCCTCACACAATCATTAAAAGCAAAAACACACACGTATCAATATGGAAGAAAACAAGACCCTGGAAATGGCCCAGACGACCGCTGCACAGCCGCAGGAGGAAGAGTCGTCGGCCATCAACTTCGCCATCGTCTACCGCACGCTGGTGCTCAACTGGAAGTGGTTCGTGCTCTCGCTCATCATTTGCCTCGCTCTGGCATCTGTCTATCTGCGCTACACCACACCCATCTACCAGGCCTACGCCAAGCTGCTTATCAAGGACAACAACCAGGCCACCGGCCGCCAGTCGACCCTCAACACGGCCACCCTCGGTACCATCTCCAACACTGCCGGCATCGACAACGAGATGGAGATCCTGGCCTCACACTCGCTGGCCGAGCAGGCCGTGCGCGACCTCAAGCTCTACACCACCTACCTCTCCGTGGGCAAGGTGAGCGACAAGCTGCTCTACAAGGACCAGTATGTCAGCGTCGACATGGACCCCGCCCACCTCGAGCATCTCAACGCACCCGTCAGGATGGTGATCACACGTGAGGGCAAGGCCTACCACGTCACCGGCACCTACTATGTGCCCATCGGCGAGAATGCCGTCGACGGCCCCTACTCGTTCGACAAGACCTTCACGTCGCTGCCCGCCACCATCGGCACCAAGGCCGGCATACTCAGCATCATGAACAACAGCGTGACGGGCATGCCCGACGGCCAGAAGATGAAGGTCGTCATACAATCGCCCAAGTATGCCTCCTACAAGTATGTGGCTGCGCTGACCGCCTCGCAGACCAGCAAGACCACCACCATCGTGCGGCTCGGCCTGCGCGACGAGTCGCAGCAGCGTGCCGTCGACTACCTGCAGCAGCTTGCCGTGTGCTACAACCGGCAGGCCAACGAGGACAAGAACGAGGTGGCCATGCGCACCGAGGAGTTTATCAACGGACGTCTGCAGAAGATCAATGCCGAACTGGGCAACACTGAGGGCGCCCTCGAGAGCTACAAGAAGCGCAACAACATGGTGGAGCTCAAGATGAACGCCGGACAGGCCGTGAGCAACGCCGATGCCTATGCCCAGAAGCTCACCGAGGCCAACACACAGGTGGCCCTGCTCGACGAGATGCGCAGCTACATCGACAACCCGTCGAACAAATACCAGCCCCTGCCCTCCAACGTGGGCCTCACCGACCAGAGCGCCACAATGCTCATACAGAACTACAACGAACTGGTGCAGCGCCGCAACCTGCTGCTGCAGAGCGCCAGCGAGACATCGCCCTCGGTGACACCCCTCACCCAGCAGCTCGACGAGCTCGACGCCGCCATCAAGCGCGCCCTCAACCAGGCACGCCGCAACATGGACATACAGCGGCAGAGCGTGGCATCACAGTATGGCAAGTATCAGGGACAGGTGGGCGAGACACCCGAACAGGAGCGCATGCTCACACAGATCGGACGTCAGCAGGAGGTGAAGTCGGGCCTCTACCTCATGTTGCTGCAGAAGCGCGAGGAGAACTCCATCTCGCTCGCCGCCACTGCCGACAAGGGTAAGCTCATCGACCAGCCCGCCTCGGGCGGACGCGTCAGCCCCAAGAAGTCGATGGTCATGGCTGCCGCCGTGGCCGTGGGTCTGCTGGTGCCGGCCATCTTCCTCTTCCTCATACAGCTCTTCCGCTACAAGATCGAGGGCCACGACGATGTGGAGCGACTCACCTCGCTGCCCATCCTGGCCGACGTGGCCGTGGCCTCCGACACCGCCAAGGGCAAGGCCGACATCGTGGTGCACGAGAACAAGAACAACCAGATGGAGGAGATCTTCCGCTCGATGCGCACCAACCTGCAGTTTATGCTTGGCGAGAACGAGAAGGTCATCATGTTCACCTCGTCGACATCGGGTGAGGGCAAGACGTTCAACGCCGCCAACCTCGCCGTGTCGTTTGCCCTGCTGGGCAAGAAGGTGGTCCTCGTGGGTCTCGACATCCGCAAGCCCCGTCTGGCCGAACTGCTCGAGCTCTCCGACCACCAGCACGGCATCACCAGCCTGCTCGTGAAGGAAGACCCCACCTGGAGCGACATAGAGGCACAGACGCTGTCGTCGGGCATCAACAACAACCTCGACGTGCTCATGGCCGGTGTCATCCCGCCCAACCCCGCCGAGCTGGTGGCACGCCAGAGCCTCGACAAGATCTTCGAACAGCTGCGCCAGCACTACGACTACATCATCGTCGACACCGCCCCTGTGGGCCTCGTCACCGACACGCTGCAGATCGGCCGCATTGCCGACGCCACGGTCTATGTGTGCCGCGCCGACTACACACCGAAGGATGCCTTCGGCATGGTCAACGCCCTGCAGAAAGACCAGAAGCTGCCCAAGATGTGCGTGGTCATCAACGGCATCGACATGTCGAAGAAGAAGTATGGCTACTACTATGGCTACGGCAAGTATGGCAAGTATGGCCGCTATGGCTCCTATGGCAAGTATGGCCGCTACGGCTCCTACGGCTCCTATGGCTCGTATGGTTCCTACGGCAACTACTCCAACAGCCACTACGGCGACAAGAACGACACATCCGTGAAGCGATAGGCCATCAGCGCCACCTCTTTGCGCATACACATACACATATTATTATTATGACCATAGCCATCGATTTCGACGGGACGATCGTCGAAGACCGCTATCCGGAGATAGGCCCCGAACGGCCCTTCGCCACCGACACCCTCCGCATGCTCATCGAGGAGCGCCACCAGCTCATCCTCTGGACCGTGCGCGAGGGGCGTCAGCTCGACGAGGCGCTGCAGTGGTGCCGCGAGCGCGGTGTCGACTTCTGGGCCGTCAACCGCGACTATCCCGAGGAGGACGTCAGCCGCAACGACTACTACAGCCGCAAGATCAAGGCCGACCTCTTCATCGACGACCGCGGCATCGGCGGACTGCCCGACTGGGGACAGATCTACCGCATCATACACGAGCACACATCCTATGCGCAGCTCATGCGCGAGAGCATGGGCCACAGCGCACCGGCCGACCAGCCGCGCAAGAAGCACTGGTGGCAGATAGGGTGAGCGACGTAAACTCTCAATAAGCACACATGGAACAACATCATTTTGCGGGCCTCACCGACGCCCAGGTGGCTGAAAGCCGCCGCAAGTACGGTGCCAACTTGTTGACACCGCCCGCCGAACAGTCGGTGTGGGACAAGGTGAAGGACTGCATGCATTTCTGGCTGCTCCGTGTCTATCTGGCCATCGTCGTCGTGGCGGCGATGGCCGCCATTGTGCTGCCGCTGACCGGCATCCACCGTCACGACGGGCTGTGGGTGGCACCCTTGCTGGCCCTCGTGCTCTTTGCGCTGACCTATCTCGTGGCCTATCTGGGCGGCAAGTGGATAGAGGCCGAGCGCACGTTTCGCATCGACTCGCTGTTCACCATCCTGCTCTTTGCCCTGCTGCTCTCGGGCGGCATAGCCTTCTACAACGGCGTCTATGGCGGCGTGGAAGGGTGGGAGCCCTATCTCGAACTGGTGGGCATAGCGGCCGCTGTGCTTCTGGCCACCTCGGTGGCACACATCCTCGAGACACAAAACGAAAAGACATTCAAGAGCCTCAACACCGTCAACGACGACACGCCGGTGAAGGTCATCCGCAACAACAACGTGTGCCAGGTGCCGCGCAAAGACATCGTCGTGGGCGACATCATCCTGCTCGAGACGGGCGAGGAGGTGCCGGCCGACGCTGAGGTGCTGCGCTGCATGAACCTCACGATGAACGAGTCGTCGCTCACCGGCGAACCGGCATGCACCAAGACCACCGACCCCGCACGCTTCGACCCCGACGCCACCTATCCCTCCAACCACATCATGAAGGGATGCACTGTCATGGAGGGCGACTGCGTGGCACGGGTGTTTGCCGTGGGCGACGCCACGGCA
>CAVAXH010000110.1:0-7598 GCA_963592505.1 Bacteroidaceae bacterium
TTCCTAAATTCCTGAAAAAGAATAAAGAGCTCAGTGATTTTATCCTCACGGATTATTCTGCATGACGGATGCCGGACGACGGGGCATTCCTGTCAGCGGGCGACCTTCATGCCGTCCTTGATCGACACGCCCTTGTAGGCGTCGTCGACCATGCGGCCGGAGAGGTCGTAGCGCGGCGAGGGGCGTGTGCCGGCCAGCAGCGCCGTGCCGATGCCCGTCGATGAGGCAGGCGTCAGCACATACACGCGCGTCTCGCAGGCACCGAGCGTGCCCACCTCGAGCTTGTCGGTGACGGTCTGGTCGGCCTTGCTCCACACCTCGTGGCAGACATAGGCGGTGTCGGCAGCGAGGTAGAGGCTGGCGAGCGGCAGCGCCGGCACGGTGACAGAGGCCGTGCTGCGGTTGGTCACGGCCACGGCCATGCGGTGGCCCGACAGGTCCTTCACGTAGACGTCGTAGCCGGTCGACGAGTAGTCGGCAGTGCCCGTCGACAGCGCCTCCATGTACTCGGCCTGCTGGCCCAGCACATCCTGGTTGATGGCGATGATCTCGCGGTTGGTGAGCGTCTCGATGTCGGCGGCGGTGATGAGCGGCGAGGGCATGGTCTGGCCGGCGTTGGCCTCGCCGGCGGGTGTGGCGCGCAGGTCGCAGGTGAGCGACAGCGGACTGGCCATCATGCACCACAGCGACATCTGCGAGCGGGCCTGGGCGTCGGTGAGCCCGGTGATCTTGCCGCCGTTAGACTGGTGCGAGGCGGTGTTGTTGCTGGGACCGCCGAGGCCGTGCAGGCCGATGCACATCATGTCGAGGTCGTTGTAGCGGTTCACGCCGGCATAGGCCCACTGCTGGCGCACCTCGTCGACGGCGGCGAGCACGCCCGGCCGTGAGGTGGTGCCCACCCAGTCTTCGCGCACGTCGCTCGTGGCACGCCAGCTGCTGCCGCCGGCCTCGGCACCCCACAGCCACGGCTGGGTCTTGCCCCACTCGCAGATGTTGAACACAAAGGGTGTGGTGCCGTTGGCCTTGCGGGCGGCGTTGATGCGGGCGATGGCGTTGCCCATCTGCGTGTAGCTCGTCTTGGTGTTGGCCTCGCTGTTGCAGTAGTCATACTTGAGCATGTCGACGCCCCAGGCGTCGAAGAGTGCCATGTGCTGCGTCTCGTAGCCGTAGGAGCCGGGCTGGTAGCTCTCGCAGGTCATCGAGCCGGCATCGCTGTAGATGCCCACCTTCAGGCTGGCGTTGACCTCGCGGAGGGCTGTCTTCAGGCCGCTGATGCCCTTGGGGAACTTGGCGGGGTCGTAGGTCAGCGCAGCCTTGTCGGATGTGGGGGTGGCCCAGGTGTCGTCGAGCACGATGGTGTTGAAGCCGGCGTCGATGAGGCCGTGCTTCTCCATGCCCTTGGCGATGGCCACCATCTTGTCGTGGCTGATGGAGCGGGCAAACCAGTTCCAGGTGAGCCAGCTCATCGGCGGCGTGGGGGCCTGCAGATGGGTGCTCACCACGAGGCGCACGGTGGCCTGCTTCTCCTCGCCGTCGGTGCCGGTGAGGCTGACGGTGTAGGTGTAGTCGCCCTCCTCGGCGGGGGCGGTGCCGGCCACATAGCGGTAGCGGTGGCCCACGGCGGTGCGGTCGTCGCAGAGCGAGAGCGTGGTGAGGCCTGCGCCGAAGTCGACACCCGTCACCGTGTCGCCGTCGGCGGCCACGAGCTTATGGAGATAGGGGGCGCCGGGCTGCGCATACATCAGCGTGGCGCAGGCCAGCGAGGCCACGGTGGGGTCCTCGAGGGTCCAGGCCGAGTTGGCGTCGTTGGCCGTGTAGAGGTTGAGCACACAGCCATAGTCGACACCGCCGGTGAAGTTGAGCGAGGGCGACGACGTGGTGGCGCCCTCCACGGAGCCGGGGATGATGGCTGCCGTCTCGTCGGAGAGCATCAGCAGCTGCCAGGTGTTGGCCTGGGCGATGTCGGTGGTGTATCTCACGTTGCTGGACGTGGTCTGCTGCACGATGTTGCCGTTGGCGGCCGTGGTGTAGTAGAGGTAGCACTGGGCCGTCTGGTCATAGAGGTAGTAGCGGCCCTGCTCCTTCTCGATGAAGAGGAAGCGGTCGGCGTCGTTGCGTGTGGTGGTGGAGAGCAGGTCGCTGCCCGTCTTCTTGACATAGGCCATCGGCATGTGGAGCAGGTAGGGGTAGGTCTTGGCTGCGCCGACGCTGTCGGTGGGGATGAAGAACTGCACAAACGTCACGCCCACCTGATAGTTCACGTTGTCCACGGTGACCTTGGCCAGATAGCCGCCGCCCACCTTGACGGTGATGTCGGAGGCCTCGAGCGTCTCGGTCTCGATGGCCTGGTCGCCCTGCGCGTTGAGGCCGCGCAGCTCCTGGCCGCGGATGATGACCACGGCGTCGCTGGGCATGCCGTCGCTGAAGAGGATGTAGCGGTGCTTCACGCCCACCTCGGTGAGGGTCCAGCGCGAGCCGTTGTCCTGTGTGCCGTTGTCGGTCCAGAGGCCGAGGCTGACGCTGCCGTCCTCGGGGTTCTCGCTGCCCACACCCATATACCAGTTGAGGTAGATGCTGGCGGCGGTGCCTGTCGTGGTGTAGGGCTGCAGCTCATAGAAGCCGCCGCTGACGGGCGAGCACTTGTAGACGGAGGCCTCGCTCTTCTCGTCGGTGAGCGTCACGAAGCCGGTCTGTGCCGAGTAGCTGGCCTTGGCCGTGTAGCTCACCCACTTCTGGGCCGTGGCGTTGTAGATGTAGTAGGACGACGAGCCCTTGTCGCTCGCATAGAACGCGAAGCGGGCGTAGTTGGCCGAGCTCTTCGTGGGCGACGTGGTGGCATTGCAGTAGTAGCCCTGCCCGTTGGCCATGGTGTAGAGGTGCTCGGGGGTGCCGGCCGTGGGCAGCGTGGTGCTGACCTCGATGGCGGCCATGGCGTGCACGGCCGCCAGCATGGCGACGGCGCAGCCGATGATCTTGCGGAGTGTCTGTTTCATAAAGGGGGTTCTCGGTTATTGTTTTCTTTCTTGTTTCTCTTAGCGTGTGCGGACGATGCGGCGTGCTCACTGGCCAGGCGCCAGGCGGCCGCCGTCGGCCACGAGCGTGCTGATGGTGCGGCAGAAGTCGGCATCGGCCAGCAGGTCCTCGATGTTGAGGTGCATGCGGTAGCGCCAGTAGTGGTGGGGATCGGCGGGGATGTTGATGCGCTCGGCATCGCCATCGGCCAGGCGTAGGCGGTCGCTCACGGCGAGCCAGTCTTGCAGCAGCAGCACGCACAGCATGCTGGGGCACTGCAGCTGCAGCCTCACGATGTCGGCGGCCAGCGCGGCAGGCAGCGGGTGGGGGGCAGGGCCCTCGCGGTGGAGCACCTCATGATAGTAGCGCTGGGCGCGCGCCTCGTCTTCGTCCCACCACTGGCGCAGCGGCGCCATGTCGTGGGTGCTGAAGGTGCACACGCTGCGGTAGGGGTTGTCGGCCAGGCGCCCGAAGGCCAGCCCGTAGGTCTTGGGCATCTGCTGCAGCTCCAGACTGAGGATGCGCAGCTCGGCCATCACGTCGGGCACGCAGGCCGGCACCATGCCCAGGTCTTCGGCACACACCAGCATGCGCGTGGCCTCCACGAGGGTGGGCAGCTTGCGCATGGCCTCCTCGTGCCAGAAGCGGTTGTGGCGGCGATAGTAGAAGTCGTCGTAGAGGCGGTCGAAGGCCTGGCGGTCGGCCTCGCCCAGCGCGGCATAGGCATAGGTGGAGTGGGCGGTGATGCGCGGGTGGTAGCGCGAGGCATCGGTGGCGTCGGCCACGAAGAGCACGTCGCTCACCAGGCGGTAGAGGGCGTCGCGCAGCGCCACGTCGTCGGCCGTGTGGCGGCCGGCAAAGGCGTCGGCAATGTGGCGCTCGGTGGCATAGGCGGGGCGCAGCGCATAGCGGTGGGGTGCCACGGGGGTGAGACACTGGGCTATGATGCTGTCGGCCTGCGGACCGAAGAGGTCGTCGAGCACGGCGCGGGTGATGTGGGGCGTGGTGTGGAGCGCGGCGTCGAAGTGGAAGCCGCTGGCCTCGATGTCGGCGGGCGTCAGCGGCAGCGCCGGCGCAAACTGGCCCAGCAGGCCGTGCACGCACGTGGTGGGGATGGCCCATATGCGGAAGAAGCCCAGCACGTGGTCGATGCGGTAGGCATCGAAGAAGCGGGCCATGTGGGTGAAGCGGCGCACCCACCAGCGGTAGCCGTCGGTGGCCATGCGCTGCCAGTTGTAGGTGGGGAAGCCCCAGTTCTGGCCGTTCACCGAGAAGGCGTCGGGCGGCGCACCGGCCTGTGCGTCGAGACAGAAGTAGTCGGGCTCGTGCCACACGTCGCAGCCGTTGCGGTTCACGCCGATGGGGATGTCGCCCTTGAGCACCACGCCGCAGGCGCGTGCATGGCGGTGGGCAGCCTGCATCTGCTCGAACAGCACAAACTGCACATAGTAGTAGAACGCCACGTCGCGCCACTGCCGGGTGCGGCGGTCGCTGAGCGCCTGCCGGTCGGCCTCGTGCCAGCGCTCGTGGCCCGGCCAGCGGCTGAGGTCGTTGTGGCCGTAGGTGTCGCGCAGGTGGCAGTAGTGGCCGTAGGGCACCAGCCAGTGGGCGTTGTCGGCAAAAAACTGGCGGAAGGCGGCCGTGTCGAGCACGGCGCGGCCGTGGTCGGCATAGACGGAGCGCAGATAGCGTGTCTTGGCCTCGTTGACACGCACGCAGTCGACCTCCGGCAGGTCGTTGAGCTCGCGGCGCAGACGCTCGAAGGCCTCGCGCTCTGCGGCCGACGACAGCGGCGGCAGCTGCCTGAGGTCGGCATACTGCGGGTGCAGGGCGAAGACGCTGATGCACGAGTAGGGGTAGGAGTCGTGCCAGGTGTGGTCTGACGTGGTGTCGTTGATGGGCAGCACCTGCAGCACGCGCTGGCCGGTGGCGGCCGCCAGGTCGGTCATGTGCTGCAGGTCGCCGAAGTCGCCGATGCCGCAGCTGCCCTTGGTGCGCAGCGAGAACACGGGCACGAGGGTGCCCGCCAGGTGGTCGTCGGCAAGGGCGAAGAAGGCCTGGTCCTGCTCGTCGACGGCGGTGGTGCCTGCCGTGGCCGCGCTGACGGCGGCGCTGCGGCGGTTGGGGCCGGTCTCCCAGAGCACATCGCCCTGGGCGGTGATGGCCACAAACTTAAACTCGCTGTGGCCGAGGTCGTCGGCATCGACGTCGGTGATCCACTCGTTGTGGTGGTGCTCCCACATGGGGCGCCCCTCGGAGGCCTGCCAGCCGCCCAGCGCGGCAGCCTCGCCCACCAGCACCAGCCGCATGCCCGCACGCAGCTGGGGTGCCCGCACGGTGAGACGCACCATGCCGTGGGGCGCACGCGCGGCCACGCCGATGACGGCCGGACGGTCGGCGGGGTGGGGGTTCACACAGTCGGTGAAGGCCGACGAGTAGAGGTAGCTGTCGGCGGGGCGCTCGTGCCAGCGGCAGCTCACGGCATAGGTCGTGGCGGCGGCCGCGTCGAGGTCGAGGCGGTGGGTCACCGTGGTCCACTCGCGGCGCTCTTCGCACCCGTCGCGGCACACGCTGAAGAAATAGTCGAGCGAGCAGCAGCCGCCGTCGGCCTGCAGACGGCAGGTCCAGTGGCGGCGGTCGGCGGTGGTCATGTCGCACACCTTCAGTGCGCCGCCCATGCCGGGCATGTTGAGGCAGAGCGTCTGTCCTGGCTCCGCCTGGTAATCGAGGCTAAACAGTATGTCCATAGAGCACCTTATTATATATGTATACAGGCTTAGTTTTTTTGTTCTTATCGCAAAGTTACGGCTTTCTGTGTCAACTGCCAAATTTTTGCGCCTGTCATTTCTGCCGGCAGCGAGGCTGCGGGCGTGGCGGCACCGATGCGATGCCCTCGCGGGGCCTGTGCGCAAGGTGCTGGCCGACAGCACGTTGACTCCGGTGCGGCCCGCGCGGCTTCCCCGGGGGCCTTGCGTGGCTGCCGAAACGTTGCTACCTTTGCACCCGTAAGAACGACATCACCCGCCCAACCCACACAGGCCGCAGCCACCGCGGGGCACGAGCCGAAAACAAAAAGATGGGATGCATGGTCGTCAACTTACACACCAACACAAACACCAACATTCAGTTAACCATTAAACACACACAAACACACTATGGCAGTATTGTATCGTAAGTATCAGAACAAGAATCAGTCGTCGAAGAACTTTGGCAAGTGGTATGGCCGAAGCGTAGTCATCAACACCGTGTCGACCGCCAGCCTCGCCGAGGAGGTCTCGCACGCCACCACCGTCACCAAGGCCGACATCATGGCCGTGCTCGCCGAGACCGCACAGGTCATGAAGAACCACCTGCAGAACTCCAACAAGGTGGTGCTCGACGGTCTCGGATCGTTCTGGGTGGGCATCAGCTCTGCTCCCGCCAACACCAGCGCCGACTTCGGGGCACAGTACATCAAGGGCTACCGCATCAACTACAGCCCGGAGATTCACTTCGTGGCCAACGGCAAGGTCTCTGAGAACGGACGTCGCACCGGCGCCTATGTGAAAGACCTGCTCGACGGCATCACCGCCAAGGAGGCTCCCAAGAACATGGTGACCGACGACGAGGAGAACAAGGCCGACGGCGAGTAAGCCGCACGCACCCGCGGCCCCGCGGCGCAACATGGCGCTCGCACGCGCCTCATGAACCTCGAGGTGCCCAGCGCTTCCCGAGTGCTTCATGACCTTCGCGGTGCCTCTTGACCTTCGCGGTGCCTCTTGTCTCCCGGTGCCGGGCCTTCGCGCCCGGCACCATTCTTTTTCCCCTGATCATTTTCTTTCCTGATCATTTTCTTTTTTCCCCTATTATCATTTTTCCCCTATTATTCATCTAAAACCCAACCATCCCATCATCATGAAACTGTCAAGACAAACCTGGCGCACCATCGTGCAGCTCGCCATCAGCATTCTCTCAGCTGTCGCCACCACCCTCGGCCTGAACAGCTGCCTCTGAAGGCTCCCATAATATCTGGCTCATCCATCAACCTGTATGATTCATAGCACGGCCAAGTCCCCTCCGGTGCGACACCTCACGGCGCGTGTTATCGTACAGCCAAGCCCCACCGGGGCGACATAATAAAGCGTAGGGGCGAGCCCCTACGTTTTACGGATGCATTTCATCCGATGCCTCTGAAGGAGGCGCATAATTCAACCCAGTGCAACTCCTCTCCCCTTTGCTGCACCCAGCCTTATTTTCCTCGAACGCCCAGCGATTGCCGAACAGTAGCGTGAAGGAGAGGCTTCCCCGCACAGGCTTTTTCTGCCGATTTCAAATTTTTCTTCCGCATTTCCTTGTTTGTTTGCGACAAAAGCACTACTTTTGAGGCGGAATTAAGTTGGACGGGTGTATCCCTATGCCCCATGCCATCTAAAATTCCATGCCTCGCAGCACACGCCGAGCCTTTCTGCGGCCCCCACCGGTTTGCAGACAAGGAGACAAGGGTGGGTAAGAGGCACGACATGATTAAGGCGTTTACTTGACGCTTGTCTTCGGCTTGTAAGAATCTCGCAAATTCAAATCCTAGCTAAGACTGGCAACGGTAGATG
>CAVAXH010000111.1:0-7566 GCA_963592505.1 Bacteroidaceae bacterium
GGTTGATGATGGAGTTGTGTTGGCTGAAGTCTATTACTTTCATGGTGTGTGTATCTTTGTTTTGTCGCAGATGGGTTTTAAGCGGGCATGAGTAAAGGCGACTGAAGACTTCGCTAAGCCCAGCCGCCTTTAGGGCGACGCAAACAGGGGGAGGATAGATGATGTTTACGCCGCAGAATTAAACCTATGTTAAGATCTTAAAAGTCCTGTTTCACCTCGAGATGCAGTTCGTCGAGCTGCTTGGGATCGAGCACACCGGGAGCATCGAGCATCACGTCGCGTCCGCTGTTGTTCTTGGGGAACGCTATGCAGTCGCGGATGCTGTCGAGACCGGCGAGCAGGCTCACGAAGCGGTCGAGACCGAAGGCCAGACCGGCATGGGGCGGTGCTCCATACTTGAAGGCGTTCATGAGGAAGCCAAACTGAGCCTCGGCACGCTCGCGTGTGAAGCCGAGCACCTCAAACATGCGCTCCTGCAGGTTGGTGTCGTGGATACGCAGCGAACCGCCGCCGACCTCCACGCCGTTGCACACGAAGTCGTAGGCCTTGGCACGCACCTGCTCGGGATGTTCGTCGAGCAGAGGGATGTCGTCGGGGTTGGGCATGGTGAAGGGGTGGTGTGTGGCCATGAGGCGCTGCTCCTCGTCGCTCCACTCGAAGAGCGGGAAGTCGACGACCCACAGACACTGGAACGTGTCCTTGTCGCGCAGGCCGAGGCGGTCGCCCATCTCCAGACGCAGCGAGCAGAGCTGCACACGGGTCTTGTTGGCGTTGTCGCCCGAGAGGATCAGCACCAGGTCGCCGTCGTTGGCGCCCATGACCTGCTTGATCTCGGCCAGCGTCTCGGGAGAGTAGAACTTGTCGACAGAGCTCTTCACCGTGCCGTCGGCGTTATACTTGATGAACACCAGGCCCTGGGCACCCACCTGCGGGCGCTTCACAAAGTCGGTGAGCTCGTTGAGCTGCTTGCGGCTGTAGTCGGCACAGCCCGGCACGCAGATGCCGCCGATGTACTTGGCCTCGTTGAACACGCTGAAGTCGCCCTTGCCCTCGAAGGCCTCCTTGAGCTCCACAAACTCCATGCCGAAGCGCACGTCGGGCTTGTCGCTGCCATAGCGGCGCATGGCATCGTGCCACGTCATCTGCGGCAGCGGGTTGGGCAGGTCTATGCCGCGGATCTCCTTGAAGAGCGTGCGGCAGAGGTCCTCGAAGAGGTTGATGACGTCATCCTGGTCGACAAACGACATCTCGCAGTCGATCTGCGTGAACTCCGGCTGGCGGTCGGCGCGCAGGTCTTCGTCGCGGAAGCACTTGGCAATCTGGAAGTAGCGGTCGAAGCCGGCCACCATCAGCAGCTGCTTCAGCGTCTGCGGGCTCTGCGGCAGGGCATAGAACTGGCCGGGGTTCATGCGCGAAGGCACCACGAAGTCGCGGGCACCCTCGGGCGTGGAACCTATGAGGATCGGGGTCTCCACCTCTATAAACTGCTTGCTGTCGAGGAAGTTGCGAATGATGATGGTCATGCGGTGGCGCAGCTCCATGTTCTTGCGAACGGCAGCGCGGCGCAGGTCGAGGTAGCGGTACTTCATGCGCAGCTCGTCGCCGCCATCGGTGTTGTCCTCAATGGTGAAGGGCGGTGTGAGGCTGGGGCTGAGCACGTTGAGGCTCTCCACGATGATCTCTATGTCGCCCGTGGGCATCTTGTCGTTCTTGCTCTGGCGCTCCGACACCTGTCCGGTGACCTGCACACAGTATTCGCGTCCGAGCTTGTTGGCACGGTCGCAGAGCTCCTTGTCTGCAGCCTCGTTGAACACGAGCTGCGTGATGCCGTAGCGGTCGCGCAGGTCGGCAAAGGTCATGCCGCCCATCTTGCGTGTGCGCTGCACCCATCCTGCCAGGGTGACGGTCTTGCCGGCGTCGGCAAGGCGCAGTTCGCCGCATGTATTCGTTCTGTACATATCGTTATGACGATTTTAGTTTTTATATTTGCGGCAAAAGTACAAAGAATTATCGAAAGTCGGAAAAAAACGGGGCGATATTATCGCTTCGGATGAAAATATTTCGTATATTTGCCAACATATATAAAAAGGTGCACCGCAAGCGGTGTGCCTGCCAACCGAATCACACAAAATAACCCTACCTATGACCATCAAGCGATTGCTCTCGCTGGCCACACTGGTGCTGGCCGCCGTCATGGCCCAGGCACAGACATCGGCCGAGGTGCTGGCCGCCGCCCGCAAGGCCAACCACTATTTCATGCAGAAATATGCCGACCCCACACGCGCCACCTTTGTCAAGAAGGTGCGGCCCAGCAGTCTGTGGACGCGTGCCGTCTACTATGAGGGACTGATGAACCTCTACGAGCTCGACCCGCAGCCCGACTATCTCGACTATGCGCTGCGCTGGGCACGCTTCCACCGCTGGACACCGCGCAACGGCGAGGCCACCACCGATGCCGACGACCAGTGTTGCGGACAGACCTATGCGGCTCTCTATGCCTGCCGGGGCATGGGCGAAGACAGCCTGCTGGCTCCCATCCGCCGCAACCTCGACCACCAGATGGCCACCGGGCGCTGCGACTACTGGTCGTGGATAGACGCCATACAGATGGCCATGCCGCTCTATGCACAGCTTTTCCACTTCACGGGCGACGAGCGCTATATCGACTATGCCATGCGCTGCTACCGCTGGACACGCAACGAGTGTGGCGGCGGATGCTTCAACGCGAAGACGGGCCTGTGGTATCGCGACAAGGACTTCGTGCCGCCCTACCGTGAGCCCGACGGCCAGGAGTGCTACTGGAGCCGCGGCAACGGATGGGTGTATGCCGCCCTGGTGCGCGTCATGCAGCAGCTCAGCCCGAAGGACCGCCGCTACAAGGAGCTGCGCAAAGACTATCTGGCCATGAGCCGCGCCCTGGCCGCCTGCCAGCGCGAAGACGGTCTGTGGAACGTCAGCATGCTCTCCTCCCACTATGCCGGACCCGAGCTCTCGGGCACCGCCCTCTTCCTCTACGGCATCAGCTGGGGCATGCGCAGCGGCCTGCTCAAGGAGAAGGCATACCGCGCCGTGGCCGACCGTGCCTGGCAGGGCATGGCCGACAAGTGTCTGCACGCCGACGGCTTCCTGGGCTATGTGCAGGGCACGGGCAAGCAGCCGTCCGACGGACAGCCTGTGACCTACACCTCGGTGCCCGACTTCGAAGACTTCGGCACGGGCTGCTTCCTGCTCGGCGCCTCGGAGTATTATCACTATCTCTTGGGCAAGGAGCACAAATAGGGTTTCCCATCACTTTGTCTTAAATGCGCAACAACAAAACGCCTATCTTTGCCGCAGACTTCAATCTATAACGCATCATCTATCCGAATCTCTATATGAAGATCCACAACATTCTGATTGCAGCGGGTTGCCTCATGGCCGCTCCGCTGTCGGCCCAGCAGCTGCTGCCGGGCTATGAGTATGGCACGGCCACAGCTCCCACAGGGCAGGAGTGGCAACAGCCCGAGCTGGTGGGCTACAACAAGCTGCAGCCGCACGCCTGGTTCACCAGCTTCGCCTCAGCGACCGAGGCCAAGGGGGTGCTGCCCGAGGCATCGACCTTCTGGATGAGCCTCGACGGCACCTGGAAGTTCCACTTTGCCAAGAACCCCGACGAGCGCCCGAAGGACTTCTTCACCGCCGGCTACGACGACCGCCAGTGGGACGACGTGCAGGTGCCCATGTCATGGAACACCTACGGCGTGCAGCACGACGGCTCGCTCAAGTATGGCGTGCCCATCTACGTCAACCAGTGGACCATCTTCAAGACCAACGTGGCAGTGGACGACTGGCGGCAGGGCGTGATGCGCGAGCCGCCCAAGAACTACACCACCTACACCTACCGCAACGAGGTGGGCTCCTACCGCCGCTCGTTCAGCCTGCCGCAGACATGGAACGGACGTGAGGTGTATATCAGCTTCGACGGCGTCGACTCGTTCTTCTATCTCTGGGTCAACGGCCACTATGTGGGCTGCTCCAAGGACTCGCGCGACGTGGCCGAGTTTGACATCAGCCAGTGGGCCCACGCCGGCGACAACGAGGTGGCCGTGGAGGTCTACCGCTCGTCGGACGGCTCGTTTCTCGAAGCACAGGACATGTTCCGCCTGGCCGGCATCTTCCGCACGGTGGCCGTCTACAGCAAGCCGAAGGTGCACGTCAGCGACCTGAAGGTCATCCCCGCATGGACCGCCGACAGCACCGGCACTCTCTCCGTGGATGTCGCCCTGGCCAACCTCACGGGCAAGCAGCAGAAGGGCTGCACGGCCGTCTTCACGCTCTATGCCAATGAGCTCTACGGCGAGGCCGGGGCCGAGGTGCACACGGTGACGACACCCGCCATCTCGCTGCCGGCAGGCGACGCCGCGACCACCACGGTCAGCCAGAAGCTGACCATCAGCGGCATGCGCCCCTGGACCGCCGAGGAGCCCAACGTCTACACGCTGGTCTGCGAGGTGCGCGACAAGAAGGGACGCACCGTCGACGTGGTGAGCACGCAGACGGGCTTCCGCACCGTGGAGATCCGCCAGGTGGCGGCCGAGGACGATGAGTTCCATCTGGCCGGACGCTATCTGCTCGTCAACGGACAACCGCTGAAGCTCAAGGGCGTGAACCGCCATGAGACCAACCCCGAGCGCGGTCATGCCGTCACCCGCGAGCAGATGCTCGAGGAGGTGATGATGATGAAGCGGGCCAACATCAACCACGTGCGCACCAGCCACTATGCCAACGACCCCTACTTCTATTATCTCTGCAACAAATATGGCATCTGGCTCGAGGCCGAGGCCAACGTGGAGAGCCACGAATACTTCTACGGGGCGGCCAGCCTCAGCCACGTGGCCGAGTTCCGCAACCAGCATGTGGCACGCATGATGGCCATGGCACACGCTCGCGTCAACGACCCGTGCATAGCCATCTGGAGCCTGGGCAACGAGGCCGGACCGGGCGACAACTTCAAGGCTAGCTACGAGGCCGTGCATGCCTACGACCCCTCGCGCCCCGTGCAGTATGAGCGCAACAACGACATCGTGGACATGGGCTCCAACCAGTATCCGTCGGTCAACTGGGTGCGGGCGGCCGTCAGGGGCGACATGAACATCAAGTATCCGTTCCACATCTCCGAGTATGCCCACTCCATGGGCAACGCCGTGGGCAACCTGCAGGACTACTGGGATGCCATCGAGTCGACCAACTTCTTCTGCGGCGGAGCCATCTGGGACTGGATCGACCAGTCGATGTACAACTACACGCCCGACGGACACCGCTATCTGGCCTACGGCGGCGACTTCGGCGACACGCCCAACGACGGGCAGTTTGTCATGAACGGCATCATCTTCGGCGACCTGGAGCCCAAGCCGCAATACTATGAGGTGAAGAAGGTCTACCAGAACGTGGGCATCGCATGGAAGGACAAAGCCGACGGCACACTCGACATCTTCAACAAAAACTATTATGCCGATGACCTCACCGGCTACCTCGTGACCTACAGCCTCACCGCCGACGGCCATGAGGTGGGCAAGGGCACACTCGACGTGGGCCGCGTGGCACCGCGCCAGCACAAGACGGTCAGCGTGCCGGCTCTGGCCAAGGGCACCACGCTCGACGCCGGACGCGACTACCGCCTGGAGGTGTCGTTCTGCCAGAAGCAGCGCACGCCATGGGCCGCACCGGGATACCTGCAGGCCTACGAGCAACTGGAGGTGCAGACGGCTGCCAGCCGCCCGGCACTGGCCACAGCCGCCACAGCGCCTGCCAAGGTGGCCGTGAGCGAGACGGCCGCCAGCATCAGCATCAGCGGCGGCAACGCCTTTGCCGTGGTCTTCGACAAGGCCACCGGCTCCATCAGCCGCCTCACCTACGGCGGTCAGGAGATGTTTGCCGAGAACGGCGGACCGCGCCTCGACGCCTTCCGCGCCTGGGTCAACAACGACAACTGGGTCTACCAGGACTGGTATGCCAACGGACTGCACTGCCTGCAGCACAAAGCCACTGAGTGCCACTGGGTGAAAAACGCCGACGGCACGGTGAGCGTGAAGTTCACCGTGGTGAGCCAGGGCACGGAGAGCGCACGCCTCGAGGGCGCCGACCGCAACACCAAGCGCCTCGTGAAGACCGGCGACCAGCCCGACTTCCATTTCACCACCAACGTGGTCTACACCATCCATGCCGACGGCTCGGTGGAGAACCACAGCACCGTGTCGGCCTCACGCCCCAACCTCACGCTGGCTCGCCTGGGCTATGTCATGAAGCTGCCCAAGGCCATGAGCCACATGAAATACTACGGACGCGGCCCCGTGGACAACTACCCCGACCGCAAGACGGCACAGACCGTGGGCCTCTGGGACCAGCCCGACGTGGCGCACGAGTTTGAGAACTTCCCCAAGCCGCAGGACATGGCCAACCACCAGGACTGCCGCTGGGTGGCACTGGGCAACAGCCAGCAGGCTGCCGTCTTCGTGGCCGACAGCGTGATGAGCGTGTCGGCACTGCCCTTCTCGGCACAGCAGCTGGCCATGGCCAACCACCCGCATGAGCTGCCGGTCAGCGACGGCATCTACCTGCATGTGGACCATGCCATCACGGGCCTGGGCGGCAACAGCTGCGGACAGGGCGGACCGCTCGACGCCGACCGCGTGAAGAGCAACACCCAGTCGTTTGGCTTTGCCATACGGCCGGCAGCCACCGGCATCGCCAATGACGAGGCGCTCACACGCCTGGCCGACGTGGCGCTGACGGGCCAGCAGCCGCTCACCATCAGCCGCTCGGCAGCAGGCGACGTGACCATCAGCGGAGCACAGCAGGGACAGACCATATATTATAAGGTGAACGGCGCACGCCGCGCCACACGCTACAACGGACCGTTCAACCTGCGTGAGGGCGGCACCGTGGTGGCCTACGCCCACGGCTCACAGTTCAACGACAGCCAGCAGTTTGAGCGCATCGACGCCGTGCCCGTCACAGTGAAGTTTGCCAGTTCGGTGGAGACCGGAGAGGGCAATGCCGAGCACATGACCGACGGCGACCCCGCCACCTTCTGGCACACGATGTACAGCGTCACCGTGGCCAACTATCCCCACTGGGTCGACTTCGACTGCGGCGAGGCGAAGATGCTGAAGGGCATCACCTACCTGCCGCGTCAGGACTCGCGCAACGGCCACATCAAGGACTATGAGGTGCAGCTCTCGCTCGACGGCAAGACGTGGGGACCCGTGGTGGCCCACGGCTCTTTCGCCGCCGGCAGCAACCTCAAGCGCGTGCTCTTCGCCCAGCCGCAGCGCGCCCGCTACGTGCGCTTCACAGCCAAGAGCTCGCAGGATGGTCAGGACTTCGCCACCTGCGCCGAGTTCAGCGTGCTCGAGCAGTAGGCGACGGCGGTCACGATTGGCTTTTATCTCTTGTCAGGAGTTTGATTTTCTCTTGTCAGGAATTTAGGAATTTAGGAATTTTGCCACTTCGTGGCGACCGTCCGGAAAGCCAAAATGCGTGAGCCGACGCGGGCTGAACCAACGGTCGGCGACCAACGGGAGTCAA
>CAVAXH010000112.1:0-7528 GCA_963592505.1 Bacteroidaceae bacterium
TGCAACCACTGAATGTTGATGAGGGGATGCTTGATATTTTGTCGCCGATGACCACCTTTTTGAGTGAGGTGCAATTGCCAAAATCAGAGCCATTCATGCTGATGACATTTGGCAGGATGACTTCAGTCAGTGTCTGACAATGGTAGAATGCCCATCCATTCAAATACTTTATATTGGAGAATTCCATCGACTGCAATGCGTAACAATACTCAAATGCGCAATAGCCGACGGTGACAGGCGCCATTCCTTCGACCTTCTGAAGAACACTGCAACTTCCAAAAGCATAGTCGTCTACCGTCGTGACATTGCCACATCCCTTCACTTCTCTCAGCGAGTCGCAGTCGCTGAAGCACTCATTAGGTATCAGCTTGATGGTGCCGCCCAGGTCGACGGTCTTCAGCCTGTCGTTATCCCGAAAGGCGCAGCTGCCGATGCCCGTCATACTTGAGGGGAGCACCAGGCTGGTGATGTTGTTGTCGTAGAACGCGTAGCTGCCAATGCTGTCACAACCCTCGGGGAGCGTCAGCGGACCAAGCAGATAACGGTCGTAGAACGCCTCGTTGGCAATGGTCTTCAGCGTGACGGGGAAGTCGACATAGCGCAGAGAGGTGTTGACGAAAGCGCTGGCTGGGATCTCGGTGATGTCGGCACCCGAGAGGTCGATGGCATAGAGGCCAGTCATGTTGTTGATGGTGCTCCAGTCGTCGGCATTCATCTTGCCCGAGAGGCGCAGGTAGTGCATGTCGGGCAGAGTATTGACCTTCGAGAGAGCTTCGATGCCCAGCGTGCCGGCAGCAGCGAGATGGATGTCGGTGTAGAGGCTCTCTACGCTCTGCAGACTGATGCTCTGCAGCGACATGGCCTCGGTATAGCTAGCGTTGTGGTAGTAACTCTTGTAATAGCCAATCTTGATGGTGTGCTCGCCTTCCTCCAAGAAGAGGCAAGCGTCTTGGGTAGCGCTTGTGAGGGTATTCTCTTCAAACAGGGCATCGTCGAGGTAGACCCGGTTTTTGTCGCTGGAATAAATGCCCGACGTGAAAACATAGCGGAGCACCACACGCCCCTTGGCCTGCACCTTCAGGGTGATGCCCGAGAAGGTGTAGGTGGTGCTCTTGCCATGTGTACTGGTGGCCACACCGTCGGCCACGGTCCAGGGATAGGCCGTGTCGTTGGACAGCCCGGTGAGGGTGATGTCGTCGGAGGTGGTGACGAGCGACTGCAGCTCGGCGTCGATTTGCGCCAAAGCCTGTTGGATGCCCACGGTCATGAGGGCCACAAAAAGGAGAAAATACTTCTTCATAGCTATATCGGTTTTTGTTTTGTTGTCAGTTATTGTTCGCAGCTGCCCCATGTTTCGAGCCATTGGTCATCCCAGATGGTGTTTTCCTTGGCCCGCGGCGTGGGCTTGCCAGCCTCGGTGGCGCCGCCACCATAGGGCAGCGATGCCATGATAAAAGTTCCCATTTCAACGGTTATCGCACAAGTGGCGGGTGCCGTGTAGCGTCTTTTTCTGTGCTTCATATCTTTCGCGTTATCTTTGTTTTCGGAGAAGGAGACTTGGCCTTGTGAGGGGCTGAAGGCAGTCAGGTGACAGCCCGTCATCAAGAAACCTCTCGGTCAATATTGCAAAGATAGGATATTTTTTTAAAAAAATGGCCATATTCTTACAAAATGCCGGGAATATACTTTTTGGCGAGACGAGAGGAATGGGGAAGAATGTCAACACCCCTTATGATCTCACAACAAAAAACTCGGGTTAATAAAGATTAACACTTCAAGGGGGATAAGTTTCGCAACATGTATTACATTTGCAACCGATAATCTAAAAACAACCTAAAAACCGGGGGGCTTCGCGCAAAGAATGACACGATCGTTACTGAGCATGATTTGCATGATTGGAGCGCTGACGGGCACAGGCCAAGCTGTGTACGCCCAGACGGATGAGGCAACGACCGATGTTACCCCAAGCACTCAGTGTGCGCACCAGCCGTGGCAGCGCAGCATCTACCTGAAGACCAACGCCGTGGCATGGGCTTTCGCCGTGGCCAACGCAGAGGTGGAGGTGGACGTGGGCCGACATCTGTCGGTGGACCTGCCCGTGATGTACTCTGCCTGGAACTATTTCCAATTCAACCGCAAATACCGCACACTGTCGGCCTATCCCGGCGTGAGATACTGGCCCGGCGCCACCAACAACGGTTTCTTCGCCGGCATACACGCGGGAGTGGCCTGCTACAACGTGGCTTTCGAAGGACAGTACCGCACGCAAGACCAGGGCGGCGACCATCCGGCGCTGGGAGGCGGACTGCAGGTGGGCTACCGCCTGCCGATGGGGCGCACGAGCCGGTGGAGCATTGAGGTGAACGTGGGAGCCGGCGTGTACCACCTGCACCACGACAAGTTTACCAACGACCACGCCAACCTGCTCGTGGCCACCGAGCGGAAGACCTACTTCGGACTCGACCAGCTGTCGCTCTCCGTCTGCTACCGTTTCCCACAGATCCAGAGCAACGCTTCCATAAAGTCGCAATGATCAGAGAGCGGGAGGACCACTGACAAGACGCGGAAGCACCGAAGCCTGCCACACAGACCTTGACACCGAGACGCAAGACAAGAAGAAGCACACCACGCGAGAACCTATAGACCTGACAATCCTTATTATAAAGGGGGAATAAAATGAAACAGCCGTTACGACACATAGCGCACACCCTGCAGCGGTGCATGTCGGTCCTGCTCCTCATGGCAGCAGTGCTGACGGTGCTTGTGTCCTGCGATGTGCATGAGTTTCCCGAGACACCCACCCATGTGACCACATGGCTCCACCTGCGCTTCAGCACGGCCATGCCTCAGCTGGAAAAGACCGTCGGCATGCAAAGCCCGGCAAAGATAGCGGCCACCACCTGCCTCACACAGGGCGAGATGCGCTACACCGTGCGCCTCTACCCCACCGGAAAGGAGAGTGTGGCCGACGCTGACGCCGGCTACAAGGAGTATGTGTTCACCCGCGACGTGGCCGACGGCTACGATGCCGACCTGAAGATCGACGCGCCTGTGGGACAATACACCGTGGCCGTGTGGGCCGATCTCGACAGCGAGCACGGCGGGCAGCACGCCTTCTACTCGGCTGCCGACTTCCACGAGATCGTGCTCAACAGGCCGCACACCGGCAACACCGACTACCGCGACGCCTTCCGTGGGACGGCCACCCTCAGCATAGCCCCCGACTGCCGTGACGACGAGACCACCGCCGAAGCCACCATAGAGATGGAGCGGCCGCTGGCAAAGTTTGAGTTTGTCACCAATGATGTCACGACATTCCTAAAGAAGCAGACGCAGAAGGCACTGGCATCGGCAACACGCATGCCGGCGCTCGACGACTACCGCCTCGTGTTCTACTACTACGGATTCATGCCCTGCAGCTTCAACCTCTTCACCGACAAGCCCGTCGACTCGGCCACCGGTGTCAGCTTCAGCGGCCGCATCACACAGCTGAACAGCAACGAGGCATCGCTCGGCTTCGACTATGTGTTTGTAAACCACCTGGCCACAGAGGTCACCGTGCAAATGGCCATCTACGACACCAACGGCACCCTGCTGTCTACGAGCGCCCCCATCAACGTGCCGCTCAAGCGCAGCCACCACACCATCGTGAGGGGCGCATTTCTCACCCAGAACACCACGGACGGCATAGGCATAAAGGCCGACTACGACGGCGAATACAACTTGATTTACTAGAAAACGAAATAAACCCAAAAATGTCTAACATTCTAAAAACTGGAAGAAAGATGAAAAAACAGTTTGTTTACAGTATGGCAGCCGCATCGGTTATGATGCTGGCAGCATCTTGCTCAAGCAACGACTTTGAGGAGCAGTCGGCCAACGAGCAGGCATTGGTATCGTTCAAGATCAGTGCCGACACCAAGGCCAACGTGCGCCAGACCCGCGCCATCAGCGACGGCACACAGACCGACCAGCTGACCTACCGCGTGTTTGACAAGGACGGCAACATCATCGCCACACAGGCGCTGACCAAAGAGGCCGCCACTGACCTGCTCACAGGCCACAACGTGACCCTCGCCCTCGCCAAGGGACAGACCTACAAGGTGGCCTTCTGGGCACAGAACAGCAACTGCACGGCCTACACCGTCGGCGATGACATGAGCGTGACCGTCGACTACGCCGGCGCCAACAACGACGAGAGCCGCGACGCCTTCTTCAAGACCGTGGAGATCACCGTCACGGGCAACACCTCGGAGAGCGTGACCCTCACCCGCCCGTTTGCACAGATCAACGTGGGCAACACCGACGCTGACAAGGAGGCTGCCGAAGCCGCAGGCACCGTGGTCACGGAGTCTTCTGTCACCATCAAGAACGCCGCCACCAAGCTCAACGTGCTCGACGGCACAGTGGCAGGCAGCGCCGACGTCAGCTACACCTCGGCAGCCATCCCCACGGAGAAGCTGAGCGTGGACCTCGACAACGACGGCACCAAGGAGGACTACAACTATCTGTCGATGTGCTACGTGCTGCCCAACGAGGAGACTACGGGCGCCGAGAAGACCGTCGTGGAGGCTGCCTTCACCTTCAAGCCCGAGACAGGCGAAGCCATCGTGCTGAAGGACGGTCTGCAGAACCTGCCCATCCAGCGCAACTACCGCACCAACATCGTCGGTAACATCCTCGCCGGCAACACCACATTCACCGTGAAGATCGACCCGGCCTACGAGGGCGAGTACAACCCGACGCTGGCCCCGACGTTCACCGTGGCCACATCTGACGAACTGGCTACGGCTGCCATGACACCTAACGCCATCATCACCCTTACAGGCACCGACGCCTTCACGCTGCCCACCACCGTGGCCAACGGCGTGACCATCAAGGGCGAGACGCAGAGCGCCGTGATCGAGGCTAACGCTGCCGTGACTTACAGCGGCCTGGACGTCACGTTTGAGAACCTCACCTACAAGAACAGCACCGACAACTACGTCGGCATACAGCACGCAAACAGCGTAGCCTACAGCAACTGTGTCATCGAGGGCAAGCCGACGATCTATGCCACAACGGCAACATTCGACAAGTGCACATTCAAGGAGGCTTCCTACGAGTATTGCATCTGGACCTACGGCTCACAGAACCTCACCTTCAACACCTGCACCTTCGAGACGATGGGCAAGGCCGTGAAGGTCTACAACGAGGCAGCTGGCATGAACCAGGTGGCCACATTCAACGACTGCACCTTCAAGGCTACCGACATTCCCGAGGGTAAGGGCAAGGCTGCCATCGAGATCGACAGCCAGCTCAACACCGGAGGCAACTACAAGGTGGTGCTCAACAACTGCACCGAGGAAGGCTTCGTAGCCGGTGAAATCAGCGGAAACACACTCTGGAACGTGGAGGGCGAGAATGCCACCGTCGTCGTTGACGGCACAGTGGCCTTCGGCGAGTAATCTCACGACATAGAAGCAGAGAGACAAAGAAAAACCTATAATCACTTAAAACCACAAGTAAGATGAAAAAACAGTTTGTTTACAGTATGGCAGCCGCATCGGTTATGATGCTGGCAGCATCTTGCTCAAGCAACGACTTTGAGGAGCAGTCGGCCAACGAGCAGGCATTGGTATCGTTCAAGATCAGTGCCGACACCAAGGCCAACGTGCGCCAGACCCGCGCCATCAGCGACGGCACACAGACCGACCAGCTGACCTACCGCGTGTTTGACAAGGACGGCAACATCATCGCCACACAGGCGCTGACCAAAGAGGCCGCCACTGACCTGCTCACAGGCCACAACGTGACCCTCGCCCTCGCCAAGGGACAGACCTACAAGGTGGCCTTCTGGGCACAGAACAGCAACTGCACGGCCTACACCGTCGGCGATGACATGAGCGTGACCGTCGACTACGCCGGCGCCAACAACGACGAGAGCCGCGACGCCTTCTTCAAGACCGTGGAGATCACCGTCACGGGCAACACCTCGGAGAGCGTGACCCTCACCCGCCCGTTTGCACAGATCAACGTGGGCAACACCGACGCTGACAAGGAGGCTGCCGAAGCCGCAGGCACCGTGGTCACGGAGTCTTCTGTCACCATCAAGAACGCCGCCACCAAGCTCAACGTGCTCGACGGCACAGTGGCAGGCAGCGCCGACGTCAGCTACACCTCGGCAGCCATCCCCACGGAGAAGCTGAGCGTGGACCTCGACAACGACGGCACCAAGGAGGACTACAACTATCTGTCGATGTGCTACGTGCTGCCCAACGAGGAGACTACGGGCGCCGAGAAGACCGTCGTGGAGGCTGCCTTCACCTTCAAGCCCGAGACAGGCGAAGCCATCGTGCTGAAGGACGGTCTGCAGAACCTGCCCATCCAGCGCAACTACCGCACCAACATCGTCGGTAACATCCTCGCCGGCAACACCACATTCACCGTGAAGATCGACCCGGCCTACGAGGGCGAGTACAACCATGAGATCTGGGACGGCGTGAGCGTGGACGAGCCTGCTGTCAGCGAAGACGGCACTGCTTACCTCATCTCGAAGGCTTCTGAGTGGGCTTGGATCGTCAAGAACTCGGCCAGATCAAAGAACATCACGCTGACGGCCGACCTCGACTTTGGCGGACACGAAGTGGGCTGCCTGGGCTACGGCACACACGGCACTTCCACACAGCTCATCGACGGCCAGGGCTACAGCCTGACCAACCTCGTGATGACAAGCAATGACGAGGGCGGTGCTGCTGCAGGCCTTATCGGTTTCCCGAACGGTGGCTTCACCATCAAGAACTTCACCGTCAAGGATGTCACCGTCAAGTGTCTGGATCCCGACCACGGCTATGCTGGCGTGATTGTCGGCGCTTCTCAGGACGGACCCATCGTGATGGAGAACGTCACTGTGGAGAATGCAGATGTCTGCGGCGTGCAGAGTGTGGCTGCCTTTGTGGGCTTCCTGGCAAGCGGACAGAGCGTGACGCTCACCAACTGCACCGTGAAGAACAGCAACATCCACAACATCTCGGTCGCCAACGAGTCGGGCTTCACAGCTGGCTTCGTGGGCCGCGTGGTGGGCACTGCCACCATCACTGGCTGCAAGGCTGAGAACACCACCGTTACCGGCTACTATGCCGCTCGCCGCGGCGAGGCTTCGGTGACTGCCATCGCCGGTGTGAACAATGGCGGCAGCGCCACCATCACCGACACCGCCGAAGACGGCATCACCGTCAGCAAGACTGCCATCGAATAAGCCCCTGGCGTGTCTGCATGACACTGACCGTTGCACCGCGCCGTTCATACGCCACAGCATGAACGGCACGGCATGAACAAAACAAGACGGGCGAGGGCTGCATCACTGGATGCAGCCCTCGTTTTTTGGACCTATACGCCTTTTTTGTTGTGACACCTAGGGTAGACCGTAGAACTGCAGTCCTTCGGCCTTTGCACTGCAGTCCTACGGCCTTTGTACTGCAGTCCTTTGGGCCTTAGGACTGGAGTGTTAGGGCCTTAGGACTGGAGTGTTAAGGCTCTAGGACTGGAG
>CAVAXH010000113.1:0-7486 GCA_963592505.1 Bacteroidaceae bacterium
TGCCCTGGGCTGGGTAATTGCTGGGCCTTCAGCCCGCGTCGGCTCACGCACTAACACAATTAGCAACAAAATGGTTGCCGATACTCAATGAGTTATGCTAACTATTCGCTTGAAAATCATGCACTGTTTTTATGAATTTTGAACACCCTGCCCGGCAGGCCCGCGGTCACTTGCTGCCGTGCAGCATGCCCTCGGCCTCCTCGAGCGAGTCGGCATGCTGGATGGGCGATGTCTTTGAGGGCGGCACGAGGTGAGCCGTGTCGGACACGATGTGGATGTCGCGCTGCGGGAACGGTATCTCGATGTTCTTCTCGTTGAAGGCATTGTAGACCGCCTCCATGATGTCGCTCTCGGCATAGGTCTGCTTGCGCGAGTCGACCCACGCCAGGATCTTGAAGTCGACCGAGTTGTCGCCGAAGCCCACCAGCACCACCTTGATGTACTTGATGTAGCCCGGCTTGTTGAGCGGCAGCACGGCATCGTTGACCGTCTGCTTCACCTCGGCCAGGTTGGAGCCATAGGCCACGCCGATGGGGATGACGGAGAGCACGTTGCCGTGGTTGCGCGTGAGGTTCTTGTAGTTCTTGGAGAACAGCTGCGAGTTCTGGAAGGCGATGACCGATCCGTCGAGCGCCTCGATGGTGGTGGAGGTGTAGGAGATGGCCTTCACCGTGCCCTTGGTGCCGTCGATGGAGATGTAGTCGCCCACCTTGATGCGTCCGGCCATGAGCGAGATGCCGTAGTAGAGGTTCTCGAGGATGTCCTTCATGGCGAAACCGATACCGGTGGACAGACCGGCCGAGATGGCCACGATCCACGAGTTGTCGATGTTGAAGATGATCATCGTGATGAGGATCCACGTGCCCCACACCAGCACCTGTATGACGTTGCGCCACATGGCAATGCGGCTCGTCACGGCCTGTTGGCTGGGCTTGCGCTTCTCCTCCTTGGCATGGCGCTGCTCGAGGTTGGTGAGGTGATAGTAGAGTAAGTGGATCGACACCTTGTTGATGTATGAGGCCAGGAAGAACAACGTGGTCACCTGCACAGCCTTCATGATGCTGAAGGTCAGCTTGGTGGTGTCGATGAGCGGACGGTTGAAGAGCTCCCACGACGTGTCGCTGAGGTTGAACACGTCGGCCGCCCAGTAGATGCTGAGCAGGATGGACAGCGTGGCCATGATGGGTGCCACGGCGCCATAGACAAAGCGGAAGAACCATGTGCGGCTGACGGGTGTGTTGTCGTCGAAGAAGCGGCGGTTGGGGTGGTTGCCATAGCGCTTCAGCAGGTTGGAGAAGCAGGTGATGGTCAGGATGCAGGTGAGCTGCATGGTCCACCAGATGAGCATCTCGACGGCCAGCAGCGTGTAGCCGATGAGCGAGGCCACGTCGGCGGCGAGGAACACGGAGAGCGACACCCAGGCGTAGAACACGTCGGACGACGGCAGGCCGGCCTTGTTGTGGCGCAGCGCACCCCACTGCCACAGGGTGCTGAAGAGCAGCAGGAAGGGCAGCACGATGCTCGTCACGATGTTGGGGATGAGCACCACGCGGAAGGTGATGACGATGAAGCAGATGGCCATGATGGGCACATAGATGCGCAGGCCGTGGCGTATCTGCGAGCCGTCGAGGCGGATGAGCAGCGACATCAGGATGACGCCCATGAGCCAGGCATACTCCACGAGCAGGCCGGAGGCCATGATGAGGAAGTTCTGTGCGATGGACACGCGCACCACGCCGAGCGTGGCGGCAAAGATGATGACGGCGGCCGCCAGCACGATGCACATGCGCTTCGAGCGGAAGCTCTCCTGGGCTGCCTCACCGCCCTTGTCGCCGAAGAGCCAGCGCAGCAGCGAGGCGGCCCGCTTGCGCCTGATGAGGCGCGTCACCACGAAGCGCACCACGAGGTAGCCGCTGCTGGCTGCCAGCACGCCGTAGAAGGCGATGATGGCCAGCAGCATGAGGATGATGCGGCTGTCCCAGTCGGACCGGTACTTGTTGGTGGGCTTGTATTTCTCCATCACGGTCTCGGTGGTCTCCTTGACGGCCGACCGCAGGTTCTTCACGAGCGTCACGAAGTCTTCGCCGCTGTTGGTGAAGATGCTGTTCTGTATCTCGCGGTAGCGCTTGTTGGCGTAGTCGTTGAGGTTTTTCAGCCGCTGCTCGGTGGAGTTGTAGAGGGTGATGTACTGCTGGTTTTGCGAGCGGTTCTCGTTGAGCGTGCGGCGTATGTAGATGGCCAGCGTGAGGCACACGTTGCGGTCGGTGCGGCTCTGTGCCGACAGGCTGGTGGTGTACATCGTGCTGAGGTCGGTGATGAGGCTGTCGAAGCGGGCTATCTCCACGTCGGCGTTCTGCACATGCGAGCGGAAGGGCGCCACGGTGTTCTTGAACGTCTTGTACTGTTCGGTGGCCTCGTGGCAGGCATAGGTCAGGTCAAACACGTAGCCGGTCTTCTGCGAGTAGAGCATGATGGCGTTCTGCTGGCTCTTGTTCACGGTGGAGAGCAGCTGGTTCATCACCAGCGTGTATTGGTCTTTCTGCGACTCCGTCTCGTTCTCCAGCTTCTGCCGGTATTCGGTCAGTTCGATGCGCAGCATGGCCAGCGTGCCGGCCAGGTTGCGCTCCTTGAGCACGGCGCCGCTGGGCAGCACGGCCAGCAGGAGCAACAAGACGATGATGAGCGTTCTCTTCTTCATGTGGTTTTGCAATTTGGCTGCAAAGGTAAAAAAAGAATTTTACTTATGCGTGTCCGCATGCCAATAAAATCGAGGCGCTGGCGGCAAAGCATGGGGGCGGCGGAGGGCGCGGTGACCGCGGCTGTGCCCCTTCACGGCAAAATGTTGTAAACATATCGGCATATTTTTCCCTAAAATATTATAATGTTAACGAAAAAGTCAGTACCTTTGCCTACGCTTAAGCAAACATTGACAGATTATTCAAATAACGTTATAAATTTATGAATTTCACTTTGTTGATTACCGTTGTATTGACGGCCTTGACCTTGGTCGGCGGCGCTTACGTCGTGGCCAAGCTGATTGGTCCCCGTTCCTACAATCCGGTGAAAGGTGAGCCCTTCGAGTGTGGTATCCCCACACGCGGAAGCAGCTGGCTGCCCATGAGTGTGGGCTACTATCTGTTTGCCATCCTTTTCCTGATGTTCGACATCGAGACCGTGCTGCTCTATCCCTGGGCAGTGGCTGTCAAGCAGTATGTTGCAGCAGGAGTGGGTCCCTATGCTCTCGTGAGCATCGGCTTCTTCCTGCTTGTTTTGGTATTTGGTCTGGCTTATGCCTGGAAGAAAGGAGCGCTCGAATGGAAGTAAGAAAACCACACATCAAAAGCATTCCTTACGAAGAGTTTAAGGACAACGGCACCCTTGAGGACATAGCACGCCAGCTCAACGATGGCGGCGTCAACGTGGTGCTCGGCAGCCTCGACCAGGCCATCAACTGGGGTCGAAGCAACTCGCTCTGGTCGCTCACCTTCGGCACCTCTTGCTGCGGCATCGAGTTTATGGCCGTGGGCTGCGCCCGCTACGACTTCTCGCGCTTCGGCTTCGAGGTGACGCGCAACTCGGCACGACAGGCCGACCTCATCATGTGTGCCGGCACCATCACCAACAAGATGGCCCCCGTCTTCAAGCGTCTCTACGACGAGATGGCCGAGCCCAAGTATGTAGTGGCCGTGGGCGGATGCACCATCTCCGGCGGACCGTTCAAGAAGAGCTACAGCGTGGTGCGCGGCATCGACGAGATTGTGCCCGTCGACGTCTACATCCCCGGCTGCCCCCCGCGCCCCGAGGCCATCCTCTACGGCATGATGCAGCTGCAGCGTAAGGTGAAGGTCGAGAAGTTCTTCGGCGGAGCCAACCACAAGATGACCAGCGAGGAGAAAGCCACCAGCATGAGCCTGGGCGGTCTGCACGGACTGTCAAACGAGAACTTCTCGGGTGCCAAGATCGGTGGCAAGGAGCCCATCATCGTGAAGAACTCGCCCAACCAGGAGGCCGTGGAGGCGCTCGGACGCGAACTCGACGCACTGGCTGCCGAGGGCGAACAGTATAAGGTTAATAAATAAATAAGGTATAAGAAATGAAACTGAACAACATTGAATTCGGCTTTGACAACTTCCTCGCAGAAATGAAGAAGTTGAAGACAGAGAAGCATTTCGACTACCTTGTCACCATCGTCGGTGAAGACTTCGGTGCAGAGGAGGGGCTCGGATGTATCTACATCCTCGAGAACACCCAGACGCACGAGCGCATCAGCGTGAAGCAGCTGGCCAAGCAGGTGGGCGACGAATATGTCATCCCCTCGGTCTACCATGTGTGGGCATCCACCAACCTGCTCGAGCGCGAGGTCTACGACTTCCTCGGCATCAAGTTCCTCGGACATCCCGACATGCGCCGCCTCTTCATGCGCAACGACTTTGAGGGATGGCCCCTCCGCAAGGACTTCGACATGAGCCCGGAGAAAAACCAGTTCCCCATGACCGACGAGCCCGAGAGCGACTGGACCTCTGAGTGGAACCTCACCAAGGACGGCGAACTCGTGGAGACGAAGCACCGCCTCTTCGATGAGGACGACTTCGTGATGAACTTCGGTCCCAACCACCCGTCCACACACGGCGTGCTGCGCCTGCAGACCGTCGTCGACGGCGAGACCGTGAAGCACGTCTATCCCCACCTCGGATACATACACCGCGGCATGGAGAAGATGATGGAGAGCATGACCTATCCGCAGACACTGGCCTTCACCGACCGTCTCAACTACCTCTGCGCCATGCACCACCGCCATGCCCTCGTCAGCGTCATCGAGGAGGCCATGGGCGTGGAGCTCTCCGACCGCATACAGTACATCCGTACCATCATGGACGAGATGCAGCGCATCAACAACCACCTGCTCTTCCTCGGCACATGTGCACAGGACCTGTCGGCGCTCACCGCCTTCCTCTACTGCATGCGCGACCGTGAGCACCTGCTCAACGTGATCGAGGAGACCACCGGCGGCCGACTCATACAGAACTACTACCGCATCGGCGGACTGCAGGCCGACATCGACCCCAACTTCGTGCAGAACACGAAGACCTTCTGCAAGTACATGCGTCCCATGGTGCAGGAGTATCTCGATGTCTTCGGCGACAACGTCATCACGCACAAGCGTCTTGAGGGAGTGGGATACATGAACCTCGAAGACTGTGTCGACTATGGTGTCACCGGTCCTGCCGGACGTGCTGCCGGATGGCACAACGACGTGCGCAAGAACCATCCCTACGCCTGCTACGACAAGGTGGAGTGGAAGGAGATCACTGGCACCGGTGCCGACTCTATGGAGCGCTACATGATCCACATCAAGGAGATCTACCAGAGTCTCGACATCATCGAACAGCTCATCGACAACATCCCCGAGGGCGACTTCTACATCAAGCAGAAGCCCATCATCAAGGTGCCCGAGGGACAGTGGTACACCAGCGTGGAGGGCGGTGCCGGCGAGTTCGGCGTCTACCTCGACAGCCGTGGCGACAAGAGCCCCTACCGACTGAAGATGCGCCCCATGGGCCTCACCTTCGCCGGTGCGTTCGACAAGATGCTGCGCGGACAGAAGGTGGCCGACCTCGTGGCTACCGGAGCCTCCATCGACTTCGTCATCCCCGACCTCGACCGCTAATAATATAGTAAGGTAATCAAGTTAATACAAAACATTCGAACAGATGTTTGACTTCAAAATAGTAACAACATGGTTTGACAACCTTCTCCGACAGACCCTCGGGCTCGGCGATTTCTGGTCAATCCTTATTGAATGTGTCCTCGTCGGCGTGATAGTGTTGACTATCTATGCCCTCATCGCCATGTTCATGATATTCTTTGAACGTAAGGTGTGTGCCTGGTTCCAGTGCCGTCTCGGCCCCATGCGTGTGGGTCCCTGGGGCGTGTTCCAGGTCATGGCCGACGTGCTGAAGATGCTCATCAAGGAGATCTTCGGCGTCGACCGGTCCGACAAGCTGCTCTATGCACTCGCACCCTGCCTCACCATCATGGCCAGCGTGGGCACCTTCGCCTTCCTGCCGTGGAACAAGGGCGCACAGGTGCTCGACTTCAACGTCGGCGTGTTCATGATCACCGCCATCAGCTCCATCGGCGTGCTGGGCGTCATCCTCTCCGGATGGGGCTCCAACAACAAGTACTCGGTGCTCAGTGCCATGCGTGGTGCCGTGCAGATGATCTCCTATGAGATGTCGCTCGGACTCTGCATGGTGACGGCCGTGGTGCTCTGCGGCACCATGCAGCTCAGCGGCATCGTGGAGGCACAGACGGGCCCGTGGAAGTGGCTCATCATCCAGGGACACATCCCCGCCATCGTGGCCTTCTGCATCTTCCTCATCGCCGGCAACGCCGAGGCCAACCGTGGCCCGTTCGACCTGGCTGAGGCCGAGAGCGAGCTGACCGCCGGCTACCACACCGAGTACAGCGGTATGGGCTTCGGCTACTTCTATCTCGCCGAGTACCTCAACCTCGTGGTCATCTCGGGTCTGGCTGCAGCCATCTTCCTCGGAGGATGGGCACCGCTCAACATCGGTGTCGACGGCTTCGACACGGTGATGAACTACATCCCCGGCTTCGTCTGGTTCATCGGCAAGACACTCGCCGTCATCTGGATCCTGATGTGGGTGCGCTGGACCTTCCCGCGCCTGCGCATCGACCACATCCTCGTGCTCGAGTGGAAGTACATCATGCCGTTCATGCTGGTCACGCTCATCGTCATGACGGCTTGCGTGGCCCTTGGCCTGACGCTTTAAAAATCATGGACCATTTTAACGTAAACAAAAACATCAACAAATATGTCTGAATCATATTTTGGCGGTATAAAGGACGCTGTGAAGACCTTGGCTACCGGCCTGAAGGTGACCATGAAGGAATACTTCACGCCGAAGTCCACCGAGCAGTATCCTGAGAACCGCAAGACCACACTGCACGTGAGCCCACGCCACCGCGGACGCCTCGTCTTCAGCCGCGTGGAGAGCCTCGACGACCCGCAGGCTGCCAAGCGCGGTCTCAGCGTCGGTGACTACAAGTGCACGGCCTGCACCATGTGTGAGAAGGCCTGCCCCAACGACACCATCAAGATCGTGTCGCACATGGAGACCAATGAGGAGACGGGCAAGAAGAGCAAGGTGCTCGACGACTATATCTACGACCTGGGCGACTGCATGTTCTGCCAGCTCTGCGTCAACGCCTGCAACTTCGACGCCATCCATTTCACCAACGACTTCGAGAACGCGGTCTTCGACCGCAGCAAGCTGGTGCTCCACCTCGACAAGGAGGTCTACGAGGGCGGCTCGCTGCCCAACCTCATCGACGGAGGTGCACCGCTCACCATCGGAGAGTTTAACACTAAAACCAAATAACGACTATGGCAAGTTATAGTTTAGCGCATATCATCTGTTTCGCCATCCTCGCCGTGGTCATCCTTGGCTCGGCCGTACTG
>CAVAXH010000114.1:0-7458 GCA_963592505.1 Bacteroidaceae bacterium
CTGGGCTGGGTAATTGCTGGGCTTTCAGCCCGCATCGGCTCACGCAACGGACATCTTTACCATCCGGTGTTAATTAAAATCCACCGCGTCGGCTCGCACAATGGACATCCTTGTCATCCGGTGTTAATAAAAACATCACCGCGGAGCCCAGCGTAGGCGAAGCCTGCGCCTTCTGTGTAATCCGCATCATCCGGTAAAAACATCACCGCGTAGCCTTCTGTGTAATTTGTGTAATCTGTTGTTAATAAAAAAACACCGCGTCGGCTCGCGCACTACCCCAATCCATCCCTTCGCCACACGAAAATCATCCCTCCGCCGTCACACGAATCCCATCTCCCCTTATAAAAAAACCGTCCCTCCTCCGCCAAAAAACATCCATTCCCTAAATCCGCATCCACCTTTCTGAGCATGAAAACTGATTTTTAGACCCCGAAAACCATGCCTTTGCGATAATTAAAGCGTATTTTCGCCTTTGTTCCGATTTTATTTGCTATATTTGCAAAAATATTTCAACCGACTGCAAAATGGAATTTTCAGCAAAGCAAATAGCCCAGTTCATCGGTGGCAACATCGTGGGCGACGAAAATGTAAAAGTCAGCTCCTTCGCAAAGATCGAGGAGGGCGTGCCGGGATCCATTGCATTCCTGGCCAATGCCAAATATGCACACTACCTCACCGACACACAGGCCAGCATCGTGCTTGTGGACGACACCATCTCCATAGACGAGCCCGTCAAACCCACACTCATCCGGGTGGCCAACGCACGCGACTGCGTGGCACGCCTGCTGCAGATGTATGAGGCCGCCAAGCCGCAGAAGAAAGGCATCGACAGCCTCGCCTTCGTGGCCGACAGCGCCAAGCTGGGCGACGACGTCTATGTGGGCGCCTTTGCCTACATCGGCGAAGGGGCCGTCATCGGCGACGGATGCCAGATCTATCCCCATGCCGTCATCGGCGACGGGGTGACCCTCGGCGAGGGCTGCACCGTCTATCCCCATGCCGTCGTCTACCACGGCTGCAAGATCGGCAGCCATGTCATCCTCCACGCCGGCAGCGTCATCGGTGCCGACGGCTTCGGCTTCGCACCCAACATGGAGACCGGACAGTACGACAAGATCCCGCAGATCGGCATCGTCACCATCGAGGACAACGTGGAGATCGGCGCCAACACCTGTGTGGACCGCTCCACCATGGGCTCCACCTATGTGCGCCGCGGCGTGAAGCTCGACAACCTCGTGCAGATTGCCCACAACACCGACATCGGCGAGAACACCGTCATGTCAGCACAGGTGGGCATAGCCGGTTCCACCAAGGTCGGACAGTGGTGCATGTTTGGCGGACAGGTCGGCATCGCCGGGCACATCACCATCGGCGACAAGGTGTTCCTCGGTGCACAGTCGGGCGTGCCCAGCTCGCTCGAGAGCAACCAGACGCTCATCGGCACACCGCCCATGCAGAAGCTGCCCTACTTCAAGAGCCAGGCCATCTTCCAGCGCCTGCCCGACATCTACAAACAGCTCTGCGCACTGCAGAAAGAGGTAGAAGAATTGAAAAAACAAAAGTAAACTCACACAGATGGATACAGCAAAGCAAACCACACTCGCCGGCAGTTTCTCGCTCTTCGGCAAAGGACTGCACACCGGACTGAGCCTTACCGTGACGTTTAACCCTGCCCCGGAAAACACTGGCTACAAGATACAGCGCATCGACATGCCCGGAGAGCCCGTCATCGACGCCATCGCCGAGAATGTCGGCGACACACAGCGCGGCACCGTGCTGCAGGTGGGCGACGTCAGGGTGTCGACCGTAGAGCACGGCCTCTCAGCACTCTACGCCCTCGGCATCGACAACTGTCTCATACAGGTCAACGGACCCGAGTTCCCCATCCTCGACGGATCGGCACAGCCCTATGTCGAGAAGATCAATGAGGTGGGCATCGTGGAGCAGAGCGCACCCAAGGACTACTACATCATCCGAAAGAAGATCGAGGTGCGCGACGACCAGACAGGATCGTGCATCACCATCCTCCCCGATGAGCAGTTCTCCATCACGGCCATGTGCTCCTTCCAGTCCAAATTCGTCAGCAGCCAGTTTGCCACGCTCGACGACATCGCCAGCTACATCACCGAGATAGCACCCGCCCGCACCTTTGTCTTCGTGCGCGACATCATGCCGCTGCTCGAGGCCAACCTCATCAAGGGCGGCGACCTCGACAACGCCATCGTCATCTACGAGCGCGAGGTCGAGCAGACACAGCTCGACAAGCTCGCCGACCTGCTCAAGGTGCCCCACATGGACGCCACAAAGATCGGCTACATACAGCACAAGCCGCTCATGTGGGACAACGAGTGCACGCGCCACAAGCTGCTCGACATCATCGGCGACATGGCCCTCATCGGCAAGCCCATCAAGGGACGCATCATCGCCACACGCCCCGGACACACCATCAACAACAAGTTTGCGCGACTCATGCGCAAGGAGATACGCAAGCACGAGGTGCAGGCGCCGATCTATGACCCCAACGACGAGCCGCTCATGGACAACGTGCGCATACGCCAGCTGCTGCCCCACCGCTACCCCATGCAGCTCATCGACAAGGTGGTGGCCATGGGTGCCACAAGCATCGTCGGCGTGAAGAACGTCACCGCCAACGAGCCTTTCTTCCAGGGCCACTTCCCCAACGAGCCCGTCATGCCCGGCGTGCTGCAGATCGAGGCAATGGCACAGTGTGGCGGACTGCTGGTGCTCAGCCAGCTCGACGAACCCGAGAAGTGGTCGACCTACTTCCTCAAGATCGACGACGTGAAGTTCCGCCACAAGGTCATACCCGGCGACACGCTCCTCTTCCGTGTGGAGCTGCTGGGACCCGTGCGCCACGGCATCAGCTCCATGAAGGGATATATGTTTGTGGGCGACCACGTGGTGTCTGAAGCCACCTTCACCGCGCAAATCATCAAGAACAAATAACCATACACCTTATTATAGATACACATATCTTATGAACCAGATAAGTCCCTTGGCATACGTTCACCCCGAAGCCAAACTGGGTGACAACAACATCATTGGCCCCTTCTGCTACATCGACCGCGACACCGTGCTGGGCGACAACAACGTGCTGCAGAACAGCGTCACCATCAACGTCGGCGCACGCATCGGCTCGGACAACGAGTTCTTCCCCGGTGCCAGCATCTCCACCAAACCGCAGGACCTGAAGTTCCGCGGCGAGCACACCATCTGCGAGGTGGGCAACAACAACAGCATCCGTGAGAACGTCACCATCTCGCGAGGCACCGCTTCGAAGGGTACCACCAAGGTGGGCAACAACAACCTGCTCATGGAGAACATGCACGTGGCACACGACTGCGTGCTGGGCAACGGACTCATCATCGGCAACTCCACCAAGTTTGCCGGCGAGGTCACCGTCGACGACAACGCCATCATCAGCGCCACCGTGCTCTGCCATCAGTTCTGCCACATCGGCGGATATGTCATGATACAGGGCGGATGCCGCTTCAGCCAGGACATCCCGCCGTATATCATCGCTGGCAAGGAGCCCACACGCTATGCCGGCATCAACCTCATCGGACTGCGCCGCCGCGGCTTCAGCAACGACCTCATCGATCTCATCCACAACACCTATCGCACCATCTACAGCGAGGGCATCCTGGCCGAGGGCATCAAGAAGGTGAAGAGCGAACTGCAGGTGACGCCCGAGACGCAGTATATCCTCGACTTCGTGGAGTCGTCAAAGCGCGGCATCATCAGATAACGGCGCTGCCGCTTTTGTTTACTTAAAGAAAAAACAGAAAGACATCACATTCAGACTGGAGGGCTGCTGCGGCTGACCCTCCGTTTTTTTGTTCATGAAGAACCTCATCGTCATTCTCGGCCCCACCGGCGTGGGCAAGAGCGAGCTGTGCCTGCAGGTGGCCCAGCGCCTCGCCACACCGGTCATCAATGCCGACTCGCGCCAGATCTTTGCCGAGATACCCATTGGCACCGCTGCCCCCACGCCCGCGCAGCAGGCTCGCGTGCACCATTACTTCGTGGGCTCGCATCATCTCAACGATTACTACAGCGCAGCCATGTATGAGCGTGATGCTCTGGACCTTATGCAGCGCCTCTTCAGTGGTGCTGAGGACGGCACAGCGCACGACACGTGCCTGATGGCCGGAGGCAGCATGATGTATATCGACGCCGTGTGCAAGGGTATCGACGACATACCCACCGTCGACGATCTCACACGCGAGACGATGAAGCGACGCCTGGCCGACGAGGGGCTGCCGGCACTCGTCGACGAGCTCCGTCGCCTTGACCCCGAACACTGGCAGGTGGTGGACCGCTGCAACCCGCGCCGCGTGGTGCATGCGCTCGAGATATGCCACATGACGGGCAAGCCCTACTCCTCCTTCAGGACCAACAGCCGCAAGCAGCGCCCGTTCCGCATCATCAAGGTGGGACTCAACCGCCCGCGCGAGGTGATGTATGAGCGCATCAACAGCCGCGTGCTGCAGATGGTCAGCGACGGACTCGTCGACGAGGCGCGCAGCGTCTATCCCTTGCGCGGTCTCAACTCGCTCAACACCGTGGGCTACAAGGAGCTGTTTGCCCACTTCGACGGACGCATCCCCCTCGACGAGGCCATCCGCCAGATACAGTCGAACACGCGCTGCTACATGCGCAAACAGCTCACATGGTTCAAGAAAGACCCGGACATCAAGTGGTTCGAACCCGAAAACATTGAAGATATCTTAAATTTCATACTCAGCAACGTGCAATAACACACTTATTTGCTATATTTGCACATTGTTAACCGGTGTGGCAACAATGGCCCACCACAGACCGACAGACAATGAAAAAGATTAAGGCAATAGCCGGATGGTGCTGGCGCAAGATGCGCGCCTTCTGGCCCTGGTACAAGAGTCTCTACAAGGGACGGGCGTGGTACACCAAGACCCTCGTGGGCCTCGTGTCGCTGTTCGTGGCGTTCATGCTCTACCTCGGCGCAGTCGACATCAACTTTCTGTGGCTCTTCGGAAAGAGCCCGGGCTACTTCTCGGGCATCAGCACACCGCAGACCAGCCAGGCCTCGGAGATCTATAGCGCCGACGGCAAAATCATCGGCAAGTTCTTCAACGAGAACCGCACACCAGTGAAATATGAGGAGGTGGCTCCCGCCTTCTTCAAGGCACTCATCGACACCGAGGACGAGCGCTACTACAGCCGCCCGCGCGGAATGGCCGTCGACATCGTCGGCGTGTTCGGTGCGATGAAGGATGCCGTGCTCCACCACGACGGACGCGGTGCCTCCACCATCAGCCAGCAGCTGGCCAAGAACATGTTTCGCGTGCGCTCCAACTACTCCACGGGTCTGCTCGGAAAGATCCCCGGTCTGAAGATCCTCATCGTGAAGAGCAAGGAGTGGATCATCGCCACCAAGCTCGAGACCATCTTCGACAAGAAGGAGATCCTCACCATGTATGCCAACACCGTCGACTTCGGTTCCAACGCCTATGGCATCAAGACAGCTGCAAAGACCTACTTCAACACCACCCCCGACAGTCTCAAGACTGAGGAGGCCGCCGTGCTCGTAGGTATGCTCAAGGCCACCACAGCCTACAACCCCAAGTCGAACCCTGAGCGCAGTCGCACACGCCGCAACACCGTGCTCAACAACATGCGCACTCACAACGACCTGTCGCAGGCCGCCTGCGACTCGCTGAAGGCACTGCCCATCACCCTCGACTTCAAGGTCGAGGAGAACTACGACGGACAGGCGCTCTACTTCCGCCAGGCCGTGGCCGACCAACTCAAGGACTGGTGCACCGAGAACGGATACGACCTCTACAGCTCTGGCCTGAAGATCTACACCACCCTCGACTCGCGCCTGCAGAAATATGCCGAGCAGGCTGCCAAGAAGCAGATGGAGAACGTGCAGAAGAACTTCAACAACCACTGGAGCATCTTCCGCACACAGGACACCAACTGGCTGCGGCAGGAGCCCTGGCAGGACGAGAACCACCACGTCATCCCCAACTTCGTGCAGGGCATTGCCGAGCGACAGCCGTTCTACAAGGCGCTGCAGGCGCGCTTCCCCAGCCAGCCCGACTCCGTGGCCTATTATTATAAGGAGTGGAAACACCCCGTGAAGGTCTTCGACTATGAGAAGGGCACCGTCACCAAGATGATGACCTCCGAAGACTCCATCAAGTATATGGTGACCTTCATGCACTGCGCCATGGTGGCCATGGAGCCGCAGACGGGCGCCGTGAAGGCATGGGTCGGCGACATCGACTTCAAGACGTGGAAATATGACAAGGTGACGGCGCAGCGACAGCCGGGCTCCACCTTCAAGCTCTTCGTCTACACCGAAGCCATGAACGAGGGCCTGACGCCCTGCGACAAGCGGCGCGACGAGTATTTCTCCATGCAGGTCTACGACAAGAAGAAACACGAGATGACCACCTGGGCGCCCAGCAACGCCAACGGCTCGTTCTCCGGCGACTCCATACCCCTCAAGAGTGCCTTCGCCAAGAGTATCAACTCCATCGCCGTGCGCCTCGGACAGGAACTGGGCATCAAGAACATTGCTGCCACAGCCCACAAGATGGGCATCAAGAGTCCGCTGCAGGAAGAGCCTTCGCTGCCGCTCGGCTCGAGCGATGTCAACCTGCTTGAGCTGGCCAATGCCTACTGCACCGTGGCCAACAACGGACAGCACCACGACCCGGTGCTCGTCACACGCATCGTAGACAGCGACGGCAACGAGGTCTACACCGAGAAGTCTACACCCACCCAGGTCATACCCTACAAGAGCGCTTACCTCGTGCAGCGCCTGCTCCTCAGCGGCACACACGACGGTGGCGGCACCTCGCTCAGCTTCGGCGCTGCCGAGTATGCCGGCAACTCGTTTAAGGACACCGACTGGGGTGGCAAGACCGGTACGTCAAACAATCACTCCGACGCCTGGTTTATGGGCGTGAGCCCCAACCTCGTGGTGGGTGCATGGGTAGGCGGCGAATACCGCTCCATCCACTTCCGCACAGGCGCACTCGGCCAGGGCTCCAAGACGGCTCTCCCCATCTGCGGATATTTCATCCACGCGGTGATGGACGACCCGGCCTTCGCCAAGTATCACGGCAAGTTCCAGACTCCCGACGACGAGAGCATCACGCGCGACATGTACGACTGTCAGCCCTACTACTCCAGAGCGCGGGTCGACTCCACCTCGCTCGAGCGCGACAGCACACTCGTGACTGACCAAGAGATCGTGCTCGACGAAAATGGCAACCCCGTCACCGTGAAGCCGACGACGGCGCAGCCGGCAGCACAGGATCCTTCCAGCGAGAAGAAGCACAAGACTGAGGAACCCCTCACCTTCGACAATCTCTAGACGGACGCGCGCAACCGACTGCTTCGACAAGCTGCAGCCGGCACGCGCAACGCCAGCTTTGACAA
>CAVAXH010000115.1:0-7413 GCA_963592505.1 Bacteroidaceae bacterium
TGGGCCAGCATCAGAGCGAAGAACTCAACATGAAGGGCAAGAACGAAGACCTCTTTCAGTATAACACCAAGGTGAGCGTGCCCTTTGTGGTCTCCAACAAGAACTATGGCATCCTTTGGGATTCTTATTCTTTCTGCCGGTGGGGCAAGCCCGACGACTACCTGCAGCTCAACCGAGCCTTCAAGCTCTACGACAAAAACGGCAAGGAGGGACAGCTCACAGGAACATATGTGGCCAAAGACGGACAGAAGATAGTGCGTGGCGAAGACAGCATCTACTTTGAATATGCCATGCCCGAGGCTTCGGAACTTTGCAAGAAGACCGACAACGGCGGCATACAGAACCTGCCCAAGGGCTTTGCCCTCAATGGTTCGAAGGTGGTGTATGAGGGTTATGTGGAGGCTGCGGTGAGCAGTTTCTACCAGTTTATCCTCTATTATGCCGGCTATACGAAGATCTATATTGACGGCAAACTTGTGGTGCCCGAGCGATGGCGTACGGCATGGAACCCAAACGCCTATAAGTTTGAGGCTCCCATCATGAAAGGGGTGAAGACACCCATACGCATAGAGTGGCAACCCGACGGCGACGTGTCTTACTGTGGTCTGCGGGTGGCCGCTCCACGTTCGGAGGCTGAGAAGAACCAGCTGAGCATCTGGAGCGAGATGGCGCCCGACATGGACTACTACTTCATTGCCGGCCAGAACATCGATGAGGTCATCTCGGGCTATCGCACCTTGACGGGAAAGGCTCCTGTCTACCCAAAGTGGGTGCTCGGCTTCTGGCAGAGCCGTGAGCGCTATCAGAGCAGCGAGGACATCGAGAGCAACCTGAAGAAGTTCCGCGACCTGCACATCCCCGTAGACAACATCGTGCAAGACTGGAACTACTGGCCCGTCGACGCATGGGGGTGCCACAACTTCGAGGCATCGCGCTATCCCGACCCGCAGGCCATGCTCGACAGCGTGCACGCCATGAACGCACGGTTCATGATCTCCGTGTGGCCTAAGTTCTACGACACCACCAAGAACTACCGGGAGCTCGACGACAAGGGCTGGATGTATCACCAGGCCATCACCGACGACATACACGACTGGCTCGGCTACCGCGGCTCTTTCTATGACGCCTATGATGCCGGGGCCCGAAAGATGTTCTGGCGACAGATGGACGAGAACCTCTATTCGAAATACAAGTATGGCGTGGATGCCTGGTGGATGGACGCTTCAGAGCCAAACGTCCGCGACTGCACGCCCATGTGGTACCGCAAGGCGCTCTGCGGGCCTACAGCCCTCGGCACGTCGACCGAGTATTTCAACGCCTACAGCATCGTCAATGCCGACGCCATCTACAATGGCCAGCGCAGCGTGAACCCCAACCAGCGCGTGTTTCTCCTGACGCGGTCCGGCTTTGCCGGCGAGCAGCGTTACAGCACCGCCACGTGGTCGGGCGACATCGCCACCCGTTGGGAGGACATGCGGGCGCAGATGACGGCCGGCCTGAACATCTCTTTGGCGGGCCTTCCCTTCTGGGGCATGGACCAGGGCGGCTTCTGTGTGGAGAACCGCTATGTGAAGGCCCAACAGGAGTTCAATCAGAACGGCACGGAGAATGCCGACCTCAAGGAGTGGCGCGAGCTGCAGGCCCGCTGGAACCAGTTTGGCTGCTTTGTCCCCATCTACCGCACCCATGGCCAGTGGCCCACACGCGAGGTGTGGAACATCGCCCCGGCCGACCATCCGGCCTACAAGACCATCGTGGCCTACGACAAGCTCCGCTACCGGCTGATGCCTTACCTCTACAGCATGGCGGGCATGGTGCATCTGAAAGACTACACCATGATGCGGGCACTCGTGATGGACTTCAACGGCGACGACAACGTCTACGACATCAAAGACCAGTGGATGTTCGGACCGGCACTGATGGCTTGTCCGGTGGGTGAGTATCAACACTATAGCCGCAACGTCTATCTGCCCAAGCAGAAGGGCTGGTACGACTTCTATACCGGCCAGCACTACCAGGGCGGACAGACCGTCGTGGCCGACGCTCCCTACGAGAAGATTCCCGTCTTCGTGCCCGAGGGTGCCATCCTCCCCGTAGGTCCCGAGATGGAGTGGTGCGACCAGAAGAAGGCCGAACTCATAGACCTCTACGTGTATGCCGGAAAAGACGGCGAGCTGACCCTCTATGAGGATGAGGGCACCAACTACAACTATGAGAAGGGCCTGTATGCCACCATCGACATCAAGTATGACGATGCCCTGAAGACGCTGACCATCGGAGCCCGCAAGGGGTCGTTCGACGGCATGCTGCAGAAGCGCCGTTTCAACGTCGTCCTCGTGAAGGCACAGGGCGGGCAGGGCGTAAGCCTCGACAAGGCTCCTCGGGGCAAGATGGTGAACTATGCGGGCAAGCCGGTCGCCGTGAAACTGAAATAAAGCTATCGTCTTAACAAACAGTGGTACATATATGACACGCATGAAAGAAATATTGATTTTGGCAATGATTCTGCTGAGCACTCCCTTTGCGAGTGCCCGCGAATGCCTGCTCTTCGACAAAGGCTGGCTTTTTGCACTCACCGACAGTGCTGGTATGGAAAAGGTGGAATGCCACGACCTGTCGTGGCGACATCTCGACCTGCCCCACGACTGGGCCATAGAGGGCGACTTTCTGGTTAGCAACCCTTCGGGAGCCAGCGGGGGCGCTCTTCCCGGCGGCATCGGCTGGTACCGCAAGCACTTCACGGTGGATGCCGATGAGAAGTATGACCGTTATGTCATACAGTTCGACGGTGTGTATATGAACGCCACGGTGTATGTCAATGGGCATAAGTTGGGCACGCGTCCCTATGGCTACAGCTCTTTCGCATACGACCTGACCCCTTATCTCAATAAGGCGGGCGACAACGTCATTGCGGTGAGGGTAGACAACTCCGACCAGCCCAACAGCCGTTGGTATTCGGGGTGTGGCATCTATCGCCACGTGTGGCTCACCAAGACCATGAGCAACGCCTACATCCCCCAGTGGGGGCAATATGTGAGCACCACGCCGCAAGGCGACGTGAGAATCAGGGTGGAGGTCAGCGGCCGCAATAAAGACAATGTGCAGGTGCGCAACAGCGTGTTCGATGCTGACGGAAAGTTGGTGGCGGGCAGTCTGGGCGGCCTGGAGCAAACCGTGCGGGTGCCCCATCCAACACGCTGGGAGATCGGCAGAGGCTATCTGTACACAGTGAAGAGCGAGGTGCTGGCAGACGGCGTGGTGGTGGACGACGAAACCACGACCACAGCATTCCGCGACGCGAAGTTTGATGTCAAGACCGGCTTCTCGCTCAACGGCAAGCACATGAAGCTCAATGGTGTCTGCGAGCACCACGACTTCGGCTGCCTGGGGACGGCGCTCAACGAGGATGCCATGCACCGCAAGCTCACCATGCTTCGTGACATGGGTGTGAACGCCATCCGCAGCAGTCATAACCCGCCGGCCCCCGAGCTGCTCAACATGTGCGACTCTATGGGAATCCTTGTGATGGACGAGAGCTTCGACATGTGGCGCCGGCAGAAGTCGAGCGGCGACTATGCCCGCTTCTTCGACCAGTGGCACAAGCAAGACCTCTCCGACCTGGTGAAGCGCGACCGTAACCACCCCTGTGTCTTCATGTGGAGCATTGGCAACGAGGTGCTGGAACAGTGGTCGGACGCGGCTGCCGACACGCTGACGCTTGAACAGGCCAACCTGTTGCTGAACGCCGCACACGACCCGTCGGACCTGGCCAGCGGAAAGGAGATGAGCGTCAACTCGCGCCTGACCCGCCGCCTGGCACAGATCGTGAAAGACAACGACCCCTGGGGCACCCGTCCCATCACTGCCGGATGCAATGAGCCCAACCCGCAGAACCACCTCTTCAGAAGCGGGGCCATCGATGTCGTGGGCTTCAACTACCACCATCAGTGGGTGAAGGATGTGCCACGCAATTTCCCCGGCAAGCCCTTCATCTTCTCGGAGAGCGTGTCGGCCCTTCAAACCCGCGGCTTCTACCAGATGCCCAGCGACACCGTGTTCACGGCGCCCAAGCAGTGGTGGCTGCCCTATACCGACCCCTCATATATGTGCTCGGCATACGACAACATGCATGCTTCATGGAGCAGCACGCACGAGGAGACGTGGGATGTGGTGAAACACAACGACTTTGTGGCCGGACAGTTCATCTGGACAGGATTCGACTACATCGGTGAGCCTACGCCCTATTCCTATCCGGCACGCAGCAGCTATTTCGGTATCATCGACCTGGCTGGCTTGCCAAAAGACAGCTACTACATGTATCAGAGCGAGTGGACCGACAAGCCGGTGCTCCATCTCTTTCCTCACTGGAACTGGATTCCGGGACAGACCATTGACATGTGGTGCTACTTCAACCAAGCCGACGAGGTGGAACTCTTCGTCAACGGAAAGAGCCAGGGCGTGAGGAAAAAACTCGTGTATAACGCAGCCAACAGCGGCAGCCAATATGAGAAGTCTACCGAGTATCACGTGATGTGGCGTGTCACTTACCAGCCGGGAGAGGTGAAGGTCGTGGCGCGGAGGAACGGGAAGCAGATAGGCCGCCAGGTCATCAAGACTGCCGGCGCCCCCGACCATATCGTGCTGAAGAAGACCTATCAGGGCAACGCCTCGCTGGACGGCATCCCCACCACGTTCGTCGAGGTGGATGTGGTAGACAAGGATGGCACGCTCTGTCCGAACGCCGACAACCAGATATTCTTCTCTGTGGAAGCACAGAAGGCCCAGGGGCTTTCGGCAGAAGAGAACAAGCCCAGGATCGTCGGGACCGACAATGGCTGCCAGACATCTCATGAACGTTTCACCGACCCTAAGCGCAAGGCATTCTTCGGCAAGTGTGTCGTGGTGCTGAAGGGCAAGGGCACGCTTACGGCCAAAGCTGTCGACCTGAAGCAGGCCGCAGTGAAATTCTAGGATAAAAGCAAAGTGGCTTTGCTAGACATAAAAAACAACAAATAGCAAGATAATGAGAACACAGGTATTGGCTGCAGCCTTTGCGCTGCTCGGAATGAACGCTATGGCCCAGCATGTGAAACCTGCCATCCCGAGGGATGCGGAAATAGAGGCCAAGATAGAGAACACGCTCGGCAAGATGACGCTCGACGAGAAGATCGGGCAGATGCTCGAGCTGAACTTCGACCAGATGGGGTCCATGCAGACCACAGAGGTGACGAAAGGCAAGGACAAGGGCACCAGGAAGACCGAGTGGGTGCTCAACGAGATGGCGCTCGACACGTGTCTTTCCAAATACAAGGTGGGCTCCATCCTGAATGCGCCGGCCACACGTGCCGCCACCGTGGCCCAGTGGCAGAAGTGGATCACGATCATACAGAAGATGTCGGTCAAGCACATGGGCATACCCACCATCTACGGTCTGGACAACAACCACGGTGTGACCTATGTGCAGGGCGGCACGCTCTTCCCCCAGCCCATCAACATCGGCGCTTCGTTCAACGTAGACCTGGCACGCACCGAAGCCGAGGTGTGCGCCTATGAGAGCCGGGCTGCCAACTGCCCGTGGGTGTATAACCCCGTGCTCGACCTGGGACGCGACCCGCGCTGGCCCCGCATCTGGGAGAGCTTTGGCGAGGACGCCATCGTCAACGCCCGTATGGTGGAACAGGAGATCAAGGGCTATCAGGGCGACGATCCCAACCATCTGGGCAAGTATAATGTGGCCACGTGCGTGAAGCACTATATGGCCTACGGCGCTCCCTGGTCGGGCAAGGACCGCACGCCGGCCTATCTCTCGCCGGCCATGCTGCGCGAGAAATACTTCGAGCCGTTCAAGGCCGCCGTGCAGGCTGGATGCCTGACCATCATGGTCAACTCCTCGTCCATCAACGGTGTGCCCGTGCATGCCAGCTATGAGTATCTGACCAAGTGGCTGAAGGAAGACCTCAACTGGGACGGAATGATCGTGACCGACTGGGCCGACATCAACAACCTCTACACCCGCGAGAAGGTGGCTAAGGACAAGAAAGATGCCATCCGACTGGCCATCAATGCCGGTGTGGACATGTCGATGGACCCCTACAGCGTGGACTTCTGCACGCTGCTGAAACAGCTCGTCGAGGAAGGTAAGGTGTCGCAGGGACGTATCGACGATGCCGTGCGCCGCATCCTGAGGGTGAAATACCGCCTCGGACTCTTCGACCAGCCCAACACCGGCGGCAAGGGATATGAGAGGTTTGGCTGCGATGAGTTTGCCGGGAAGGCGCTCCGCGCTGCCGAGGAATGCGAGGTGCTGCTGAAAAACGACGGCATCCTGCCGCTCGCCAAAGGCAAGAAGATTCTCCTCACGGGGCCGAACGCCAACCAGATGCGTTGCCTCAACGGCGGATGGAGCTACACCTGGCAGGGCTCAAAGGCCGAGGACCTGGCCACCAAGTACAACACCATCTACGAGGCGCTCTGCAACAAATACGGCAAGGACAACGTAGTGCTCGAACAGGGCGTCACCTATAACGAGAACGGCAACTACGCTGATGAGAACGCTCCGCAGATCGACAAGGCCGTGACGGCTGCTGCCGGTGCCGACATCATCGTGGCCTGCGTGGGCGAGAACTCCTACTGCGAGACTCCCGGCAACCTCTCTGACCTCCGGCTCTCCGAAAACCAGCGCAACCTCGTGAAGCAACTTGCCAAGACGGGCAAGCCCATCATCCTCGTCCTCAACGAAGGCCGTCCACGCCTGATAGCCGACATAGAGCCGCTGGCCAATGCCGTGGTGGATGTGATGCTGCCCGGCAACTATGGTGCCGATGCACTTGCCAACCTGCTGGCCGGCGACGCCAACTTCTCGGCCAAGCTGCCCTACACCTATCCTAAGGAGATCAACTCGCTACACACCTACGACTATAAGGTGTCTGAGGAGGTGGGGACCATGGAGGGTGCCTACAACTACGATGCCATGGTGAGCCTGCAGTGGCCTTTCGGCTATGGCCTGAGCTACACCACCTATGAATACAGCAACCTGAAGGTCGACAAACAGCAGTTTGCTGCCGACGATGTGCTCACGGTCTCAGTGGATGTCAAGAACACCGGTGCCAGAGCTGGCAAGGAAGCCGTGCTGCTCTACAGCAGCGACCTCATTGCCTCGACGGTGCCCGACAACAAGCGCCTGCGCTGCTTCACCAAGGTGGAGCTGCAGCCGGGAGAGACCAGGACCGTCACCTTCAAGTTGCCGGCCAAGGACCTGGCTTATGTAGGCGCCGACGGCAAGTGGATGCTGGAGGAGGGCGACTTCATCCTCAAGGTGGACAAGCTGCGGCAGCCTGTGGTCTGCACCAAGACCAAGGTCTGGGACACCCCCAACATCTGACATTTCCCCGACTATCCGCAACAAGATATAGG
>CAVAXH010000116.1:0-7345 GCA_963592505.1 Bacteroidaceae bacterium
GTACATAGTTGCCGTTTTTTATTTTTCAGGAATTTAAGAATTTAGGAATTTTCATGAGCCACAGGGCACGTAGTGCCCCAAATTCCTAAATTCCTAAATTCCTGACAATAAAAACAAGCACTGAGCCTTTATGTTTTCAAGAATTTAGGAATTAAGGAATTCTTGGACCACAGGGCACGTAGTGCCCCAAATTCCTAAATTCCTAAATTCCTGACAACAAAAACAAGCACTGAGCCCTTATGGCATCATGAAGCGACAGCACAACAAGGTCACTTGGCGCTTGTCAGGCTGCTGCGCTTGGTGCGGTGATAGCTGCGGTAGTCGTCGAGTTCTATCTCCTCGTCGGGTTCCTGCAGCGCGCCCTCATGAGGCAGGGCGAAGCGCAGATAGCGGATGTTCAGGCCGCGGGCCATCCACATCTGCTCATAGTAGGTCTGAATGGTGAGGATGGGGTGATCCACCAGGGCCGCCGGCGTGGCGTGGTAGAGGTCGTCGGTGCATACGTCCACGGGCAACTGGTTTTTCTCGACCAGCAGGCGCGTGTAGGTGAAGAGGAAGTTTGAGTCGGTCTTCAGGTGCACCGTGCCGCCGTCGGCCAGGAAGCGGCGGTAGCGCTCCAGAAACCACGTCGACGACAGTCGCTTCCTCGGGTGTTTCATCTGCGGGTCGGAGAACGTCAGCCATATCTCCTGCACCTCGCCCTCGGCAAAGAAGCGGTCAATGATCTCGATGTTTGTGCGCAGAAAGGCCACGTTCGTCAGTCCCTCTGCCAGCGCCTCCTTGGCACCCGTCCACATGCGTGCGCCCTTGATGTCCACACCGATGAAGTTGATGTCGGGGAAGAGGCGCCCCAGCCCCACGGTGTACTCGCCCTTGCCGCAGCCCAGCTCCAGCACGATGGGGTTGTCGTTGTGAAAATACTGTTGGCGCCACAGCCCCTGCATGGCGAACGGCTCATCGTTGATGGCGGAGAACGGATACTCGAAGACGTTCGTCATCGTCTTCATCTCAGCAAACTTTTCTAACTTTCCTTTGCCCATTATCTTGTGTTTTTGGGTGCAAAGGTACAAAAAAGGAATGGCTTGCCTTGTGGAATGAAGGGAAAAAGAGCGAGGAAATGCCGCTACAAAAAAAATCATATAGAGCCAGACAGGGCCTGTCTTGGGTGAGAGAATGCCACATAACCCACACAGGCCACGGGTCGCCATGCCGATGCGGCATGATGACTCGTGGCCTGTGTGGATTGTCGTGAAGCATCTCGGAGGCCGGAGAAGCCCCCCCCCGACTATTGATGCGCCTGTGTTATCTCTTGATAAACTTGTGTCCGCCTTGGATGTAGACTCCGCCTGCCTGCGGGCGCTGCGTCTCTATGCCCTGCAAGTCGTAGATGCGGGTGGAGCCCGTGGTGCCCAGCTCCACGATGCGCACATCGTCGGTGGTGCCGTCGAAGTGGGCCATCTTGGCCTGCTTAATGGCATTGTCCTTGGAGGTCTCTATCCAGCAGCGGAAGCCGTTCATGAGGATGGTGCTGCCGTTGGCCACCTTGTAGATGGTGTTGTTCTGCGTGAAGTAGGTGCCCTTGCCGGTGTCGCTGCCGTCGAGCACCGTGCGCTCGAAAGCTCCCTTGAAACTGACGGTGAACGAGCCGTCGGTCGATGTCACCTCAGTGTCGACGGGCTTGTCACACAGCGTCTTGTTCTCGAGTTGAATCCAAGAGAGGTCGTCTTTTTCCGGCTTGACCAGATAGCAGTGGCCAGCCTCGATGCTGTTGGCCTGTTCGAAATGCAGCGTGCACACGCCGGCATCGTCGGTAGAGATGGAGCTCAGTTGCTCAATCTTCGTGCCGTAGCCATACTTGGAGGCAATCTCCTCCTGGCTCATGCTGAAGGGCGCACACAGCGTGTTCCATCCCTCTTTGTGCAGTTGGCGCTTGAAGAACACCGCCACCTTCTGCAAGTCCTTATATCGGCTGATGACCTCGCTGATATGGTTTGACATCTCGTCGAGCATCACACCGCCGTCGCACACCACCGTGGCATCGCAGTCAAACCAAGCGCCGAACGGCTTGACATCGAAGCCGTCCGCATCGTAGGTCACACAGACGTCAAATCCCGCTTCAATGGCCGCACAGCCCTTCTCCACATGCACAGCCTCGAAGGTGCCGGTGGGGCCGACCTCGAAAGTCTGTCCGTCTTGCTCGGCCGCAGTCTGCGGTTGGCTCACGATGTCGCCCCGCAGCAGCACATCGGCCGTCTGCACCTCATTCTTGTTGTTGACATAGAGCATGAACGGCACGCCGGCAGGCACCGAGTCGCACTCCATGGTGTAGGCCGAGTAGCCCTCGTCGGCACTGCCAATGGCCTTGCCCATGACAAACAGTCGGCTGCCTTCGGGCAGGCTGCTCTTGTGCAGCGTGGCCGGCAGACACATCATCTTGAATACCTGCGGGTCTGACAGCGAGAGGGAGAAATGCATCTGTCCCTTGGTGACCGACTCAGCCGGCGGTGTAAAGCGGAACGGAGCCTCCTCGTGGAGATGACAGTTGAGCAGGTAGTTGACCTTCGTCTCACTGTTGCAGAGCGCCACGTTGGGCAGTGCCCAGAGCAGCGCATCGGAGGCTGTCTCGGCGGTGAGGGTGTGGCAGAAGATGTCGTTGCGCAGGCTGTCGTCGTCCATGGCGATGGCATCGGCATACACGGTCTGAGCATCGGGGGTGGTCAGCGCATAGTGGCGCACGCTGCTCAGCACGGGGCGGTAGGCACCCGTGAGCCAGCCCTCCACATCCTTGAAGCATGCAGCCAGGGCGCCGTTGCTCTTCACCTCGCCGGCGCCACCGGCAAGCTGCGAACAGAGATAGCGGCAGTTGGACAAGCTGGCTGCAGTGGCTGAAGCATCGGGCATGATGCCGGCTCCCGTAGCCTCCTCGTCGGCGAACTCGAACGCCGCATAGCAGTTGGACATCGTCAGGCTGCTGGCAACGCCGTTGTGGCCCACCAGTCCGTAATAGTTATGTTGCTGTTTTTCGACATTCGTGGTGTTGGCCATCACACCTCTGAAGTAGCAGTTCTTGATGCTCACGCTGTGGTCGGCAGCCTCATAGCAGAGTCCGGCCAGGGTGGTGGCGTTGTTGGTGTTGTCGGCCAGGGTGATGGTGCCGCCGGCATAGCAGTTCTCGATGCAGGCAGCGTCCGAAGCGCCAGCCTTATAGGCAAACGGCGCACACGTAGCGTTGTCGCCGGTGAACGTCATGCCGACCAGGGCGAGGTTCGCCACCGTGCCCGACAGGTTGCCGAACAGGGCGCGGCCGTTGACGGTGATGCCCGAGATGACGTGGCCGCCACCGTCGAACGTACCCTTGAACGGGTGGTTGGCGTCGCCGATCTGCTCGAGGGCATCATGGCCGGTCAGGTCGAGGTCGGTGGTGAGCAGATAGCTGGCTTCGGCATTGATGCCTTTCTGTATCTGGCCCTGCAGGGTGCGCAGGTCGGCCTCTGAAGAGATGAGGTACGCCCCGTTGTCGTTCTGATAGAGCTCCGACGACACGCCGCCGCAGGCAATGGGCATAGGCAACTGGTAGACGACGGAGCCCTCGTTGATGCTGCACGTGCCCCACACGTTTTCGCCCACCTCATGGTTGAGGGTGTAGACGAGGTGGGGTTCGTCTTGGAGTTCCTTGGCCGTCATCTCGTCGCCGTCCGACACATAGGTGTCGTTCTCGCCCAGCTCGGGCTTGGCCTCTTTCCACACGATGAGGTTTTGTTTGCCGTTGTGCTTTACGCGGTTTTTGCCGGGATTGATGGTGATCTTCGTGTAGGAGCTCCAGGCGGGCAGCAGATATTTGCCATAGTTCACGCAGTCGTAGTAGCCGTCGGTGCACTTGCCGTTCAGATACATACCCGATAGTTCAATCAGTTCGCCCGTAAAGCTGATGTTGCCCAGGTTGGCCGAGCGTCGCATCTCCGTCACGTAGGGCACCATGTTGTAGGCATACATCTGCGTCATGAACGAGTTGTTTTTACCGTTGTTGGCCGTCAGGTTGAGCCTGTTCAGACACTCGGTGACATACACCTCGATGCTTTCGCTCATATATCCCACGAATCCGCCTATATACACATAGGCGCCGGTGAGGCAGTCGGCGGTGAGCGATCCCTTCGTCTGGCAGCGCGTCAGGCGCAGTGTCTGGTAGGTGAAGGAGCCCGCCATACAGTAGCGTCCGAGCAGGCCTCCGCCGTGCACATAATTGCCCACGCCGAGCTTGATGTTGCCGTCGAACGAGCAGTCGGTGAGCGTCATGTCGCATTCGCCCGAGCCGAGCAGACCACCGCAGTCGAAATTTTCTTTATCCGACACGTTGAAGTTGCAATAGATGTAACTTCCCTCGACACCCACATTGGTGAAGGTCGACGTGGCGGCTCTGCCCACCAGTGTGCCCACCACGTGGTGTGAACAGTTCACCTGCTCCAGGCAGATATAGGCATTCTTGATGGTGAGATTCTTGATGATGGCATCCTCGGTGCTGCCGAAGAGTCCCACATAGTAGCGCTTGGCCTGTGTCTTCATGTAGAGGCCGTAGATGGTGTGGCCATCGCCGTCGAAGATGCCCTGGAAGTCATCGTCTCTGAAGACGCCATGTTCGCCGATGGGGGTCCACTCCTTCAGGTCGCCGTTGGCCGTGATCTCGCCGGAAGCATCGACCGTGAAGTCGTTGAGATAGATGTCGCGGGTCATCTTGAAGTACTTGCCCGTCACGTCGTCGTTGTCGTCGGTGACGATATAGGCGAGGTTGGCCAGGTCTTGCGCCGACTGTATGAGGTAGGGCGACGAGGCTGTTCCGCTACCCGAAAAACTCGAGAGTTCCGGATTGCTGCTGGGATAGCTCCACTGTTCGGCCTTGCTGTCGGCTGCCATGGGCAGCGTGCCCAGGAAGACGAGAGACAGAACGAGGAGGATATAGGTGCTGATTCTTTTCATGGCGTAATAATAATGTGTGTGTGCATTGGTAAGAATGTTGTTCGCTTGGCTGCGTCCCCGCTCGTTGTTACCACGGACTGTAGGACGAGTCATCTTTGGTTTCACCGCCCCAGATGAAGCCATCACCGCTATCGCTGCCGGAGCCGGGCTGAATGTTAATGTCTTCTTTATCTTTGTCTGTTGTCGGCGATCCCGCCAACAAGGGCGAGCACTCTACGCATAGCGTATCGGTCATTGGAGGAAAATACTTTTTCTTCATATCGTGTTTTCGCGGCTTGATGTATGGGGGTTCTTGAATAATGACTCTGTGGTTATCGCCACATCATCTCTGATCATGCCGGACTCAGCGGGCTCTGTGCCGCGTCTACCAAAGCACCACTGCCAACATTAAGCCGCAAAATTACACAAATTATCTGAAACGTCTAACCTTCTTCGTGTTAATTTCCACCCGGCAGATGATATTTCCCTGCGTCGATTCCGCACTTGCGGTTTGCAAAGCATAACCATAAAACTCAGTGCATGTCGACACACCGCGGCACAACGATTTGACATTATGCAACCGCCAGGCTTCACCGCAGGGTTGGAAAGTGCTTATTGCAAATGAAACTATATTCTGTTAGGCACGACTGAATGATGCCTACGCTTTTACATCCATGCATGTTGCTTGTTCGCGTAAGAATCCCGGGGGAATGGCCTATATGCGGAACACTCGAGTCCTAAGGCCCAAACACTCGAGTCCTAAAGCCCAAACACTCGAGTCCTAAAGCCTTAACACTCGAGTCCTAAGGCCCAAAAGACCCGAGTGTTAAGGCCGAAGGACTCGAGTACAAAGGGCAAAAGACCCGAGTCCTTCCATCTGCCCCCTGCACCATCAATTCCGCTCCCAAGTTTGGGCCTGAATGATTCGAAGAATCGCTACAAAAGCAAGATAGGTGCGCGAAATCCATACTTTTATGGGATTTCGCACACCTATCGGCATGTTTCCGTTTTTATTGTTGCGCCTACTCGATGACGACGGTGGTCCAGCCGTGCTTGTCCTCTACGGTGCCATACTGTATGCCGCGGAGGGTCTCATAGAGCTTGGTGGACCAGGGGCCGGGCTTGTCGCCGAAGACATACTTGGCGCCGGTGTCGAGGTCGTCGAGCTCGGAGATGGGCGAGATGACGGCGGCCGTGCCGCAGGCGCCAGCCTCCTCAAACGACGGGAGCTCGTCGACGGGCACGGGGCGGCGCTCCACCTTCAGACCGAGGTCCTCGGCAATCTGCATGAGACTCTTGTTGGTGATGGAGGGCAGGATGGACGTGGACTTCGGGGTGACATAGGTGCCGTCCTTGATGCCGAAGAAGTTGGCTGCGCCACACTCGTCGACATACTTCTTCTCCTTGGCATCGAGGTAGAACTCGGAGCCGTAGCCCTTGGAGGCCGCAAACATATGGGCCTTGAGCGATGCGGCGTAGTTGCCGCCGACCTTATAGATGCCGGTGCCGAGGGGTGCGGAACGGTCCCAGTCGCGCACGATGGCGTACTTGTTGCACTGGAAGCCGCCCTTGAAGTAGGGGCCCACGGGGGTGACGAAGATGAGGAACATGTAGTCGCTGGCGGGGTGCACGCCCACCTGCGGCGTGATGCCGATGAGCAGCGGACGGATGTAGAGCGTGGCGCCACTCTCGTAGGTGGGGATGTAGTCTTGGTTGAGCCGCACCACCTTCTTCACCATCTCGGTGAACATCTCGGTGGACACCTTCGGCATGACGATGCCGTCGCAGGTGCTCTGCAGGCGCTTGGCGTTCTCGTCTACGCGAAACACGCGCACCTTGCCGTCGGGGCAGCGGTAGGCCTTGAGGCCCTCAAAGGCTTCCTGTCCGTAGTGGAGACAGGTGGCGGCCATGTGCATGTTGATATACTCGTCGGAGCATACCTCGATCTCGCCCCACTTGCCGTCGTGATAGTAGCATCTTACGTTGTAGTCGGTCTTCTGGTAACCGAATGCCAATTTACTCCAGTCAATGTCTTTCATATTGCTTGTTGTTTTAACCGTTTCGCTGAAAAATCGGTGCAAAAGTACAAATAAATATTATTATCTGCAACATCTACTCGAGGTTTTTCATAAACTGCGGTCAGTTCTTGGCTCCGTTCAAGAGTTTTTATGCATTCAAGAATTTAGGATTTTCGAACCTGCAGGGCACGTAGTGCCCCAAATTCCTAAATTCCTAAATTCCTGACAATAAGAATATCCGCTGAGAGTCTTTATGTTTGGCAATTATATACTTTCAGGCACAGACGCGGGCTGAAAGCAATGGTCGACGACGCGGGCTGAACCAACGGTCGGCGACCAACGGGAGTCAAAGCCCAGCAATTACCCAGCCCAGGGCA
>CAVAXH010000117.1:0-7158 GCA_963592505.1 Bacteroidaceae bacterium
ACGCCGGCCAACCGCCGCAAGGGCTGTTGCAGACGGCTGAGGGCATTGGCAGTGTGCTGCAGGATGCTGTTGCACAGGGCATAGGCCAGAAAGAAATGGATGACACCCCACCACACGGGCAGCATGCCGCCAACCGCACCGGCGGCCGCCAACACGATGCTGACGAGAAACGCCACCACATCGGCCCACACCAGCACGCGCAGCACCGGCGAGCTGAAGAAGGCCGGCACCGCCAACTGGCTCACAGCGGCCAGCGACCGTCGGATGGCCGCCGTGTCGATGGGGCCGCGCACGCCCTTGGCCATAAACGCCATGCGGAGCGGCTCGTCGGCCGCCAGACGGTCTGTGGCCTCGGGGGTGGCACCGATGGGCTGCAGGGTGCTGAGGTGGCGGGCCAGCGCATCGCTGCCGCCGGTGGTCACCGTGCGGCACAGGCGCTGATAGAGCCCGTCGGGGCCAAACAGGTCGAGGTCGAAGCTGAAGGCATGGTGCGCATCGGCATAGCGCGCGCCGTCGTCGAAGGCGCTGTGGTCGCCCTGCTGTGCCTGCCGCTCGCGCTCATAGACCGTCTGCAGGTCTTGCTGCTCGCGTATGCGCTCGTCATTGCGCACATCGAGACGGCGCACCACCACATAGGCCGTCAGCAGGGCCAGGCCCATCACTGCCCCAGCCACACGCCACCCACTGCTGTCGGCCTGCGTGGCCAGGGCCAGAAGTGCCAGGGCTCCCACAAACGTGGTGACCTCAGCCACCACGAAGCCACGGCTGCGCAGGCGCAGCGTGTTCACCTGCCGGGAATGGCCGGCAGCCTTTTCTGCATAAAACTGTTCGAGCGTCATCGTCTTGGATCTTTTCCGAGCGGTTTCATCACCTCCTTTTTATTATAATGAAGACTGCGTGTCACCCGTCTCATCGGCAGGCAGCAGCACGGCACCCTCCTGCTTCATGCCGTCCATCAGGATGCGCAGCGGCCGGCTGAAGCGCACGTGGCGCACCAGCGGTGTCTCCTCGACGGCCGGCAGCTGGTCGAGCACGTCCTTGCGCAGCAGACCGCCCTCGCCGGGACGGTTGGTGTCGATGGTGAAATAGCCCACGCCAAACGAGGTGAGGTTCTGGAAGAAATGGGTGCCCTGGCTGGGGTCTACACGATAGTTGCGTATGGCCACCTCCACGATGACCTTGGCGGCCGAGATGTGGGGCCATTTGACGGGCACGCCGAGCCAGGGATCGCTGGAGCCCCACCGGCCGGGACCCACGAGCACATAGTTGCGGCCCTCGTCGAGGAACCGACGGTTCAGCCGCTCTATGTCGGAAGCCACGGCGGGATTGTTCATGGCCGAGAACTGGTCGTCATACTTCACATACACCACATCGGTCACATCGTCGAGGATGCCGTGTCCGAGCGAGTTGTGGCTGCGCAGCAGGCAGTCGGCATCGGCGATGGCAGCCACGTCTTCCACGAGCGTCTGCTTGGCATCGACAATGGGGCGGATCTGCAACAGGTAGAAGTCGCCGGTCTTGTCGGCGTTGAGGTTGCAGGCAAACTCTATCTCTACGGGGCGCCGCATGGCCTCGGCACCATACTTCATGGACATCTGCAGGATCTCGGGCAGGGGGAACACGCCTTGCTGCAGCACACCGCAGAACGACATGACCTTGCGCCCGCCCTCATAGAGGCCGTCGCGGATGACCTGGTCGTAGGGGTCGTAGGTGGAGGCTATGTAGTGGAGGGCTCCGTCGCTGTCGGCCTCCTTCACCTTCAGCCGGAGAAGGTTGAAGCCGTCGTCGACCTTGAAGTCGGCACCCACGTGCTTCATGTCGAGGGCATAGAAGCGGGTCTGCGTCTCGCGCAGGGCGGTCTCCATCTCGCTCATCTGCAACACCTGCATGGGATGGTAGGGCGACACACGCAGCGTCTGGCCGCCGTCGACGATATACTTGCCGAGGCCAAGGGCCAGCGAGGCTATGCCGTCCTCGGCGGTCTCGTCGCCGATGGGGTAATAGTTCAGGCTGCGCAGCACGCCCGAGATGTTGGGGTAGTAGTGGTCGCCATAGGTCTTGCCCACCACCTCCTGCAGGATGACGGCCATCTTCTCCTGGTCGATGACATTGCTCGTGGCGGTCATGTAGGCCTTGGAGTCGCGGTAGTAGACGGAGGCGTAGACGCTCTTGATGGCGGCGGCCAGCATGCGCAGCATCTCCTGACGGTCGTCGAGGAAGGGTATCATGTAGGTGCTGTAGATGCCGGCAAAGGGCTGGTAGTGGCTGTCCTCGAGGAGCGAACTGGAGCGGATGGCGATGGGGCTCCGGGTGGCCTCGAAGAAGGTGAGGAAGTCGTCGATGTAGCTGTCGGGCAACTGGGCCTGCAGGAAATGTTGCAGGATGACATCGTCGGGGGCATCGCTGAGGGCTATGCCGTAGAGGTCGTTCTGCTCCATAAACTGGTCGAACACGTCGGTGCAGAGCACCACGGTCTTGGGGATCTGCACGGTGGCCCCGGCAAACTGGTTGAACTGCGGGTGGGTCTTCACCACATGGTCGAGGAAGGCCAGGCCGCGGCCCTTGCCGCCCAGCGAGCCGTCGCCGATGCGGGCAAAGTGGGCATAGCGGTCATACTTGTCGCGGTCGAAGACGGCCACCACGCCGATGTTCTTCATGCGGCGGTACTGCACGATGGCATCAAAGATGATCTGGCGGTGGGCATCGACATCCTGCAGGCGGTGCCAGGTGACGTGCTTCAGGAAGTTGGCCACGGGGAAGATGGCGCGGGCATTGAGCCAGCGGCTCATGTGGTTGCGCGAGACGTGATAGAGCATGGAGTCGCGCGGTATCTTGAAGATGTTGTCCTGCAGTTCTTTCAGACTGCGTATGCGCATGATGGCGGCATGTGTCGACGGGTCGCGGAAGATGAAATCGCCGAAGCCCATGTGCTCCTCGAGCAGGTGGCGCAGGTCTACGCTGAGCATCTTCGAGTTCTTGTCGACAAAGCGGAAGCCTTCGGCCTCGGCACGCTCGCGGTTGGCGGCCTCGGAGCTCTCCATGATGAGCGGCACATACTCGTCTTCGCAGCGGATGGCCTCCAGGAGTTTGAAACCGGCCTCAGGGTCTTTCTCGAGCGACATGGCACCGGCGCCCACCACCAGCGACTGACGGGTGGTGTGCATCGGGAAACGCACATCGCTGATGACACCCAGGCAGTTCTCCTTGTAACGCCGATAGAGGCTCATGGCTTCTTCGTAGGTGCGGGCCAGCACCACCTTGGGACGGCCGCGCATGCGCAGCGTGGCGGCATGGCGGTTGAGGGCCTCGGTGGCGAAGTTCTTGCTCTGCTGCAGCACATAGCCGTAGAGGTTGGGCAGTATCGAACTGTAGAAGCGGATGGAGTCTTCCACAAGCAGTATCATCTGCACGCCGGCCTCCTCGATGTCGTGCTCGAGGTTCATCTTGTCCTCGATGAGCTTGATGATCGACATGATGAGGTTGGTGTTGCCAAGCCAGCAGAACACGTAGTCGAAGATGCTGAGGTCTTCGTCTTGCATGCGCCGCGTGATGCCGTGCGAGAAGGGGGTGAGCACCACGCAGTGGATGTCCGGGAACTTGCCCTTGATGGCACGGGCCACGGTGAAGGCGTCGTTGTCGGCATTGCCGGGCATGCAGATCACAAGGTCGATCTTCGTGGTGGCAAGGGCTTCTTCGGCCTCGTCGATGGTAGACACTTGGGTGAACGTGGGGGGATAGCGCAGGCCCAGCTCCATGTACTCGTTGAAGATCTTCTCTTCCACGCGCCCGTCGTCTTCGAGCATAAAGGCATCGTAGGGGTTGGCCACGATGAGCACATTGTAGATGCGGCGCATCATGAGGTTGACAAACGTGGCGTCCTTCAGTATGAACTTGTTCCACTCGGGGGGTATCTGGCTCTCCATTCTTCTATTGTGTGTTATGGTTGGTGCTAAGGTAGCACTTTTCTACCATTCTGCAAAACGTTTGTACAAGGTTTTGCGAGAAATAGTGGCAGCAGCTAAGAGGGGTTCTCCATAAAAATAAGGGGAGAGGCCTCGACCGTCATTCACGTTTGCGCACACAAACATTAAAGAAAAACAAAATGCAAGCAGAAGCGTTAAATTATCCCGAAAACATTTGGAAGCTATCAAATAAAGGACTATATTTGCGGTGTCGAAATGACAAAATGTAATACGGCTGGAACAACCAACCTTACTGACCTTAAAAAACCAACAACTGGCGAAAAAGTGGCCTAACGACCACCAGACGCCAAACAAAAGATTACTACTATGGAAGTGGAGAAAATCATGCAGCAACTGGAGCAAAAGCATCCAGGTGAACAAGAATTCCTGCAGGCCGTTCGCGAAGTGCTCGTCTCGGTGAAAGATGTCTACAACCAGCATCCGGAATTTGAGAAGGCCAAAATCATGGAACGCATGGTGGAGCCCGAACGCATCATCACCTTCAGGGTGCCTTGGGTCGACGACAAGGGCGAAGTGCAGGTGAACATAGGCTACCGCGTGCAGTTCAACAGCGCCATTGGCCCCTACAAAGGCGGACTGCGCTTCCACGCCTCGGTGAACCTGAGCATTCTGAAGTTCCTGGGCTTTGAGCAGACCTTCAAGAATGCGCTCACCACGCTGCCCATGGGTGGCGGCAAGGGCGGCTCCGACTTCTCGCCACGCGGCAAGAGCGATGCCGAGATCATGCGGTTCTGCCAGAGCTTCATGCAGGAACTATATAAGTATGTGGGACCGGAGATGGACATCCCTGCCGGCGACATCGGTGTCGGCGGACGAGAGATAGGCTATCTCTTCGGCGAATACAAACGACTGACAAGCATGTTCCAGGGTGCCACGCTCACCGGCAAGGGCATGGAATATGGCGGCAGCATACTGCGGCCGGAAGCCACGGGATATGGCGCTCTCTACTTCGTCAACCACATGCTCGCCACACGCGGCATCGACATCAAGGGCAAGACCATCGCCGTGTCGGGATTCGGCAACGTGGCATGGGGCGCCGTGAAGAAAGCAACCCAACTGGGGGCAAAGGTCATCACCATCAGCGGACCTGACGGTTATGTCTATGACCCCGACGGCATCAGTGGTGAGAAGAACGAATATATGTTGGAGCTGCGTGCCAGCGGCAACGACGTGGTGGAGCCTTACGTCGAGGAATATCCCGGCGCTACGTTCTTCGCCGGCAAGAAACCGTGGGAACAGAAGGCGGACATCTATCTGACCTGCGCCACACAAAACGAGCTCGACGGCAACGATGCCGACGTCATCCTGGCACACCACCCGGTGTGCGTGGCTGAGGTGAGCAACATGGGATGCACGGCAGAGGCCGTGGAGAAGCTCGTGGCTGCACACACGCTCTTCGCACCGGGCAAGGCCGTCAACGCTGGAGGCGTGGCCACATCAGGCCTGGAGATGAGCCAAAACATCATGCGACTGCACTGGAGCGACAGCGAGGTCGACGAGAAACTGCACTATATCATGCAGAACATTCATGAGCAGTGTGTGAAGTACGGCACCGGACCTGACGGATACATCGACTATGTGAAGGGTGCCAACATCGCCGGATTCATGAAGGTGGCCAAGGCCATGCTCGCCCAAGGCATCGTGTAAAACAAAACAAATCATTGTGGACTATAGACGAACCGTATTATTAGGAATCATAACTGTTTTAGGCCTTACCCCTATAGGTGCTCAGACACATAGGGGCAAGGCCTCTTATTATTCTAAACGGGCTACGGGATCACGCACGGCAAGCGGTGAACGGCTGCACCACGACAGTCTGACCTGCGCCCACCGCAGCTACCCGTTCGGCACATTGCTCAGGGTGAAAAACCTCTCCAACGGCAAGGAAATCATCGTAAAGGTCACCGACCGAGGTCCTTATGGGCGCGGACGTATCATTGACCTCAGCTATGGTGCAGCCCGAGAGCTGGGCATGCTGGCGCAAGGGGTGGCCATGGTGGAGGTGCACCGCGTGGACGGCGTCACCCCACCCTACCGCATGAATGAGACGGAACGAGGACTGCCCGACTTCGAGTTCGACTTCACACAGAGTGCCTACAGCTTCAGCGAGGCATGGAAAGAAAACGAAGCGAAAGACAAGAAGCTAACTCTGCCGGAACACAAGGTGCCTGCACAAAAAGCAACGCAGGAAAAACATGCTGCTCCTGCGACCAACACCACGCAGCAGACCCAGCATGCCGACAGCCACAAGGCAACGACTGGCAACACTGCAAGACACGAAAGCAGCACGGCAAAACACGAAGGCAGCACGGCAAAACAGGAGAACAAGACAACGAAACGGGAGAATAAGACAGCCACCCCAATAAAGGGCAAGACAAACAAACAGTAACAACACAACATACAAGAATATGGACAGGCAATATACCGACGAGGAACTGAAACAGCTGCATGCAACGCTCTACGAAGTGCTGGCAGAGATTGTGCGGGTGTGCGAACTGCTGCACATCGATTACTTCATACAAGGCGGAACAGCGCTCGGACTGCATTACTTTGAGGGTATCATTCCATGGGATGATGACATCGACGTGGGCATGACACGCGACAACTATGACCGCTTTCTCCGTGAAGCACCGGCAGTGCTCAAACCCGAATATTTCCTCGCATGGTATAAGACCGACCCGAACACACCGTTCTACTTTGCAAAATTGCGCAAGAACAACACGACGTTTCTCGAAGAGTCGTGCCAGCACCTGGACATGCACCAAGGCATATATGTGGACATCTTCCCGTTCGACAAGCTGCCGCTCGATGCACGCGCAGAAAGCAGACAGCGCCGCCTGTGCCAGAGAATCACCGAGTGCTTCACGGGCAAGGAGGTGTGGACATGGGCACACTGGGGCAAATGCCAGATCGAGAAACCCAACAAAAAGGGCTTTTGGGGATGCCTGGCTACGAGGCTTGTCGTGACACTGGTGCCAAAGAGCGTCATCTACCGACTCCTCGTAAGCCTGCAGACGCGCTATAACAGCGGCAACGGCAAATACTATAACATCATCGTGACCAATGTGGACCAGATCCCCGTGGATGATGTGCTCCATCTGCAACAGGTACAGTTCGGCCCGCTCAAGGTGATGGCGCCAAGCCATCTGAAGGAATATCTTGATCATCACTACAA
>CAVAXH010000118.1:0-7088 GCA_963592505.1 Bacteroidaceae bacterium
GCGTACAGGTCAAATATAATACTCGGCGGAATCGACCAAGCCGGCGCGGAGGGCATATTTGGTGGCTTCGTGCACATTGTTGACGCCCAACTTGCGGAAGATGTTCTTGCGGTGGGTGTTGATGGTGTGGAAGCTGGAGAAGCGCTTCACGGCGATCTCCTTGGTGGTGAGGCCAAGGGCAATGTCCTTCAGCACCTCGGTCTCGGTCTTGGTGAGGTTGACCTTCTCACGCTGGTCGACATCGGAGGAGAGCAGCAGTTCGGTGGTGTGCTGGCAGATGAAGCGGTGACGGCCGAAGGCCGCCTCTATGGCCGACCGTATCTCAGCGAGCGGTGCGTCTTTGAGGAGGATGCCGAAGGCAGTGCTTTCGGCTATGACCTGCCTCACAAAGTCGGTGCTCAGCTCTTCGCTGAACAGCAGCCACTGCACCTGCGGGAACCGCTGGCTGATGATGAAGAGCTCCGAGGGTCCGTCGAGGTCGAAGAGCGTGTAGTCGAGGACAACGATGCTGTCGGGCTTTTCAGCCAGACAGCGCATCAGTCCGGCCTTGTCGTCGGCACAGGCCGTGCAGACCTCCGCCATCCCCGACAGGACATACATGAGTCCTGCGCGGGTGATGTCCTGACGGTCGGCCAGCAATACGTTCCTCGTCATAGGGTCTCGGCTCGGGTGGATGGGTTAAAAAAATCTAGAAGGTGAGGCGGAACATCAGTCGCACACCATTGCGCTTGCTCGTGGGCAGATAGCTGTAGTTGCAGCGGTGCACAAACTCCACGTGCATGATCTTGAAGATGTTGTGTATGCCTGCGATCCACTCCACATAGGGTCGCTTGGGGTCCATCACATAACAGCCCTCGGGGAAGGCCATCAGCGTGGCGTCGCCCGCATTCTGCTGGAGCAGCGGGTTGTTCTTGTCGGTGAGCTTACCCCAGAGGCATTTCACGCCGATATACTCTCTCCACTTGAGCTTCTTGAGCAGCGGTATGCGGTTGAAGATCTTGCCGTTGAGGTCCCAGCTGGCATCGAGGCTGGCATAGCGGTCGTTGAGGAACTCCATGTTGTTGATGAGGTTGAACGTCTCGTCCTCGATGATGTAGCTCAGGTTGGCAGCCGGCATGATGAGCAGCGGGTAAGGCACCTTGCTCCACTGTGCCCCGGCCTTGACATACACGTCGATCTTGCCCCAGCTCTTCATCCAGAAGCGCTTGTAGATGCCCGCCTCGGTGAGGTTGTAGTTATACTCTCCGCCCAGCACATTCTTCAGTCCCATGGTGTGGCCGAGCGTGAAGACCGGTGCGTCGAGGTTGATGGGCAGACGGCGCTGCTTGGTGTTGATGTAGGTGCGTCCGGGTGCCAGCTGGAACTTCAGGCTGAGCTCCGTGGTGCGGATCTTTCCGTTGTGGATGAGGTCGCCGGCATCGGTGCCGTCGGGCACAGCAAACGTGTTGCCGCTGGCCAGCGTGTTGAAGGCCAGTCGTCCGGCCGCCTCGTTCTCCTCCACCTTGATGCCCACCATGGTCTTCAGTCCCCACTCCTGCTCGTATTCAAACTGCAGCTGCTGGCGGTTGTAGAACATCATCTTGTCGACGGTGGTCCACTTGAAAGCCGTGAAGACATTGTCCTTGTCGGTGTTGACAAACTTGTCCGACGGAGCCATGATGTCGTAGGTCGACGACAGCGTGAGCGTGCGCTTGGGGAACTCGCGCGGCAGATAGTCTTTCTTGTTGAACGAGTAGGTGAGCTCGCCGCTGTAGTAGTTCTTGCCCGAGTGCCATCCGTGGGCATAGTAGCCCGCCGCAAACCAGTGCTTGTTGAGGTTGGCGGTGGTCTGTCCGCTGATGCGGGTGCGGTAACCGTCGATGAAGTTGTTGGAGATGATGGTGTTGATGGGTCCGAAGTCGAACTTGCTGGGATGCTTCACGCCACCCGTCTCCACGAAGTTCTCGATGAGCGCCTTGGCGAAGAAGACGATATACTTGAAGCCCTTCAGCTGCTCCATGCGGTGGATGAAGGCATCCATAGAGCTCTCCGACTTGGTGAGCTCCACGGCACGATACTGGTTCCAGAACTGCTCGTCGCGCATCTGCGCATTGGCCTCGTGGCGCTCCTTGGCCTTGCCCTTGAAGAGCTGCTTGGGCAGTTCGTCGAAGGCATAGTCGCTGAGACGTGTGGTGCGGATGACCACCGCCTTGGTCAGAAACTTCATGATGGACATCTCCACCATCATGTCGTCGACGCTGAGCGCCCACTCGCCGTTGGGCAGGCGTGTGTACTCCTGGCTGACCTGCAGGTTCTCCACGAAGTTGACATCGCTGCGCTTGGGGATGGTGAGGTTACACTTCTTGACGTGCAGCGTGGAGTCGGCGAGGATGAAGAGCTCGCCGCGGAATCCGAAGTCCTGCTGGTTGTTGGGCATAAACTCCAGATGATAGCAGAGGTCGCGGTCCACATAGACCGTGTCCTGGATGTAGAAGCGGTAGAACGAGATGGCGTCCTTGCCGATGGGCGATGTGAAGGGATACTGCAGCAGGCGCACCTGGTCATCGTAGATGTCGACATCGGTAAACGCGTCCTTTGTGGCCACGGTGATGATGTCGCCGGTCTGTATGAGCTGGCTGATGCCCTGCGAGTTCTCACCCTGAATGATGTCCTTCTCGCTGTGCGGGTCCTTGCGGTAGACGTGCTGCGACACCGTCTCGTTGACGATGAGCGGCAGGATGAGCTTGTTGTTGTAGGGGCAGAGCTCCACCTGGTTCATCATCCACTTGTGCTTGCCCACGAAGCCCGAGTCCATATCGGCCGACGAGATGTCGTTGATGGCTGTGGTGAGCTTCTGGTATTTGGTGTACTGATAGTAGTCGTGGTTCTCGAGGTTGGTGCGCTTCTTGGCGGCAATGACGCGCCGCATGAGCTCCACGGCGGGGTTGTCCTTGCGCGAGTAGCGCTTGCGCTTGTGCTTGATGACCACTTCGCCGAGCATCTTGGTGTCGGGGCTCAACTTCACGTCGAGACGTGCCGGCGTGCTGGCGCTGACGGTGATGGTCTTGGGCTTGTAGCCCACGGCCGAGAACACCAGTTTCCAGCCTTCGTGTCGGGCGATGGAGTATTCGCCGTAAGCATTGCCGCTGACGGCCACCTGGTGGTCCTTGTATGATGCGCTGGGGTAGATCAGCGTGTCGCCGGTCTGCGCATCCACCACCACACCCGTGATCTGTGCCCTGACGCTTATCGCAAGCACCAGGAGCAGGAGTGTGGTGAAAATCCTGAATCTGCTCATACTCTCTTCTTACTGTTGTTAGTGATAAACCTGTATGTGTGTGTATGGAGTCCCTAAGCCTATGCCTCGAGCAACTGTGCGAGGTCGGTGATGACGCGGCTGGGTATGGTCTCGTCGTAGGTGGCATCGGTCCATCCCTCGCCCTTGAACCATGTGGCCTGGCATCCGGCCTTCAGCGCCGGTTCGATGTCCTTGTAGAAGCTGTCGCCCACGACCATCACCTCCTCGGGCTTCAGGCAGAGGCGCTCCACGCCGAGCGAGAAGATGCGGCTGTCGGGCTTGCGTATGCCCACCACGGCCGACTCCACGATGTCCTGAAACAGATGGTCGAGGCCAAACTCGCGCAGCACCACGCCGATGTTGCCGTAGAAATTGCTGACGAGCACCATGGGATACGTCTCGTGCAGTGTGCCGAGCACCTCTGCGCTGTGGGCCGTGATCTGCCGCACCTGCGCATAGAGGTCTTCGAGCACCGCCTCGTGCTTGGCGTTGAACTGAGCCTCGTCGGCATCCCAGAATCCGTTTTGGCAGAGATACTCCATCTCTATGCGAATCTTGATGCTCAGCGTCTGGTGGAAGGTGTGGTGCGGCTGAATGATGGGTGTGCGTCCCAGCGTGCGCTCGGCGTGCACATACGCATCGCGAAACTGCTGTTCGCTGACGGGCACCTCGTGGCGCTGATAGGCGCGCCACAGCATCTTGCCCCAGTGGCAACCGGCGGTGTCGAGTGTGCCGCCGTAGTCGAATATATATCCCTTGATCATTTTGTCGTTCTTTTTTCTGTTAGTGATGATTTTTCCTTTTACTTGCCGAGCGATGCCAGACGCTGCGTCATCTGTCGGCACAGGGTCTCATGGCGCTTGTGCATGGTGATGTAGAGCACGTTGAGCACCACGATCTCGAAGAGCAGATAGATCCACGGTCCCACCACATCGGCCGTCAGGCTGCCTGCCACGCAGGTGATGTAGATGGCGATGGCGCGGCTGTTGAAGGTCAGCAGGTTGGTGAACGCCATCAGCGGGCGGCTGCCGGCCAGAAAGTCTTGGCGCACGGCCTCTGCGGCCTCCTTGCCCTGGGCTGCCACCACAGCGTTCCACTGGGTCATAAACTCCTGAAAGGCAGGCGTGCGGCGCTCCTGGCTCTTGCAATAGTTGGAATAGAAATAATAGTAGAGTTTCTCAAACCAGTGGCTCATCGTGAGACTCTCAAACTTGGCGCGCTGCTGCGCATAGTTGTCGAGTTCGGACCCGTCCTTGCCCTTGAGGAAGAAGAGGTGGATCTGCCGGTAGTAGTCGGCCAGCGAGCTCTGCGGCGAGTGGCACAACACGCCGGCGATGAAGCTCAGCGCCCAGATCCACACGCCCCAGGCCACGTGGGTGCCGGGGATGGGCTGGCTCATGAGGCGCAGGGCTATACCCACGTAGATGCAGAAGAACCACACGTCGCCCGAGAAGCCGTCGAGCAGGCGTCCGAGCAGCGTCTTCTTGCCTGTGAGGCGGGCCATCTGTCCGTCGGTGGAGTCGCAGAAGTTGGCAAACATCAGCAGCACCACGCCCAGCAGGTTGTGCTGCAGGTCGGGTTGTGCAAACATCCATCCGGCGCCTATGCCGAGAAAGATGGAGATGATGGTGATGACGTTCGGGTGAACGTTCATCTTGTTCCACATCAGCGCAAACACCAGTCCGATGGGACGGGTGAAATGCACGTCGAGCCACTCTTCTGTATCTTCTGACTTGAATGAAGCCTGTAACAATTCCTTAAATGTTGCCATTATGTCTTTTCCTATTGTCGTTTTCTATATGATGAAACAATGTATTTCTTTTCCGTGTGTATAAATATATAAGGTGTGGCCCACACGGCCGGCGTCCTTCACAGCTTCCGTCCGGCCTCGGCCTCCACCTGTCGGGCTATGGCCTCGGCGGCCTCTTCGCGGCATCGCGAGAAACTGGGCCAGTCGTTGAAGTCGATGATGTAGAACCGGCCGTCGGCATCAATGATGGCGTCGCCGCCATAGACCGTCACCCCCGTGAGGGCGCTCAGGCGCACCACCTCGCTGTGGAGGTCGGCGTGGCTGAAGGCATAGTGGTGCGCTGCGCCATTGCGCTGTTCGTCGCCAAACTTGGATATGCCGTCGTCGCTGGGATAGAAGAACCGGAAGAACTGCTGTCCCACGCCATAGAACTTCACAAGGTCGCCCACTACATGTGCGCTGGCCACCATGTCGCTGATGCCGCGCTGGGCAAACTGCTGGCGGGCGGCGGCAAGGGCATCCTCGTCGGGGCAGAACACCACGTCGCTCTTCGACTGTGCGGCGGCGTCGCCGCGCTTCAGCCAGTAGCCGTGGTGGCCCGTGGCGGGCGGCATGGCCACGTGGTGGCTGCGCATCAGCGCATCGAGCACCGACCGCTGGCACCGCATCACGCCCTCTGCGCTGTTCACCACCAGCCGTCCGGCCTGCTCCTGCCGTTGCAGCTGCTGCAGCGTGGCCGGGCAGCGGCCCATGCTCAGATAGATGTCGGCCTCCACGGGGTGAGCGGCCCATGCCTCCTCGTCGACCATCGGGATCTCGCCGGCCAGCGGCAAGAGGTCGGCCAGTCGGCAGGCGGCCAGCTGCAGGATGGCCCGGTCGGCCTCCACCGAGTTGGGCGAGAAGCGGTCGCTGCGCCTGATGGCCACACAGCTAAGGTCCTGACGGCTGCTCATCGCGCTGCTGTCGTTTCGGTGTGACCGCCGTGGGCCAGGAAGTCTTCTGCCTTGCGTATGTCGCCGGCATGGTCGATGTCGAGCACCTTCGAGAAGGCAAACGCCTTGACCTTCAGTCCGTCGCGCACCAGCGCACGCTGGAAGTTGCGCATGCGGCTCTCGCCGCGCTCCATGCATCGGGCAAGGGTGTCGAGGGCTGCGGGCGCCAAGCCGTAGATGCCGCCCGAGATGTAGCGGCAGGGTGTGTCGGCAGGGTTGCTGTCGTAGAAGCCGGTGACGTTCATCTGGCTGTCGGTGCCCACATAGAGGGGTTTCTCGTCGTCGATGTAGTCGGTGACACCCATCATCGCGTCGCCGCCCTCGGCCAGTGTGGCCTTGAAGGCTTCGATGTACTGCGAGAACTCTTCTTCGCGGAAGATGGTGTCTACGGTGGTGAGCACAAAGGGCTGGCCTGCCAGCAGGTCGCGCAGCTCGAAGAACGAGTGCATGCTGCTGGGTGTGCTGCGCACCTTGAAGGTCAGGGGCACCGGGTGGCCGTCGAGTCCGTGCTGCTGCAGCTCTTGCAGGTGGCTGCTCACGGCGGTGGTGAGGTCGTTGCAGATGACGGCAATCTCCTCGGCGCCGTGCTCTGCAAACACCCTGATAAGGCGGTCTATGAGGTGCTCGCCTCCCACAGTGACCAGCGGCTTGGGCGAGGCTATGCCCTCAGCGGCCAGGCGCGAGCCTTCGCCCGCGGCTATGATGGCAAATTTCATTTCGTATACGATTGGTATGTCTATATAATTTGTGCAAAGTTACTGATAATAGTCGACTTGAGAAAACTTTTAGGTATTTTTTAGTTTCCTCGCCCGGCATCCGTGGGCGGCCAGCCCTCACGGCCGGGGCCGACATGGGTGGAGCGTGATGTGCGTAGCCCCACGGCGATGATGGGCTATGCCCTGCGGTTTATGCAGACTTTACAGTTTGTCGGTCGCCACCCCACCCTGCGCCACCGTTGTGCTCCCACGCGCAATAGCCCGCCTGTCACTATGCCATCAATATCACCATATAGATGACACTTTGTTAGCAAAACTATGAAAACCTATTAAAGTCAGTAAGTTTCCAGAGT
>CAVAXH010000119.1:0-7070 GCA_963592505.1 Bacteroidaceae bacterium
CCTAAGGGCTTAACACTGCGGTCCTAAGGGCCTTAGGACACCAGTACAAGGCCCTTAGGACTGCAGTGTTAGGCCCTTAGGACTGCAGTCCCAACGCGTAAGGACCAGGTCCTTCGGCCGTGCGAGTGTGTTTTAGCCTGCGAATTATGCGGGCTAACCTGATGGAAATGTCGATTGGGAACAAAAATGTGTACAGAGAGAGTTTGTGGTTAACGGAGTTTGGATTATCTTTGCAGTGTGATTGCAACAATAACCTGAATAACACATGAAACAACCGGCAAAAGTAGATATTGCGGTATTGATGCTGTTTTTTAATCGCCCCGACCACCTCCAGCAGGTGTTTGCCGAGGTGAAGAAGGCACGGCCCTCACGTCTGTTTCTCTATCAGGACGGGCCGCGGGGAGACCGCGACGTGGCAGGCATAGCGGCCTGCCGCGCGATAGTGGCCGACGACCAGATCGACTGGGAGTGCGACGTGCAGCGGCAGTATCTCGAGCACAACCAGGGCTGCGACCCGTCGGGGCATCTGGCACAGAAGTGGGCTTTCTCGCTGGCCGACAAGTGCATCGTGCTGGAAGACGACTGCGTGCCGTCGCAGACGTTCTTCCCCTTCTGCAAGGAGATGCTCGACCGCTATGAACACGACGACCGCGTGTTTATGATTGCCGGGTTCAACACCGACGAGGTGACCCCCGACTGCCCCTACGACTACTTCTTCACGTCGGCCTTCTCCATCTGGGGATGGGCCTCGTGGCGCAGGGCCATAGAGCAGCGCGACGAGCGGTATGCCTTTCTTGACGACCCGTATGCCGTGGCGCGGCTGGAGACGCTGCGCAAGAAGCGCCGGCTGCGCAGCGACGTGGTGCAGATGATGCGCGACCACAAGGCGTCGGGCAAGCTCTATCACGAGAGTCTGGCATGGGCGGCCATGCTCCTCAACTCAGGTCTGGCCATCATGCCCGCAAAAAACATGATCAGCAATGTGGGCATGTCTGACGACTCGACACACTTCAGCGGCACGCTGAAGACCATACCGCGCGGCTACCGCCGCATCTTCACCATGGGGCGCCACGAACTGTCGTTCCCCTTGCGCCACCCGAGGTATGTGGTGGAAGACGTGACCTACAAGGAGCGTTTCTACAAGGCCAACGCCTGGGGATACCCGTGGATAAAGGTCGGCCGCTCGCTGGAAGAGCTGCTGCTCAACCTGCGCTATGGCAACTTCTCGGTCATAGCCAAGGCCATAACGCGGCGCATCCGCAAGACGCTGGGCCGCGAGAAGCACATGTAGGCGCGTGGTCACCCCTTGTCGCCCGTGACCTGCCGGCGCATGCGCTCCTTGAACCAGCGCACGGGCCAGTAGGCCAGCCGCGGCGGCAACGCCAGGATGAGGCGGTGGATGAGCGGCACCCGGCTGTCCACCATCCGGCGCAGCGGCCGGTAGTAGTCGGCCAGCACATGAAACTGCCGCTTGTAGAGGAAGTTTTCGTAGACCTTTATCTGGTTGAGGCGAAACCACGGTTCCATCGTCTGCCAGCGTGGCTGCAGCGTGCGCTGCAGTTCGGCATCGTAGATGCGTATCATGCCGAGGTCCTCCACACGCTGGTTGGGCACATCCTCCTCATGCCAGTAGACCTCGTCGGCCACAAACCACACGCGCGGCTGCTTCATCAGGCATTTGATCTGCATGAGGCTGTCTTCGCGCTCCACGATCTCGCGCGGTGCATCGAGACAGCCCTCGAGCAGCTGCCGGCTGAACAGGATGCCCCACAACACGCAGAACGTGGCTTTGATGCCGAGCAGTGCCTGTGCGAGGCCGTCGCTGTCGTGCCAGCCGCGGCGCCCCGAGTCGCAGTGGGTGTGATACTGGTTGGTGAAGGTGCCGACCACCTCGTCGGCACCCGTCTGGAGCATGGCGCTGTGGAGCGCGCGCATGGCGCCGGGCATGAGCATGTCGTCGGCATCGGCAAACATGATGTAGCGGCCCTGTGCCTGCTGCAGGCCGTGGCGGCGGGCTGCCGTCACGCCGCCATTGGGCTGGTGCACCACCCGCAGACGGCTGTCGCCGTGGGCCAGCCGGTCGAGCATGGCGGCCGAGCCGTCGGTGGAGCCGTCGTCGACGGCCACAACCTCAAAGTCGTCGAAGTCTTGTGTGAGGATGCTGTCCATGCAGCGCTGCAGGTAGCCGGCCTTGTTGTAGACGGGTATGATGACAGATATTTCCATACGGCTTATTTCTTGATTTTCTTCTTGACAAACAGCAGACACTCCTCCAGGATGTCCACATGTGCCACCTTCATCACGGCCACGTAGAGCACGGCGGCCACGGCCACCCTCGTGCAGAGCAGCACGGCCGGTGTGCTGATGGCCTGGGTGCAGAGGCCGGTGGCAGCCATCACCGCCGCCGAGGCCAGCATGAAGGGCACCGTGTCGGCAGCCACCTCGCGCAGGCGCAGGCCGATGAGGCGGCGGGCCTGCATCTGCCAGGCCAGCAGCCATGCTATGTTGAAGGCGCTGTAGGCACCGATCATCACGCTGATGCCGAAGCGGTGGGTGAGGAGCATCAGCACGGTCTGCAGCGCTATCTGCAGCACGTTGCACCACATGTTGATGTCGGCGCGTCCCTGGCCGATGACCAGGTTCTGGTAGACGGTGTAGAAGGGCATGAAGGCACCGCTCACGGCCAGTATCTGCAGCAGTGGCACGGCATCGGCCCACTTCGGTCCCACGGTGACGATGATAAACTCATTGGCCACGAGCAGCAGGCCCAGCATGGCGGGAAACGACAGGAAGGCCGTGAACCGCATCATCTTGCGAAACACACGCTGCTCGCGCTCGCGGCTCTCGGCCACCGAGGCGAAGACGGGCTGTGCCACCTGCTGCGTGGTGCCTGCCACGAGCGAGTAGGCCATGAAGTTCCACTTGTAGGCCTGGCTGTAGTTGCCCAGCGTGTCCTTGGTGAAAAACTTGCCGATGATGACCGACATGATGTTGCTGTTCACGGTGTTCATCACCATCACCACCAGGATGTTCATGCTGAAGCCGAACATCTTGCGGATGGGCCGCAGGTCGATGTGCAGCGAGGGGCGCCAGTCCACATAGTGGTAGCGCCCGATGTTGAGCACGGTGATGTAGAGCACCTGCTGCCACGCCAGGCTCCAGTAGCTGTAGCCCAGGAAGGCCAGCGTGACCCCCGCCAGTCCCGACACGACGAGCGCCAGCGAGTTGATCATCGTCATCTCCCTCACCATGAGCTTGCGGGTGAGCCAGGCGTTGGGCACGATGCCGAAGCTGCCCATCACAAACGACAGGAAGACAAAGTGTGACAGCCCCGTGAGCACCGGCTGGTGGAAGAAGGCGGCGATGAGGGGTGCGCAGAGCCACAGCACGGCATAGAGCAGGAAGCTCATGAGGATGTTGAACCAGAAGACGGCGTTGAAGTCGTCGTGCTTCGGGTCCTTCATGTTGATGAGATAGGTGCTGAAGCCCGAGCTCTGCAGGTTGCCGGCGATGGCCGTGAAGATGGCTATGTAGCCGATGGTGCCATACTCGCCCGGCGACAGCAGGCGCCCCAGCATGATGCCGATGAGCAGGTTGAGCACCTGTGTGGTGCCGCTGTTGAGGGCTCCCCAGAAGAGGCCCCGTGTGGTTTTGTCCTTCAGTGTGTCGGTCATGGTTTGTGGCTTCAATGCTTTGCAAAGATAAAGATAAAAATCCACAAAACGACGGTGGACCCGCGAAAATGCTGAAACGCCCGGAAAATATGGCCGTTTGGCCGAAAAGCCGTAACTTTGCGTGCGGATAAACCCAAAATGACGTATGCCGCAACACCAATACAAGAACTTGATAACCCTGGGGCTGCCCATCGTGGTCGGCCAGCTCGGCACGATCCTGCTGAGCCTTGCCGACACGATGATGGTGGGGCGGCACAGCATGCAGGAGCTGGCGGCCGCCGGCCTTGTCAACAACATCTTTACCCTGGTGCTGGTGGCGTATATGGGGTTCTCGTATGGGCTGACACCTGTCGTAGGCCAGCTCTACGGCCAGGGCCGCCAGGAGGCCATCGGCAGCCAGCTGCGCAATGCCCTCTATGCCAACATGCTGGTGGGGGCGGTCTTCATGGCGGCGCTGCTGGTGTTCTATCTCAACCTGGAGAACATCGGCCAGCCCGCCGAGCTGCTGCCCATCATCCGCCCCTACCTCGTCATAAACATTCTCTCGCTGCCCTTCGTCGGGGTGTTCAACACGCTGAAGCAGACCTTCGACGGCATGACGCAGACCTCGGTGTCGATGTGGGTGATGATGTCGTGCAACATGCTCAACATCCTCTTCAACTGGTTGCTCATCTATGGGGTGGGCGGCTTTCCTGAGCTGGGACTCTTTGGTGCCGGCCTCTCCACGGTGGGCTCGCGCGTGCTGATGGCGGTGGCGCTGGTTGCCATCGTGTGCCGGAAACCGTCGCTGGCGGCAGTGCGCCGCGGACTGGCCGGGGCGGCATTCTCGCGTGCCGACTTTGTGCGGCTCAGCAAGCTCGGTTGGGTCATATCGCTCCAGATGGGCATGGAGACGGCAGCCTTCTCGCTCAGCTCCATACTCGCCGGCTGGCTTGGCACGAAGACGCTGGCCGCCCATCAGGTGATGATGACCGTGTCGCAGTGGTTCTTCATGATCTACTATGGTCTTGCCGCAGCGCTGTCCATCCGCGTCAGCATCTTTGTGGGCAACAGAGACTTTGCTGCCGTGCGCCGCATCGTGCTCGACTGTGCCGTGCTCCTTGCCGTGGTGTGTGTGGTGGTGGCGGTGCCCGTCGTGATGTTGCGGCATCACATAGGCGGGTGGTTCACCGATGATCCCGACGTCATCGCCATGGTGGCATCGCTCATCCTGGTGCTCATCGTGTATCAGATAGGCGACGGCATGCAGATCCTCTTCGGCAACGCCCTTCGCGGCATAGCCTACGTCAGACCGCTGGTGCCCATGTCGTTTCTGGCCTTCTTTGTCATCAGCCTGCCGCTGGGCTATGTCTTCGCCTTCCCCTGCCACATGGGCATCATGGGTGTGTGGGGCGCCTTCCCCTTCGGCCTCACCACGGCCGGCGTGCTCTATGGCGCGGCCTTCTATCGCCGTCTGCGACTGATGGCCCCGCGCTGACCGCCGGCTTAGTGCAGCCTCAGGTCTCCAAGCCGTGTGTCGTTGTCCAGTTTTATCAAGTCCACATACTCGCAGATGCCTTTCACGTGGCCATGCTGGCTGTATTGCCACAGGTTGTGGAGGGCATTGTTCTTGAGTATGGGGCGACGTTTGTAGTTGGCGATGAAGAGCAGGTAATGGTCAAAATAAGGAGTGAGATAACCCCGATAGAACCCCTCGCCGGTGTAGATGACGGGGAGCTTGCCGTAGTGCTGCTTCACGAGCGAGGCAAACAGGGCCACGCTGTCACGCAACTGATGGGGTGTCCACCGGCCCTTTATGCCGATTGCCTCCACGTCGAGAACGGGGATGAGGTCTTGGTCGGCCTTCTTGGCCTGGCGCCTGAAGTTGTCAAACTGTTTGCGGATGGGAGACATGCTTGAGAGAAAGTGGTAGGAGCCTACGAGCAGCCCCTGGGCCTTGGCCCCTTTCAGGTTCTTGCGGTAGCGGCGGTCTTGCAGCGTGCTGCCCTCCGTGGCCTTGATATACACGAACCTGATGTTTTTGTTTGTCGCCACCTGTTGCCACTGGATCACTCCGTTGTGCTTCGACACATCGATGCCGTCGTATTCCATCCCGCTGTAAGGGGTGTTGCTGTGGCGGTCGACACACCCTTCGGAGGGCTTCTTCACACTGATTAGGTTAAACTTACAGAGCAGGACCAAGGTCAGCGTGGCCAGAACGGGCAACCCCAGCACCACACCAACGATCGTCTTCCAGTGTCTCTTGCAAAATTCCAAGTATTTCATACGTGTCTTAAGATTGTCTGATTCCATGGAAGCAAAAGTCGGGGGCAGGGCGATGTGCGCCCCCGCCCTCATTTTTTGCTTCCATGACAAGCGCGGTGGCGGGTCTCTATCTGATCCGGAACACCCGGTTGTCTTTGTTCTCTGCTTTTTCCCTCACCATTTTAGCGATGTGTTCCAAGAAAGCGTTGTCGGCGCGTTCCCGGGAGTCGAGCACGGACAGCGCCTGGTCAAACTCGCCGATCTCTCTGTAGAACTCAGCCTTGATGACTGCGCTGGTGAGGTCGTTGATGATCCACCGTGCATTGCTGACGAACAGCTCCCAGTCTTCCGGCTGGATCTCCGGGTTTTTGTCGCTGCGATGATAATGGTCATTGTAGGCATGGTGGAGCATCATGCGGATGCTCAGCTCCTCCTCATCGTCGCAGTCTTGTGCCAGCTGGGCGAAGGCTTCCTTCGTCTCCTGGTATGTCAGTGTCCCCAGGTCGAAGGAGGGCTCTCCGTTTTTGTATCTGGTCTTCTGTCTTGAGAGGATGTAGTATTTGCCGCAATGGGGGCACTTCTGGATGTAGGACACCTCGGGCAGCATCGGGGCAATCTGCTTGTTGTCTGACCAAAGCTGCGCATTAAAGGTGTTTCCTGACATCAACGACATGATTTCTTTCTCTTCGCCACAGAACGGGCAGGTTAGGACTTGTGGATTTCCTGGTAACATAGTTTTTGTTTGTTTTGTTTGTTTTTCTTCTTTCGGCATGTGGATACCCCCTTTCGGGAGTGCCCACATGCCTTTCTCTTCTCTTGTTATACTTCTGCTTTCTCCAATCTCTTCAACTTCTTCTGTCTCTCCTCCTCTCTCTTCTTCACTTCACTTCTCCACTCCTTCAAAAACTCCTTCATCTCAAACTTCAAATCACGGAGCATCTCCGGATCAAACACCCGGGTGTCGGCCACCATCTCCAACACTCTCTTCTTCACCATGGCCACAGTGGCATAGCGGGCCATCTCTTCGGGATCAAGATTCAGGGCAACCGACTTACCCATCTTCTTACCATCCACCACTTCCATCTTCACCACCATCACTTTCACTTTCTTACTCATCTTCTTTTCCTTTCTTTTGTTTAACGAGTGCAAATT
>CAVAXH010000120.1:0-7069 GCA_963592505.1 Bacteroidaceae bacterium
CCTCACTGCCGTCGGCAGCGGTGAGAAACTCACCCTCGGCGTTGAGCAGCTTGAGCGCGTTCCAGTGGCGAGGGTTGTGGCTGGCGGTGATGATGATGCCGCCAGCGGCTCCTGCCCAGCGCACGGCCAGCTCGGTGGTGGGGGTGGTGGCCAGTCCGATGTTCACCACATCGTAGCCCATTCCCATGAGTGTGCCGCACACCACGTTTTTCACCATCTCGCCGGAGATGCGTGCATCGCGCCCGACGACAATCTTGTTGCTGGCCGACTGGCCAGAGCGGCGTATGAATGTGGCATAAGCCGATGTGAACTTCACGATGTCGAGCGGGTTGAGCGTGTCACCCGCGGGGCCTCCGATGGTGCCTCGGATGCCCGAGATGGATTTGATAAGGGTCATAGTCGAAGTTATGTTGTTGTTGTTTTCTGTGTCAAGAGCCGGTGAGGGTAGGGCTTACCGTCCGCGCTCGTAGGTGATGTCGTAGAGACAGGGGTATACATACTGTGTGGCGTAGGAGTGGCCCTTGTCGTGGGGCACGATGATGCGCACCTTGGCCACCTCATCGCCATCCTGGGCCGGACGTCCGAGGTTGATGTATTCGAAAGGCATGAGCCAGCCCTCAGGCACGGCCGTCGACGAACCGCCGTAGGCTGCCTGCATGAGGCTGGAGCCCTTGACGAAATATCCGGTGTAGTCGGCCGAGTTGCGGGTGACGGTCATCTTGTCGACAAAGTGGTACCACGTGGCATTGACCATGTTGGTGAGCTGCACAGAGTCGGTCTTGAGGTTGCGCTCGGTGAAGCGGCAGAGCACCGTCACCGTCTCGCCGTCGGCGATGGGAGTGCCGCAGCCTTTTCGCACAATCTGCATGTAGACACCCTCGGAGCGGAAGAGCACAAACTCGTTTTTCGAGACATCGGTGGTCTGTCCCTGCAGGGCAAACTGCTCCTCAGAGATGACGCTGACTGCCGAGTCGGCAATGTATTTGTTGATGGCCGAGTGCTCGGCTTTCTTCTGGTCGGCATAAGACACCTCGTCGTTGCAGGCTGCAAGCATCGAGAAGCCCACGATGGCCAGCAACAGGTACGTCAGTTTTTTCATATCTTCTGTTTGTTGTGTGTGTTTTGTTTGCAAATTTAGCAAAAATCTGCGTGCCACAGCAGCGTGGTGCACATTATTTAATGAATATTGGCTATCGTGGGGATCATTTCCGGAGTTCGTCGGCGTAATACTTGATGGCATTGCGCGTGATGCGCACGGCCTCATCAATGGAGCAGTCGAGCTGACCACCACTGGCGTTGAAGTGGCCGCCGCCGTTGAAGAAGCGCTTGGCCACCTCTTCAACTGAGAAGTCGTCGACGGAGCGCAGGCTCACCCACACCTTATTGTCGATGCGGTCGTCTTCGCGCAGGCTGATGCTCATCTTCATGCCCTTGATGGTGAGTGGCACATTGACAAGTCCTTCGGCATCGCCCCTGACAAAATGGAAATCGCGCATCTCCTGCCGCGTAAGGGTGTAGTAGCAGGCGTGCAGGTCCTCGAAGACGTTGAGCTTCTGGCTCATGAGATGGCCGCGCAGACGGATGGCCCACGAACTGTAGTTGTTGAAGACGTTGCGGTAGACCTTGTCTTTGTCGAAGCCCTTGGTGAGCAACTGGCAGATGACAAAGAACACCTCGGGCGACGAACTGTTGTAGGTGAAGGCCCCAGTGTCGGTCATCATGCCGCAGTAGATAGGCACCGCAAAGCGCTGGGTGAGTGTGTCGAAGCCTCCAAGCTGCCACACCAAGCGGAAGACCACCTCCGACGTGGAGGTCAGCAGCGGTTGTGACACGATGACATCTGCCTCCAGGCTGGGGTTGAGGTGATGGTCGATGATCACCTTGTGGGCCTTGCTGGCGGTGAGCGTGTGCGCCATCATGTCGAGGCGCTCGGAAGCACTGAAGTCGAGACAGAACACAAGGTCGGCTTCGGCCATGAGCTGTTCCACCTCCTGCGTGTGTTTGTCGTACCGCATGATGTTTTGCGAGCCCGGCAACCAATGCAGGAAGTCAGGGTAGGCGTTGGGCACAATGATTTGCGACGTCTTGCCATAGTGGACCAAGAGATACTCAGCCCAGCCCAGACACGAGCCGAGGGCATCGCCGTCGGGTCGCGAATGGCCGAGTAGAACTATACGGGATGCTCCAGCCACAAGGGTGTTGATGGCCGACACCTGTTCTGGGCTTAGGAGATTTAAATCGTTCATTAAAGCAATGCTTTACGGAATATTATTTCTTTCCTATGTTTTTCAGCCACTTAAGTGGCTGCGCTATCAGCTTCTTGAGGCCGCTCTGCTGCTCGGGTGCCTTATAGTCGTCGGGCAGTCCGTTGTAGCGGGTGGTGCGTCCGGGTGCGGGTGTCTCAGCCGGCTGCTGACGGTGACGCGGCTTTTTGTTGCGCTTCTTGCGGTTGGCGCCGGCTGTCCGGTCGGCAGCGTCGGCAGCCTGTGCCTGAGGCTGTCGCTGCTTCTGTTGCTGGCCTTGCTTCTGCTGTTGTCCCTGCTTCTGCTGCTGGCCTTGTTTGGTCTGCTGGCCCTGCTTCTGCTGGTCCTCTTGTCCCTGCTGCTCCTGCTGCTTACCGCGTGCGCGGTTGCGTCGGCGGCTGTTCTTTTTCTCAGCTGCAACATCGTCAGCGTTGGCATTCTGCCCGTTGGGTGTGCTGTCGTTCTTCTCGTTAGCCTTGGGCTGCTGATCTGCCTCTGTGGGCTTGTCGGCACGGTTCTTGTGTCGGTTGCGGCCGCGGCGCTTCTCGCGGTTGGCGCCTTCCTGATTTCCGACCGTTTCCTGGCTGTTGGCGGTCTCCTGATTGTTCACACCTTCAGCAGTTGCTGTCTTGGTGTCGACAGCTGCAGGCTGTGCGTCGGCAGACGGCTGCTGGGCCTTGGGCTGCTTCTCCTCACGGTTGTTGCGGCGCGGGTGCTTGCTGTCCTTGTGGGCGGTGGTGTTGCGGTCTTTGCGTCGGTTGCTCTTGGCCGAAGCCTTGCGCTTCGACACCACATACTCGGGGCCTTCGCCGCATGCCTCGGGCAGCGGGTTCTTGGTGATCTCCTTCTCGAGGAATTTCTCCACCTGGTGGAAGGCAAACATATCGTCCTCGTTGACCAGCGTGATGGCACGGCCATCGCGGTCGGCACGCGCCGTGCGGCCTATGCGGTGCACGTAGTCCTCGCAGTCGCGCGGCACATCGTAGTTGATGACCATTGCGATGTCGTCGATGTCGATGCCGCGGGCCACGATGTCGGTAGCCACGAGCACATCATACTGTCCGCTCTTGAACTTGAACATCATCTCGTCGCGCTGCGCCTGGTCGAGGTCCGAGTGCATCTCGCCGCTGTTGATGCGAAGGCGTGTGAGCGCCTGGTTGATGCGCTTCACCTTCTGCTTGGAGCCCGAGAAGATGATGACGCGCTGCAGGTCGCCGGCCTTGAAGATGTCCTTGATGATCTCGAGCTTCTGTGTCTCATAACAGATGTAGGCACTCTGCTGGATCTTCTCTGCCGGTTTGCTGACGGCGAGCTTTATCACCACGGGGGTTTTCAGCAGGTTCTGCGCCATCTTCTCGATGTCGTCAGGCATGGTAGCCGAGAACATGATGGTCTGGCAGGTCTTGGGCAGATAGGAGGCTATCTTCATGATGTCCTCGGAGAAGCCCATGTCGAGCATGCGGTCGGCCTCGTCGAGGATGAAGAAGCTCACCTTCGACAGGTCGACATTGCCCAGCGAGAGGTGCGAGATCAGGCGGCCTGGTGTGGCGATGATGACATCGGCACCGAGACGCATGCTCTTGAGTTCCTGGTCGTAGCGGTTGCCGTCGTTGCCGCCGTAGACGGCCACGCTCGACACGTCGGGCAGGTAGTAGGCAAAGCCCTGCATGGCCTGGTCGATCTGCTGAGCCAGCTCGCGTGTGGGCGACATGATGAGGCAGTTGATGGCATCTGAGGGGAAGCCGCCGTCGGCCAGGCGCGAGAGCACGGGCAACAGGTAGGCAGCCGTCTTTCCGGTGCCGGTCTGTGCCACTCCGAGCACGTCGTTGCCGTTGAGTATTTCGGGGATACAATTTTCCTGTACAGGAGTGCATTCGTCGAACCGCATGTCATAGAGTGCGTCGAGAATGTCGTCATTCAAGTCTAAATCTGTAAATTTCATAAAACGTGTGTTCTTGCTTAGTTTGGTGCCTTGAAGTAGCATATCCATGCCACTACGGCGAAGATGATGTTTGGCATCCACGCTGCCAGTATGGGCGGGAAGCCTGCGTTGATGGCAAAGGTGGCCGAGACGGTCTGGAGCATGATGTAGCCGAAGCTGAGGGCCAGTCCGATGCCGAGGTAAAGTCCCATGCCGCCCTTACGCTTGCGCGAGGAGAGCGACGCACCGATGATGGTGAGGATGAAGGCTGCAAACGACGAGGCGATGCGCTTGTGGTATTCCACCTGATACTGCACCACATTGCTCGAACCGCGGTCGATCTGCTTGGAGATGTAGTCGTGAAGCTCGGGCGACGTGAACGTCTCCTGCTGCCCTTTGGAGTAGATGAGGTCGGTGGGCTCCATCATGATGAGCGAGTCGCGCTCCTGACCGCTGGTGATGTGTTCGCGCATGCCCCGTAGCTGGCGTATCTTCCAGCTGCGCAACTTCCAGTGGTACTTCGAGTCGGAGACGGTGTCGTACTGCACCTCCATCGCCGTGAGGTGCGACACGAGCTTCTTGTTCTCAAACTTGTCAAGGCAGAAGCCATAGCCGCGCTTGAGGTTGTTGTCGTAGTGCTGGATGTAGGCAATGACGCCCTGTGCCACCTGCAGCTGCACATTTTCGGCCGACGTGTTCTTCTTCTTGTTCTTGTACATCGTCTCGAAGTTTTGCCTGATGACCGTGCCGTGGGGGATGACATAGGCCGAGAGATAATAGGACAGACCGGCAATGAAGACGCACGAGATCATATAGGGTCTGAGCAGCCGTTTGAACGAGATGCCCGTGGCGAGCATGGCGATGATCTCCGAGTTGCCTGCCAGCTTCGAGGTGAAATAGATGACGGCAATGAAGACGAAGAGCGCCGAGAAGAGGTTGGCGAAGTAAGGGATGAAGTTGGCGTAATAGTCGAAGACGATGGCCTTCACCGGAGCATGGTACTGCGTGAACTTGGCAAGGTTCTCGTTGACGTCGAACACGATGCTGATGGAGATGATCAGCGCGATGGAGAAGACGTAGGTGCCGATAAACTTCTTGATGATGTATCGGTCGATGCGCTTGACGTAGCGCAGGGGATTGAGAAACCTCAGCAGGCCCAGCACTGCCAAGAGGGGTGCCAACAGCGCCCGTAGGGGTGCCAGCCGTCGGCGGCTGCTGCGCAGTGCGCGGTAGAGCCGTCGGTGTCGCTTGATCTGTCTGTAGGTCTTCATGCCTTGGTGTGTGTCTGTCGGTGAATGTGTGTCTGTCGGTGAGGTGTGAGCGTGTGTCTTGCTATCCTTGATTATACGCGCCGTCCCAGTTGGTCGACCACGCTTGCCTTCCACGTGGTGAAGTCGCCGTCGATGATGTGCTGGCGTGCATCGGTCACCAGCCGGAGATAGAAGGCGAGGTTGTGGATGGAGGCTATCTGCATAGCCAGCAGTTCGCCCGCCTTGAAGAGGTGGTGCAGGTAGGCCTTGGTGTAGATCTGGTCGGTGTAGCAGCCGTCGGGGTCGATGGGCGTGAAGTCGGTCTCCCACTTCTTGTTGCGCATGTTCATGGTGCCCTGATAGGTGAAGAGCATTGCGTTGCGGCCGTTGCGTGTGGGCATCACGCAGTCGAACATGTCGACACCGCGCTCGATGGCCTCAAGCAGGTTTTGCGGCGTACCCACACCCATGAGATAGCGCGGCTTGTCCTTGGGCAGGATGTCGTTGACGACCTCTATCATCTCATACATCACTTCCGTGGGCTCGCCCACAGCCAGTCCGCCGATGGCGTTGCCGTCAGCACCCTTGTCGGCCACAAACTTGGCAGCATCGCGGCGCAGGTCCTTGAAGGTGCAGCCCTGCACGATGGGGAAGAGCGTCTGCTCGTAGCCATAGAGCGGCTCCGTCTCGTTGAAGCGCTTGATGCAGCGGTCGAGCCAGCGCTGGGTCATCGCCAGACTCTTCTTGGCGTAGGCATAGTCGCTCTGTCCGGGAGGACACTCGTCGAGCGCCATCATGATGTCGGCACCGATGATGCGCTCAGTGTCCATCACGTTCTCGGGGGTGAAGAAGTGCTTCGACCCGTCGATGTGCGACCGAAACTCGCAGCCTTCCTCACGCAGCTTGCGTATGCCGGTGAGCGAGAACACCTGGAAGCCGCCGGAGTCGGTGAGGATCGGGCGTTCCCAGCCGTTGAAGCCGTGGAGTCCGCCGGCAGCGCGCAGCACGTCGAGTCCCGGGCGCAGGTAGAGATGATAGGTGTTGCCCAGTATGATCTGTGCCTTCACCTGCTGGCGCAGTTCCTCGAAGTGCACGCCCTTCACCGAGCCACAGGTCCCCACGGGCATGAAGATGGGGGTCTTTATCTGTCCGTGCGGTGTGGTGATGATGCCGGCGCGTGCGTCGGAGGCGGGGTCTGTATGTTGCAGTTCAAACTTCATGTGTGTATATATGTCGGAAGCGTTGTTATGTGTGTGTCTGTCGCGGTGGCGTGAAGAGGCGGCGCCGGTCAGAAACCTATCTTTTCTTCGTTCTTGCGAATAAACTCGAGAGGCTTGTCCACCAGCTGATCGGTGAGTGCCAGCTCCCACACCTGCTGTATGTTCTCCACATAGTGGAAGGTGAGTCCGTGCAGGTATTTGTCGGCAATCTCGTCGATGTCTTTCTTATTCTCGCTGCAGAGGATGATGTCGGTCAGTCCGGCACGTTTGGCGGCGAGGATCTTCTCCTTGATGCCGCCCACGGGCAGCACCTTGCCGCGCAGGGTGATCTCGCCGGTCATCGCCGTCTTCTCGCGCACCTTACGCTGCGTGATGGCCGAGGCGATGGAGGTGGCGATGGTGATGCCTGCCGACGGACCGTCCTTAGGCGTGGCA
>CAVAXH010000121.1:0-6995 GCA_963592505.1 Bacteroidaceae bacterium
CGGTGAGGCACTTGCCCACCACGCTGTTCATCATGATGCGGGCTATCTCGCCGAAAAACCTGCTCTGGCTGATGTTGATGACATCGCTGCGCTTGCCCTTGTTGATGAGCACCTTGTTGCCGTTGAGCACGAAGGTGTAGGCATAGGGCGAGGTGTACTCCCACCGCAGCTTGCTGTTCTGCTGATAGTACATCTTTCCGCGCGACACCATCTGGTTGTTGAGCAGGCGCACGGTCTTGGTCTGCACGAAGTCGCACTGCATGGTCTTCATGGCCGAGGCGGCGGCATTGATCTGCCGTATCACCTGTGCCTGGTCCACCTTCTGCTGGGCCATGCCGATGGCGGCCGTGAGCAGCAGTGCCCATATCAGGAATAGTCTTTTCATGTTTTTGTCTCTCTCGGTTATCTAATGTGTGATTGTCGGGGCGCCGGGCGCCGTGTCAGCGCGCTATGAGGCAGCAGCCTGCCATGATGAGCGCCACGCCCGCCCACTTGGTGGCCGACACCTGTTCGTGGAAGAAGAGCATGGCGGCCAGCAGTCCGAAGACATAGCTCATGCTGATCATGGGATAGGCCACGCTGAGCGGATAGCGCTTCACGATGTGCATCCACAGCACCGAACTGGCGCTGAAGAACAGTCCGCAGCAGGCAAACTGCCAGTTGAGCAGGAGGCTCACCCAGAACTGCCGCGTCCATCCGAAGGGCAGCATCTTCTGCAGGGCAAACTTCAGAAACACCTGTCCGCCGGCCAGCAGGGCGCTCTGCACCACGGCCAGCCACACTACGCGCCACATGACAGCACCATGGCTACCGCCTGCACGGCAGGCCTCGGCTCCAGGCCGGCCTTGACAAGCAGACTGTTGAACAATGGGGTGGTCTCGTCGTCGATGCCCACGAGCACCGTCTTGGCCCGTCCGGTGCGCAGCAGCAGGTCGGCATCGCGCATGGCCCACTGCAGCGAGTGGCTCTCCTGCGTGTAGGTGACGTTGTAGCCGTGGCACCGCGTCTTGATGGCGATGCTGCTGCCGATGGTGTTGTGGGTGCTCTGCATGAAGTAGGTGGGCTTCACGGCGCCCTCGCCTTCGGCCTTGATCTGCAGCAGCAGGCGCTCGCTGTTCTCCAGGCAGCCATAGGTGGTGGCGGTGATGATGGCGTCGGGCTGTTCGATGCCGGCCTTCTCGAGTGCTTCGAGCGAGGCGAGCAGCGATGCCTTCATGAGCTTGCCCATGCGGCGTGCCTCGAGGGGCTTCACATAGCGGCTGATGTCGGCGAGGCGGCTCTCGTCGGTGATCTCCACGCGGGCCACCATGCGCACGTCGGCATGTTCGTCGGGGGCAGCATCGCAGTCGGCGGCGCGGTCAGCATCGGCAGACTGCGGACGGTCCGACAGGATCAGCGCCGAGTCGTTGCCGCCGAAGCCAAACGAGTTGCAGAGCACGTGGTGGAGCTGTGCGCCATGCGCTACGCCCATGGTGGGCACGATGCCATCGTCCATGGGTTGCTGCCAACCGAGGTTGGCGGGTATGAACCCGTGGCGCATGGCCAGCAGGCAGACCACAGCCTCGATGCTTCCCGAGGCGCTGGTGGTGTGGCCGGTGAAGCCCTTGGTGCTCGACACGGGCGGCATCTGGTCGCCAAAGATGCGTCGCAGGGCCTCGCTCTCGCTCTGGTCGTTGTTGGGGGTGCCGGTGCCGTGGGCGTTGACATACTGTATGTCGGCCGCCGTGAGACCGGCCATGCGGAGCGCGTCGCCCATGGCGCGGTAGGCACCCTCGCCGTCGGCCGACGAGGCCGTCTGGTGGAAGGCATCGCAAGCGTTGCCGTAGCCGGTGAGGAAGGCGTGGGGCTCTATGCCCCTGCTGCGTGCCGACGCCTCGCTCTCCATGACCACGAAGGCTGCCCCCTCACCCAGGTTGAGTCCGGCGCGCGTGGCGTCGAAGGGTCGGCAGGGCTCATGGTCGAGGATCATCAGCGAGTGGAAGCCGTTGAGATGAAAGCGCGAGAGAGCCTCGGTGCCTCCGGCCACCACGATGTCGGCCTGTCCGGCCTTGAGCAGGCGTGCGCCGAGCATCATGGCGTTGGCTGCCGACGAGCAGGCGGTGGAGAGGGTGGTCACATCGGTGAAGAGGCCGAAGTGGGCAGCCATGAGGTTGGTGTTGCTGCCGCAGTCGTGCTGCTGCATGAAGTGGGCCACCTCGGTGTCGCCCTGTTCGAAACACTGCTCGGTGATGTCCATGCCGCCCACGGTGGTGCCCGACACGAGCACCACGCGGCGCCCGTCGGTGCCCGTCACGCCGGCCTCAGCCAGCGCCTGGCCAATGGCCATCATGCCCATGAGGGCCGTGCGGCTGACCACAGTGGCGGCGGGGATGCCAAGCCGTTGCTTCATCTCGTCGTTGGAGAGCTTCACCTCGCCCACCGGCAGCTCATGGTGCACCGACTGCAGATATTTCATCTCGCCGATGCCCGTCTGCCGGGCGAGCAGCGCCTGCATCACCTGCTGCTTGTCGAGACCGATGGCGGAGACGATGCCTTCGCCCGTTATTGCGACGTTCATCCGTTGGAATTATTTGTTTATATATTTATTTACTTCTTTCTGTTCTTGCTGACATAGTCGGCAATGGTGGCCACGCTCTTGAAGATCTCCTTGCCTGCGGCAGGGTTGGCGAGCTTGATGCCGTATTGCTTCTCGAGCAGCACGATGAGTTCGAGCGCATCGATGGAGTCGAGGCCGAGCCCCTCGCCAAAGAGCGGTGCGTTCTCGTCGAGGTCGTCGGCTGTCATATCCTCGAGGTTGAGCGCCTCGATGATTTCGTCTTTCAGTTCCTTAATCAGTTGTTCCATTGTGTGTATGTGTGAATGTTCCTATTGTTCTGTTTTGTCTTGTCGTGTGTGTATGGTCGTGTGTGCGACCGGTCGGGGGCTATGCCTGCACCTCCATGATCTGCAGGTCGGCCACATACTGGTCTTCGCTGTCACAGTCGATCCAGCCGGTCAGCACGCTCTGCGTCTCGCTGTCGAGAAATGCCGACTCGATGATCTGGCGCATCAGCCGGTCGTCGCGCTCGTCGAGCACATAGAACGAGGTCTCGCCGCGGTAGGCGTGGCGGATGGCTATCTCACCGGTGACAATGTTGGGCAGGGTGTAGACAAACACCGACGGACTGGGGAAGCACGCGACGGCATCTTCTATGGACTGCAGGTAGCGGCGGTCGGCCACGCACGACGACGAGCGGTTGAAGAGCAGCACGGCCCTGTCGGAGCGGGGCGTGCCGCTGGCAGCGGTGCCCTCGGCCTGCAGCAGCAGTTCGGAGGCCACAAAGCCCAGTCGGCTCAGGGCATCCATCTTGTAGTATTTGGGATAGTCGGCAATGCGGCTCTTATAGAGGGCGGTGAGCAGGTCTCTGCCCGTCTCCGCGGCGGGCAGCGGCTGCTGACGGCCGTCGACGGTCAGGCTGTGCGGGGTGAGGAGCAGCGTGTGGGTGGTGCGGAGCAGCGGCTGGCGGCACGGTGCGCCACAACTGGCGGCCGTCACCACATCGGACTGGCGTGTGCCAAGCAGTGTGGCGTTGCATCCGCCAAAACCGGAGATGAGCTTCACAAACGCCGGCTTGTCGGTGGTCTGCTGGTCGGCCATCACCTGCACGCGCCCCGACACGCCGCGCTCACTGAAGCCGCGTGTGGCGAGCACGGTGTGGTCATCGGCAGCCTTCATGCAGAGGATGGTCTCGAGGATGCCGGCGGCGCCGAGCGTGTGTCCGTAGTATCCCTTGAGAGCGTTGACGGGTGTGTCGGTGAGCCCGGCGCGCTCCATGGCCACCGACTCCATCTGGTCGTTGAAGAGCGTGGCCGTGCCGTGGGCATTGACAAAGGCCACCTGCGAGCGGTCCACGCCCTGCAGCGTCAGGCAGAGGGCATGGTGCAGCCCGTCGGCCGTCTTCGACGGTGCGCTGATGTGATAGGCATCGTTTTTCACCGCACCGTGTGTGAGCATCCATGCGCCGGCATCCCTCGGCTCACGGCCGAGGACCACGGTGGCCGCCGCCTCGCCGAGGTTGAGGCCGGTGCGCTCCATGTCAAAGGGGCGGCACGGCTCTGCCGACAGCGCCTTGAGCGACTGGAAGCCGGAGATGACAAAGCGGCGCGGACTGTCGGCGCCGCACACCACAGCATAACGGTAGGGTCCCTGCAGCAGGCGGTCGGCCAGCACCAAGGCTGCCACGCCTGAGATGCACGCGTTGCACACCACCACGGGACTGGTGGTGATGCCCAGGCACCCGGCTATCCTGCGGGCCGAGGCCCCCAGCCGGGGGTAAGGGTCGTCGTGGCGGTGCATCTGCTCCACACCGCCCTTGGTGGATGCCAGCACCAGCACCACGTCGGAGGCCGAGGCATCGATGTCTGCAGCGGCCAGCGCCTCGCGTGCCGACGCCAGGGCCATGCGCTCAAAGTGCGAGAGGCGGTCGGCACCCGCGGCGGTCGTGTCGGCGGCAGCGTTGTCGGCGGCAGCGTTGTCGGCGGCGGCATCGGCGTTGTCGGCATCGGCGAGCAGCGAGGCCACAAAGGGCTCGGGCACCTGCAGCGCCTCGGCAGCATAAGCCTTCAGCGCGCTCTGCCCTTGCTTCACGGCGCGGTAGTTGGCCTCAGAGGTGGCGCCCAGCGGCGACAGTATGTTGTCAGACAGTACGTATGCCATGTAAATACGGTGTGTGTGTTATTCGGACAGATGTTTCTTTTTCCACTCCACGTAGAAGGGCGGGTTGTCCCATACGAGCTGGTAGTTGAGGTCCATGAACACCTGCACGGAGTGGCCGGTGGCCAGCAGGCTCTCGTCCTCGGTGTCGCGGATCTCATAGTCGAACACGATCTTGGCAGCCTCGGTGGGCCGGTAGACGATGTCGATGCGCGGATGCATGCCGTAGCGTATGGCTTTCTTGTAGTGGAAGGTCAGTTCGACGAGCGGAGCGAAATAGCCGTGCTCCACAAACCCCATATACTCCAGCTGATGCTCCTTGCCGAAGGCCTCGCGTGCATCTTCGAAGTAGAGCGGATAGGAGCCGTGCCACACCACGTTCATCGAGTCGACCTCGCTGAAGCGTATGTCGAAGTGTTTGGAAGTCTTGAGTTCTTTCATGCGTTGTCACTCTTAACAGCTATCTTCATCTCGGTGGACACCAGCACCTGACCGTCGGCGCCGGTGACGGAGGCATCGGCGAGAGTCATGCCAAACACCTCCTCCTTGACCTCCACGCGGGTGGTGATGCGTTCGCCCACCCGGGGCAGGCGGTGCACGGTCATGTTGCGCACGGCACCGATGAAACCCAGTTGTATGCCTCGCTTGAGGATATACTTGTTGACATAGCCTATGCGGGCGGCACAGGTCTGCGCAATGTTCTCCATGAGGCCGGTGGCCGAGAAGCATCCGTCGTCGACAAAGATGTTGTCGGCCGCCACCACGGTCTCGGTGACGGTAAGCGTGCGGTCGAAGGCGGTGAGCGAGCCGATCATCACGAAGGGCTCCTGCTGGGGCAGCAGCTCATGGATGTCGATCTGCCGCAGCTGTTGTTCGGTGGGGTTCTCTGCGTTTGTCATTGCTTGGTGTCTGTCCAGAATTCATAGAAGTTGTACCACTGTGTGGGATACTGCCTGACGCAGCGCTCGAGCGTGTCGGCATAGGCCTGAGCCAGCTGAGCCAGCTGCTGGCGGCGCGGCGCCTGCCGGTCGTAGGCCAGGGGCACGACGTAGGCGGTGTAGCCGCGCGACGACGTCTTCATGACGTTGACGGCCAGCACGTCGAGGCCGCGCATGGTGGCCACGGAGAAGGGCCCCATGGGCAGGCGTGCCCTGGCACCGAGAAACGTCACCTCAAGACTCTTGCCCTCGCCCACGAGTCGGTCGGCAGGCATGCTGACGATCTCGTGGTTGGCCAGCGCCTCGCTGATGCGGAAGAGGTGGCTCATGTCGGGCATGACGGGTATCATGGCGATGTTGTTGTTGCCGAGGCGCTGGCGCCGTCCGTCCATGACGGTGGCTTTCTCGCCGCCGTAGACGAGTGCGTTGAAGCGCTTGTGTTCCGACACGAGCGAGCAGCCGGCGGCCTCATAGCAGCCTATGTGTGAGCTGAACATCATGAAGCCCTCGTCGCCCTTGTCGCGCTGCAGGAAGTGGTCGTAGCCTTCGATGTCGAGGCGGAAGGTGCGGCCGGCAAACAAGGCGAAGCGGTCCACCACCACCTGCGCAAACAGGCAGTGGTTGACATAGGTGGCCCAGGCGGCCCTGAGGCGTCCGTAGCCGTGGCGTCGGCGGAAATAGCGGTAGGCCGTGGTGCGGCTGTGGTTGGTGTTGAGCAGCAGGCAAACGGGCATGACGAAGAGGGCCGTGAAGGCGTAGATCCACCTGACGTCCATCCACCGCAGCGTGGCTATGAGCCTGCTGTGCATCCACTGGCTGCCATACGTTGTGTTTGCCACGGCAAGTGCGTGTGTGCTAACGGGGGCTTAGCCCACCTTGCTCTCTATGTAGTCGCAAAACTGGCTGAGTGTGGTGACGCCCTGCATCTCCTCGGGCTTGATCTTGAAGCCGAAGTTCTTCTCCACGATGACCACGATGTCCACGAAGTCGAGACTGTCGATACCGAGGTCGTCCTTCAGTTTGGCCTCGGATGCAATCTTCTCTTCGTCGATCTCCAAATCCTCAATGAGGAAGTTTCTTACCTTCTCTTCGATTTCTGTTCTATTCATATTGTGTTATGATGTTGAGAGTTGTTTTTTCTATGATATATATTTTTTGGGGGGGGGTGACTATCCGCGCTTTTTCACCTCGAGGATGGTGTGTCCCTGCCCGATGCCGTCGTGTGTGGCCGCCACGTAGAGTCCGGCGCGCTCGATCTGCCTGACCATGTCGTCGGAGTGGTACATCTTGCTGTTGCCGTTGGCCATGACGGTGAAGTAGACGCTGGTCATGGTGAGGCAGAGCGATGCCGGCTCATACTTCTG
>CAVAXH010000122.1:0-6812 GCA_963592505.1 Bacteroidaceae bacterium
GCAGTGTTAAGACTTGAGGACTGCATTTTCAGACATGAAGGGCTGGTGTGATGGGGGCAAGGCATCCGGCAAGGACGCTATGCGATGGGCACTGCAGCAGTGCGCTGTTCCGCTAAATACATATCGCTGTTCCGCTGGATGCATGAAACAAAGAGGGCGCAGTTGTCACAACTGCGCCCTTGGATTATATACAAGCTTATGTAAACGGAAAGCTTGTTTAGAACAATACAGACTAGATGCGTGCTGCTTCACACCGCTTGCGCCACATGCCACAGAGCCAGTGCTTGCTGCTTCACACCGCTTGCGCCACATGCCACAGAGCCAGTGATCGCAGCCTCTGGCAAGCGGCGCCGCGGCGCCTACCACAGATTGGTGTCCTTGCGATAGCCGGCCCAGTTGGTGCCGTCGTCCTCAAAGTCGTCGTCTTCCCAGAAGTCGTCGTCAGAGAGGTGGTTGACCTTGGCATCGGCCCAGTCGGTCTGCGAACTGTCAAGGATGGGGCTGGTGACCTGCACATTCACCAATATGGCAGAAGGAGAGATATATGTTTTCTTTTTCATGATTGTTCGGTGTTGCGGCGTGTTCCACGAAGGAACACGCCAGGTTATATGTTAGTTAGTGCAGTGGCTGTCAGCGCACCATCACCTTCGTTCCGTTCACCACATAGATGCCACTGGCCAGCGGCAGGGTGCATGACTGTCCGGCCTGCAGAGCCGACACGGCCACGGTCTGTCCGCTGATGTTGCGCACGCTGACCTTCACGTCGTGTGAGGCGACGACCGTCAGCTGTCCTGCCTGGCTGGAGAGGCAGAAGTCAGCAGCACCGTCGGCAACCGTCGGAGCGATGGCCGAAGCCTCGCCATTGGGCTCGGTAGAGATGCTGATGGCATGCACTTTCAGAGCACCGCTGTTGCAGGTGTAGTAGGAGCGGAAGGGCAACACCTTGACTGTGGTGTAGCGCTCGTCGAGGTTGGCCGACGACACGAACTTGTCCTTGTTGAAGTAGAACACGCCGGCAGACTTGGGCACCTGCACGCCAGAATAGGTAGACTGGCTGGTGAGCGTCACTGCAGCACCGTCGACAGAGCCTTCAGACGTCTCGCCCACGATGGCCGGGGCGTCGACCGTGACCGGCGTCTTCACGATGGTGGCACCGCTCTGGCGCACGATGAACATGAGTTTCGAGTCGTCGTCGGAAGCCTCAGCCTGGTCAATGCGCACGATGTAGGCGGCATTGGGCATTGTGACGTCAGCACCGGTGTAGGGTGAGAAGTGAGCATCGACGTCGACGACGGTCAGGTCGTCATTGGTCTTGTTGCGACTGAAAGCATTGCTCTCGTTGAGCTGGTAGAAGGTGAACTCGCTGTTGTCGCTGCCCTTGATGTACTTGCCCGTCTCGCTGTCGACGGCCACGGTGAACGGGAGCACCAGCGACACCCATTTCTTCGTGTTGTTGTTTTGTGCCACCAGGCGCTTGTAGCTCACCTCGTTGGCAGCGTTGACACGAATGTCGTAGGGAGAGAAGAACGGATACTGGTCGGTGAGCACGATGTTGTTCTCGGCGATGAAGTCGTCGCCCGACATCGACTTGGAAGCCACGTTGTCGAGGGTGGCGGTGACACCGGCAGGCAGGAACACCATGGCGTTGACACCCAGCTGGTCTTTCAGGTCATTGAGGTTGCCCCACTCGCCGTTGTCGGCACTGAAGAGCAGCGAGTTGATCTTGCTGGCATCGAAGTAGAGGATGTGCTTGGCATCAACCGGCGCATTGGTCTTGCTGGCGGCGATGTCGGCAGCAATCTGATCGATGATCTGCTTGGCATAGACATAGCCTGTGCCGTCGGCCAGCGGCTGTCCTGCCTCGTCGAGGAGCGACACGGTGGCACCCACGTAGCTGTTGGCATCGTAGCCGGCAGGCGTCACGCCATCGTTGTAGACGTTGGTGTAGGTCAGCACCGGCTTGTAGTCGACGGTCTTGAGCGAGATGCGTGTGGCATAGTAGGCATAGAAGGCATGGCGCGATGTGGTGGTCGGTGCGATGTTGTAGCGCGTCTCGTCGCAGGTGACGAGGTAGCACTGGCGGTTCTCGCCCGATGCCAGCTGCACGGCGCTCCACTGTCCGCCCTGCGAGGCATAGGTGTCGTTGGCATAGCGGTACTCCTCAAAGACGAAGGTCAGGTCGCCTTCGGCGCTGGTGCTGTAGTTGTCGGAGTTGTTGCAGCGGAAGGCCTTGTCGCCGGCCAGTGTCAGCGACACCTTGTCGGCATAGTCGTGGTCGGCGGCATCGGCGCGGTGAGCCTGGAGGTTCTCGCCGATGAGGTCATAGTAGGCCGAGCGCACAAAGTGATAGCGTGCGTTGCCGTCGGCCGAGAGCGGGCCGTAGCTGTCGTCGGCATACTTGCTGTGGAGCTGCTCGAAGGCGAACGTCATCTTGTCGGATGCGAAGTTGGCGGGCACCGAGAAGTCGATCTGTCCGTTGGTGCCGAAGGTGAAGTCGTCGGCCAGATACTGGTTGGCGAGCGTTGTCGACCCGTCTTCCTGGCGGCAGGCCACATTCACCTTATCTATATAGGGGTTGAGCGCCTCGAGCTGCACCTCCAGGGCCACATGGGCGGTCTGTCCGTCGGCCAGTCCGTCGACGGCAAACTTCACGGCATCGTTGTTAAGACCATCGACGCTGATGGTCTGCGTGGGGTTCTGCTCGTTGACGACGGCGGTGGCAGCGATATTGTTGCCGGTCTTGTCGTAGAGGTTGACGGTGTACGATGATGTACCGGTCGTGACGGTTGTCGTGCCGATGATGGTGGCCGTCGTGCCGTCGTAAGTACCCTTGCCGTCGGCCGAATAGCCTACATAGTAGGTTCCAGTGTAGAGGCCACGGCCATCGATCTGATATGTGCTGGCCCAGTTTTTAGACGTTGTCGTAGAAAGGCTGGTGCTCAATCTCCAAGCAGAACGAAGATAGGTGTTGTTCCCTGTCCACACATATCCATCGGCATCGGTGTGCCATGCCACAGGTGTGGTGGTGTAGTTGAGCGAAGCGTTGAGATAGCGCCCGGTGTTGTCCATGATATAGATGTCCTGGCCGAGAGCGGGTGCTGCGTATGACGTGGTGTAGGCGCTGCAGACGAGGCGTGCGCCCACGATGCGGTAGCCCACGGGGATGAGCGTCTTGCCGTCTTGCGAGAGGGCGTCGGTGGGCACCTCAAGCCAGTAGGTGTCGTTGGCCAGGGCCATATAGGTCTTGCCATCCTGCTGTTTGCTTGCTGCGACGATGTGTCCGTTGCCGGTCTGTCCCTCCACGGCTGTGCCGGCGCTGACACCGCTGGCATCGTAGAGCATGAAGTTGGCGTGGAGGTCACGCACGTTGGTGTAGTTGTACTTGTAGGAGGTGTATCCTTTCACCGTTTGTCTCTTGATCTGGCCAAGGTCTGCGCGCTGGGTGGCAAACGGCAGGGCCACGCAGTCGGTGCCGTAGGTGGCGCTGCTGCCGGGAGCGAGGGCCTCGGTGAAAGCCTCCGTGCACTCGAAGGTCACGACAAACGACTTGATGGTGACATAGGAGTTTTTGCGGTCAGTATAATGTTGCTGCTTGAAATAGAGCACATTGGTCATGTCATTATCTGTCATCGAGGTGCGGGCGAGTGTAGCCTCGGTGGTGCCGCTATTGATCTCAACAGACTTATTGGCCGTTGTGAACGTAGCGTCCATCTCCTTGAAGGTGCACTTGTCACCGCTGTTGTAGGCGAGCACCATCTTATAGCTGGTGAAGCGGTAGCCCTTGGGCAACGAGAGCGACATGTGGTTGTGAATGCTCAAAGATGAGCCAGCCACCACGACCATCGATGTGCCGTTGGGCGAGATGTTGTTGGCATGCGTCTTCATGAGTCCGTTCTCGGTGAGGGTTGCCGCGTCGGACACGACAAGCGTCAGGGGCAACTGGTTATGCACCCATGCACCGCCATAGCCTTCGAGGTGGCTTTCATCATCGTAGCTGGCTGCTGCTATGACATTACCCGTCTGAGGACTGATGCTGATCGTCTGGGCCGACAAGCCCTGGCAGACCGTCAATGCCACGGCGAGGACCACACCTCTGACGATGCTGTGGCAATGGGAAACAAGCAATCTGTAGTTTTTCATATTACAAACGACATTTATTATTAATTAGGAAGTGAATATTCGCGGTGTGCAAACAGACTTGTAGCGTGATCGCGCCTTCATGTCTTGCGTTGCAAAGATAGGCAAACACCCCAAGCCATGATATGCAAAAATCGTCAAGCATGTAGCAATCGCCGTGTTACAGTTGTAACGCCTCCGACGGGGCGTGCACGACATCTTGATGTGACAAAATGGCCATGAAAGACGAGGCGGGGGAGAGCAAAAAATCACACTGTTACACATGGTGTTACTTCATGTAACACTTGATGTAACCATCGCGCAACCCCTTTTGTCAGAAAGGATTAAGAAGAAAGGGTGTAAAAATGCCATGTAATGTAACATTTCGCCAAATGGAACAATTTGTCACATAATGGCACATGTCACATTACAAAGTGAAAAAAAACTTCGACAATCCTTTGGGCATTAAAATAAAAATCGTAAATTTGCCGCACATTGCCAGGGATTGACCAAAAACGCGCAACACAGGGGGACTGTTGTAGCGCGACGCACCGGCAACACTATCAACGAATGCCACCATAAGTGAGGGCCTACCACTATATATGAAAGGATGCAAAGATGAATCTACGAACAACGATTGTCGCAATACTTGCTGCGCTGGCCATCACAGCCTGCACAAACAAAGACAACGCAGGAAGAGCCAGTGGTGAGCAAGACAGCAAATACTCTTACGAATACGTAAAGAAGATCTGCGTGACACAGCCCGACAAGGCGCTGACCCTGCTGAAGACCGCCGAGGACAAGCACTTGATGCCTGCCCTCGACATCAACATGCTGCGGAGCATGGTGTACTACAACTCCATGCTCGACTACAAGAAAGCCATACACTATGCCGAGGCAGCGCTGCACGACCCCGACGTGGAAAACCATCCCGACAAGCTGCAGAACCTGCTGCACATGGCCTCGATGGAATACTACTATGCCGGCAACTACACCCAGTGTCTGAAGAAGGCCAGCCGCGCCCTCGACGAAGCCTACAAGAACCACAACCGCCGCCTTGTGGGACAACTGCTGACCACGATGGGGCAGTGTCACAGCGAGGTGGGCAACGCCACACATGCCCTGTACAGTTTCGACCGGGCCATCGTGGCCCTCAACAGCGAGTGCAAGAAGTCGCCCACATGGAACAACGTCTACGAGCTGGCAACGGCACACGCCATGAAAGCCAGCACGCTGCTCGAGCTGAAGCAGTACAACAAGCTCTTCGGCATGAAAGCGCAGTATGAAAGCGCGCTGAAGCAGCTCAACGCCCTGCCCGAGGGCATCAGCGGCATCAACGACCAGGCCAACGCCACGTTCTACTCGCTCTACGCCATCGGCTACGAGCAGAGCGGCCACCATGCACAGGGACGCGACATGTATGACAAGCTCTCCACCACCCGGGCCTTCAGCACACCCGAAGGTGCCACGTTTGTGACACCCTATCTGCTGTTGCAGGGCAACTATGCCGAGGCTCTGAAGCGCACCGCAGAGATGGAGGCCCTCTGGCAGAGCAGCGGCAAAGACTCGGTGGACTTCGACTATTCTCACAACATCCTGATGTTCAAGGCAAGAGCACTGCAGGGACTGGGGCGCTACAAGGAAGCCATAGAGACCGGCATGCGTGCCTACTATCTCAGCGACTCGCTGACGCGGCGCATCAAGGAGCAAAACGCCATGTGGATGTCGGAGAAGCTGGGCAAGGACTTCCTCAAGAAATACTTGGTGCGACAGGACCGCGCCCTGAAGATCAGCAACATCACCATTGCCGCCATCGGCACACTGCTCTTCGTGTGTCTGATAGGCATCCTCGTGGTCATACACCTCAACAGGAAACTGAAGCGCAAGAACCTGGCAGCCGCCACGCTCATCAACGAGCTGCTGCAGTACAAGCAGCAGCTGCTCAACACGCTGACGCCCCAAAAAGACGCTGACGCAGAGACCGCGGAAGCCGCAGAGGCTGCAGAGCAGAAGAACAAAGAGCAGGAACAGTATGAGAAGTTCCTGAGGATAGAGAAGACCATCATCGACCGCAAGCTCTTCCTTCAGCCAAAGCTTGAGCGGGCCGACGTGGCCAAGGAGATCGGCATGGGCACCAACCAGTTTAACGCCCTGTTCTCGATGTTCTCCTCGCAGACGTTCACCTCGTTCATCAACAACCTGCGCATGGAGCATGCCGCCAAGTTGCTGAAGGAGAAGCCATGCTACACCATCGAGGCCATTGCCAACGAGTGTGGCGTGCCCATCAGGCAGACCTTCCACCGGCTGTTCTACAAGAAGTTTGGCATGACCCCTGCCGACTACCGCACCAACCTCAACCAGGCAAATGGGGGGGGTAATTTCTGCAATTAATAATTCTCACCTGCCGGCAGCCGGCAGAAGTCAGGCACGCTGACGGGCACCGACCCTTGGCTGACCGACAGCTCCGACAGTTCCACCACCGAGCACCACTCGGCCAGGTCGTAGACATCCATGTCGAGCGGCCGGCCGTGCAGCAGGCAGTCCACCAGCCGCCAGTCGGTCAGGTAGGAGATGCCGCCACGCCCGTCGTAGCGGCTGGCCGTGGTGCGCAGCCGGCGCACATCGTCGGGCAGATAGCGGTCAACGCAGGCTGCCAGGTCCGGCACAGGGCGCCCATCGTCTGCTGTCCATATCTG
>CAVAXH010000123.1:0-6802 GCA_963592505.1 Bacteroidaceae bacterium
GGGTCACCTCCGACGGCACGGTCACGCGGTCGGGCAGCGTGGTGCTGACGGCAAAGGTCTCGTCGAGACTGCGGTCACCGCTGCGCTTGAGCGTGAGTCGCATGGTCTGGCCTTCCTTGACGCGGGTGGCGGGAACGGAGAGAAACAGGCGTTTCTGTAGGTCAGCGCTGCCGCCCGTGGCGGTGTTGTTGAGTCGGTCGGCGGCATACTCGCCGGTGCTGCTGTTGGGCTCCAGCACTACACGGGCCGTCACCTCGCCTTCCAGGCCGATGGTCTGCGAGAGGGTGAACGTCGCACTACGCGTCGTGTAACCGCCCTTGACCAGCGTGTTGTTGAAGTAGACGTTGCCGATGCTCACCGACTCCTCGGTGGTGGTGCTCGTGAGATAGATCTTCTCCATCCATCCGCTCCTGGTATCGCTGGCGCCAATGTTGGTCACCTTCCACGTCACGCTAGCCGACTGGCCGGGAATGAGCGTCGGCTGGCCGAGGGCCACGTCGCTCACCTCAAGGTCCGGACTGGCCTCACGCTGTATGGTGTAGCTGCCGTCGGTGGCCCCGGTCTGCACGTTGTCGCCCTTGCGGTTGGCGATGACCACGTCGGAGAGTGTGATGGCGTGCACGGTCTGCGGATCGAGACCGGTGGGCACGGTCATCGGGATGTTGACCAGCGTGCCGCCGCTGCCTCCGATGGGTTTGTTGCTCAAGTTGGCGATGACAACCGTGTAGCGGTTGCTGCCAAGCGCCTTGGTCGTGATGGTATGGCCGTTGATGTTGCGGCTGTCGGTCAGCGTGGGCTGCATGCCCGAGGTCTTGGAGAAGGGCAGCTGTATGTTGAACTGCACAGCCACCACCTCATCGACATTGTCCATGCTGACGGGTATCATCACGTTCTTGCCCTGTCCGCCGGTGAGGGCAGCCACCGAGAGCGTGTTCTGCGCTCCGGCGGCCACACTGATGAGACAGAGCAGCACAAAGAATATGTGTCTTCTGATGTTCATATCGTGATTGGTTCGTTGTTGGTATAGTGACGTATTTAGATTACTTTCTCACCACTTTCCTGCCGTTGACCACATACACGCCCTTGGCGCCGATGCGGGTGAGGCGGCGGCCGGAGAGGTCGTAGACGGTGTCGGAGGCTGACTGCTGTCGGAGATCAGTGATGCCGGTTGACGTGCCGTCGATGCTCAGCGGGAGGGCCTGGGCCTGCGGGCTGGCAGCGGTGGCGCGGATGACCTGTGCTGCTTTGCCCAGCCTGAGCAGTTGCTGGCACCCCGTGAGGGTGTCGCCCGTCGGACTGATGATAACGATGCGCACGCCGGCAGCGGTGTTGCGGGTGATCATCTGGTAGCGCTTGCTGCTGAGCAGCAGCCGCACATCGCTGGCCCTGATGCCACCGAGAGTCACGTCGATGGCAGCCACCCCACTGTCGGCCTCAAGCCACAGACCATCGTCGACTATGCTGAGCCTGCCTCCGGCTGGCCGGCTGCCACTGGCATAAGCCTTGGCCTGCGTCTGTGATGCCGATGACTCATCGTCGGTGATAAACAGGTTGACTGTGGCCACGACATCCTGCACGTTGATGTTGCCGCTCTCGTAGGTGTCGGCAGCCAGGCGGTTGAAGTTGCCGCTGTGCGTACCCACAATGTAGTTGAGCGTCTGCTGTGCATCGAGCACATCGACAAGACCGTCGGCATTGGCATCGCCCGTAGTCCAGTGGAGCCGGGCACGGAGACGTGTGTAGGCTGCCGATCCTTCGATGGGCTGCACGACGAACTCGGTGCCTTGGGCGTAGGTGTAGTCGCCACTGAGCACATAGCGGTAGGCATCGCCATCGTGGACCATCCTGCCGGCATAGTTGTTGCCCGAGGCGGTGAGCAGCTGCAGGGTGGGATGGGCGCTGAAGTCCTGTGCACCATGGTCGTAACCGATGAGCGATCCCAGGACTATCTCCGACGAGGCATCGCCGATGCCCCATGTCTGCAGGGTGATGGTCTCCAGGCTGCGGGTGCTGCACTGGTAGCCCAGGTCGAGACGGGTGATGGTGGCAGGGAGCGCCTCATCCAGCGCGGTGAGCAGACAGCGGCTCATGTTGAGCGACGTGAGCGCCGTGAGCTGTCGGCAGAAGGCCGGCAGGTCGCCCACAAGGGCGTTGTTGCTCAGGTTGAGCGAGGTGAGGTAAGGCAGCGTGAAGCCCTCGGTTGGCAGGGAGCCGTTCAGTCCGAACCCACTCAGGTTGATGGCCGTCACATGGCCATCGTCGTCGAAGGTCACGCCAGGCCATGCCGAGGAGGTGATGGCATTGTTGTTGATTTTCCATGCCGTGGTCCATGCTCCACCGTTGGTGGCGTTGTAGAGCACCTTGAGCGCCTCATACTCGGTGGCCGGCATATAGCGGCTGATGACCGTCACCGGGTAGCGTGTGCTACTGTTGTTGTACTCGGAGGCCTCAGCCTCGTTGTTGTAGCAGTCAGTGGCCACAAGATAGTAGGCCGTGCCGACGCTGGCCTCCGGACTGGTCACGGTAAACGTCGTGGTGTATTCCTCGCCCGGGGCGAGCACGCCATTGTGTCCCGTCGCTGCCACCTGGCTCAGCGAACCGTCGGCCGTGGCGCTATACCACAACATGTCGGTCCAGTAGTTGCCGGTGCTGCCCTTTCCCGTATTGCGGACGACGGCCGTGACGGTAAACGCCGTCTTGGCTTTCACATCCTCGGGGATGGTCACCGACACAATGGTCAGGTCAGGACGATAGTTGACGCTGAAGGAGCGTGTGTCGGTCTCTACGCTCTCGCCACACTCGCCATAGGCCGTGACCTTCCAGTCGTAGGTGGCACCCTCAACCACCGTGACCGTCTGCGACGAGGCGGTGGTGGTGTACTTCACCCCGGCAGCCTCTTCCTCGCTGGCAGCGCTGTCGGTGCGGGTAAGCAGGAGCGTGTAGCCCGTGGCCAGCGCTCCGAGGCTGTTCCAGTGCAGCGTCTGCTGGCCTGCGCTGAGCGCGCTGCCGGCAGCCGGCGATGCGAGGGTGAACGTCTGGCTGGTGACGAGCGGACGCACATATATGATGTAAGTGTAGTTGCAGAGCACGGCATCGTCGAGCCGCACGTCCACATGGTAGGTGATCTTTCCGGTCGACGTCGCGTTGTTGGTGAGCGTCATGGCCGGAAGGTTGCCTGTGCCGATGGCCTCATAGCCTGTGACGGCGCAGCCGTCGGTGACACTCGCCGTCCATGCCACCGTCACCCTGCTGTCGCTGCTGATGGCAGCCAGCGGTTCGGGTTGGGTCGTAGCGCCCGAGCAAATGGTCTGGCCGCTGTATTTGCCGATTTCATCGGTGCGGATGACCGCGCCGTTGACCGAGATCTGCACGTTCTGTGTGGCGACGGAAGCGATGAAGGCCGTCACCTGCTGCAGGTCGCCATCTGCTGCATTGGCCGTGAAGAGGAGCGTGGCAGCCGCCGGCTGTTCGCACACAAAGGTCATCCTGGTCTTAGCATCCGTCAGCCTGTCGGCCAATGTCTGGAGCAGTGCGAGCGAGTCGGCATCGGTCAGCATGATGCCATAGAGGTCGCCATCCTGCACCCTGACGGTGATGTCGCCATCGGGCTTGCACTGTGCGAGCAGGGCGACAGCCTCGTGCAGCGAGGTGAAGTTGCGGGGGGCAATGGTCGAGGCATTGAGCGTGTAGTCGCCACTGGCCGTCCAGGTGTCAGCCGGATTGATCACAATGCTCTGTTCGGCCGTGACGCTCTTGACCAGGCCGCGGGCGGTGAGCGTGACGGTGTAGGTGCCGGCGGCGGTATAGATGTGCATCGGATGGCGCTCGGTACTGGTGGTGCCGTCGCCGAAATTCCATTCGAACGACTGGGCCGATGCGGTGCTCATGTTGGTGAACTGCGCCCTGTTCATGTAGCGGTCGACGGAGAAGAGGGCCTGCAGGTCGCTCTCGTCGAGGGTGGTCACCGTCAGGAGCCCCTGGCGGCTGGTGAACGTCTGGACGGTGCTGTCGGTGAGCGTGGCGGCGATGTCGCCAAACACGAGCGGATAGGAGCCGTCAGCGAGGGTGGTATCGATGGTCAGGGGGATGCGCAGCAGCACGCCATTGTGCTCACTGATCTGCGTACCGCCCGTGAGCGACACGGTGAGCACAGTGTCGGTCTGGGTGGCCGTCACCGCGTAGGCCGAGGTGCGCAGGGTGGTCTGTATGCCGTTCACGTCGGCCAGCACATGGGGAGGCAGGCCAATGGTGAAGGAGAGGTCCTTCACGTTGCCGGTGTTCTCCATGTAGACAGGCATCAGTGTGGTCTGGCCCTTGTAGGTCGCAGTCGTGGCGGCATAGAGCGTGTAGCGGGCCTTGGTGTCGGCCGACGGCTCGGAGGGAGCGGTGGGTGCAAAGTCGTAGTGGGCCACGAGGGTAATATCCTCCATGCCCATGGTGGCGCTGTAGTACCTGTTAGTGCCTACCGATGTGCCGTCACACGTCCAGTGGGTGAACTTATAATCGCTGTTGACATAGGCGGTGACACCAAACGAAGCGCCCTCCTGCACTTGCATGCCACTGGTCTGCGAGAAAGAGCCGGCGCCCGACGGGTCGGCCGTGAAGTAGACGCGGTGCTTGGGCTTGGTCTCGCTGGGCTCCGACGGACTGCCGGGCGTGTAGCGGTAGTTGGCAATGAGGACAGCATCGTTGTCGGTGAACGTGTAGGCATAGGCCGCAGTGGTGCTCACCACCTGGCCGTCGCCGTCGGTCCAGCTGACAAACGTGTAGTTGCTCTTCGTCGGGGCTTTGAGGTTGATCGTGGAGCCCACCCACTGGGTGTAGTTCTCTGTAGACCCAGCACCGGCGGGGTTGTAGACGATCTTCAGGTGGCTCACGCTGCACTCCTCATAGTGTGCGGTGAGGGTGATGTTCTTATTGGTGGTGGTGTACGTGAAGCGCGCATTGTCGCTCACCGCGGTGCCATCGTCATCGGTCCACCCCGTGAAGCGCCACCGTGCATCGTTGGCCGTGGCCGACACCGTCACCCGGCTGTTGACCGGATAGTAGCCGACACCCGTGACGGTGGCAGCCTCGGCAGGAGTGGCCTTCACGCTGAGCCGATAGCGTGCGTTGGGTTCCGCCGGACTGTCGGGGTTGAAGTCCTGCCCCCTCGCCACTACGCTCAGCAGCAGGGTGAGGAGGACGAGCAGGTATCTGGTGTTGTTCATTGCTTCACAATTTTCTTATGGTTCTGGATATAGACACCCTTGGCCGTGGCATCCTTCACGCGCATGCCGCTCAGGGTGTAGATGGTGTGGTCGGTGTCGGAAGCAGCGCCGTCAGCAGCATTGCGGATGTCGGTCGTTGTATTGAAGAGGAGGGTGAAACGGCCTTCATCGGTGCCTTGTCCGGCTGAGAAGGTGTAGGGCATCGTCGGCACCACTACGCCGTGGTCGCAGAGGCGGGCGTTGAGGTCGCTGCGCTCGATGTTGAGGGTGTAGGTGCCGGTGGCGGGGAAGTAGATGCCTATCTGCACCTTGCCGTCCTGGTGAGCACCCTCGTTGATGGCATAGCGGTCGCTGCCAGAGAGGGTGTAGACCTGCGGCGTGCCCTCATAGGCGAGCATCTTGCTGGCATCGTTGTCGGCACAGAAGGCGTCGCTGGCCGTGGCGTTCACCACCACACGGGTGCGGTCGGCGGGGGTGTCCTCGCCGCTGACGGTGATGTCGATGAGGCGACGGGATGCGGCGGCCGGTGCGTGCGGCTTGGCCAGCGCAGAGTGGTCGATGGTGTTGGTGACCTGTCGGCCATCGGGCTGGAAGGTGATCTGGTCTATGCCGCTGGGCTTCTGCACAAAGAAGGCCTGGAGAGGATTGAGGGCCAGCTCGTCGTCGGCCACGCTATAGGCTGCGAAGGTTGACCGGTCGGTGTCCCAGAGGGTGATGGGGGCTGTGTAGTCCATGTGATAGATGTCGTAGAAGCAGGGGTAAGGGTTGCCCACAAGGTTCCATCCGGCATCGTTGCTCACAGCAGAGGCATACTCAGCGAGCGGCTGCACGGCGGCGGTGCTGCGGAAGATATCGTTGTGGGTGTCGTCGGTGGCAGGCAGATAGACATAGGTATTGCTGCTCACCCGGAAGATGTAGCCTTGGCCTTCGTGGAGCGTGTCATCGTCGGCCACATTCTTCCAGTTGCTTCCCGACCCGTTCTCGGCGCGGGCTGCAGAGTCGTAGTAGCGCACGGCCAGCCCGGCGGTGCCGCTCGTGATGTCGCTGCGCTTCACGTCGAAGGGCATGCAGACGTAGTACCAATAGCCCGAGGCCATCCAGTAGGCCACCTGCGAGGCAGTGGAGGTCATGGCGTTGCAACAGCTGAGCAGCACGGGGCTGTACTTATCCGCGAGTATACGCTGCTGATACGTCCCCAATGCCTGGGGGTTGTCACCGTTGACAATCAGTTTGGTGTTGCCGGTGGTGTTGCTGGTGCTGTAGGAGCTGTAGAGGGTGAGGTCGGGCGAGTTGGGGATGCGACTGTTGCTGGAGAGTTCGAGCTTGGAGTAGAGGCTGATGCTCTTCACCTCGTTGGGGTTGACGTCTACTGAGGTGAACTTGCTCCAGTAGTCGTGCAGTTTGTAGCTCACGGTGGCATACTCCGGCACATAGAGGGTAATGCCAGAGGGGGTGTAGAACGGGGTGCCGTCCACCGACGGCGGGGCGGGTGCGTTGATATAGACTCGCTTCAGCGAAGACGTGCTGCTGTTGTAAAAGCAGCTGCTTCCAAGACTGGTCACCGATGCACCGATGACAACCTCCTCCAAGGC
>CAVAXH010000124.1:0-6695 GCA_963592505.1 Bacteroidaceae bacterium
CGATATATTCATATAAATTGATTAGCAGTCGTGCCTAACAGTATATAGTTGCCTTATATTTTCAGGAATTTAAGAATTAAGGAATTCTTGGACCTGCAGGGCACGTAGTGCCCCAAATTCCTAAATTCCTAAATTCTTGACCATAAAAACAAGCACTGAGTTCTTATATTTTCAGGAATTTAGGAATTAAGGAATTCTTGGACCTGCAGGGCACGTAGTGCCCATAAATTCCTAAATTCCTAAATTCCTGACAACAAAAAACAATCACTGAGCTCTTATGTTAGCACAAATTCATGAGCCCCACAGGGAGCATGAGTGCCCAAAATCCTTAATTCTTAACTGCGCGGGCTGGCATCGCCGAGGATGCGCTGAACCTCTTCGTCGGTCTGCGTGAGACGGGCGCGGCAGAGGGTGATGAGCTGCTGGGCACGCTTGAGCTGGGCGGTCATCTCGTCGATGCCCATCTCGCCGGTCTCGAGCCGGTCTACGATGGCTTGCAGTTGGCTGACAGCCTCTTCATACTTGATCTGTTTGTCCATAGATATAATAGGTGTGAGTGGTTTTTTACTGATGTACGGGGCGCACGGGGAACATATAGAAATGGCGCTCGGGACGATAGTCGATCATCCACTGGTCGACGAGGATGCCGTCGTCGAGGGCCTTGATGACGAGCGTGTGGTTGCTGCCCTGCAGCCGGATGTCGGAGGTGCGCAGGGCCTGGCCGCGCAGCACATTGGTCTTCCAGCGCTCGGAGCGGAAGGGCTCGCGCAGCGAGTAGACCACGGGGGCGCCGCCGTCGATGCTGACGGCATAGCGCAGGTCGCCGCCGTCGGAGGGCTGTGTGGGGATGAGTGCGGTGTAGAGCACGGCATCGCCGGCACGGGCATAGAAGCGATAGACCAGCGAGTCGCCCTGCGGCAGGCGCACGGCCCGCATGGAATGGCCCAGCAGGGGGATGGGCTGCGCACCGGCGGAGGCCGCCTGCCACTGACAGGCCTGGCGCACCACACAGCCGTCGTCGGTGAGACGCGCCTCGAGGGGCTCCTGCACATAGCGCTGCATCTCCTCGTCGGTGACCGTGCCGGGCAGCGAGGGCTCCTGGAACACCGGCAGGCCGCGCGGCGCCGCATCCATCAGGCCGCACCACTTGCCGTGGGCCAGCTGGTGGTTGTAGTGGTCGGTGAGCTGCAGGATCTCGCGGTGGGCCTTCACGCTGCGCACCGCTGCCTCGAGGGCCTCGCGGTCGCCGTGGAAGTTCTCCTTGCGGGCGAGGTGGCGGGCCTCCTGGGCCTGCAGCTGCTTGGTGGCCATGGCTGCCGCACAGCACACGGGATACTTCACGGCGGCGAAGAACGCGTCGGCGAGCTCGGGGCGCACGAGGCGGCCGGCAGCCTCCATGCGTGTGCGGAGCGCCTCGAAGTCGTTGAGATAGCGCTCGAGCTCGTTGCCAAACTCATCGGCGGCAAACTCGGTGTCCTGCACGGGCGACCAGCCGTGGGGATAGCGCTGGCGGTCGAGCTCCACCTGGCTCCAGCCCATAAACTCGGGACGGCGGATGCCGCAGAGCCTGTAGAACTCGGTCATCACCGCCGTGAGCTCACCGGCGGCCGCCTCGCCAAACTGCTCGCGGAGCCAGCCGTGCAGATGAGCGGGCAGCGTGGCCGGCGTGACGCTGTTGATGTCCCACGCCATGTCCATGAAGAGCGACAGCGGATAGGCCGCCACCTTGGGGTCGTGAACATTGGCGATCCAGATGCGGCGGGCCTGATGGTCCCAGGCGCGGCGCATCTCCTCGCACACCAGGCCGGGCTGTGTGGTGCTGAGCCACAGGTAGTCGTGGGGACGGCCCCAGTAGGACAGGTGATAGTAGACGCCGCCACCGCCCGCACGGCGCTGCTCGCGGGCATCGGGCAGACGGGTGAGGTAGCCGTAGTTGTCGTCGCACCACATGAGGGTGACGTCGTCGGGCACGCGGAGGCCCGACGCATAGGCCTGCAGCACCTCTTTGTAGGGGATGAACACCTGCGGCACGTCGGTCAGCGGGCGCCCCAGCACCTGTCGGAGCAGACGGCGCTGGCTGTCGATGACGGTCTGCAGGCCCTCGCGCTGGCTGTCGGCATCGGCGGCGCCGGCCATCGCACCGTCGTGGATGCCGCGCATGCCGAGGGTGTAGAGGGCTTCGGAACGGGTGGTCTCTGCCACGCGCTCGCGCCAGTAGTGCTCCACCTCACGGCGGTTGGTGAACCAGTTGTAGGGGCCGCGCTTGCCGGCATCCCACTCGGCCACGTTGTTGCGCAGCAGCGGCTCGCAGTGGGACGATCCCAGCACGATGGCAAACGAGTCGGCCACGGCCTTGCAGCCGTCGGCCTCGAAGAAGGCGGTGCTGCCCTCGTGCATGGCCGGCCACAGGGTGTTGGCACGCAGGCGGAGCATCAGCTCGAAGAGGCGGCGATAGTAGCGTGCGCCGGGCAAGCCCTGCTTGGCATGACGGCCGTCGACGGTCTGCTGCGCCCACACACGCGTGGACCAGTCCTCGTCGTTGATGAAGATGCCGCGATAGGCCACCGACGGCCGCTGCAGCGACTCATAGTGCTCGTCGAGCACGAGGCGCTGGCGCCGCTCGGGCACCACGTCGCCCCAGTAGACCCAGGGCGACACGCCGGCCAGCCGCGAGAGGTGCAGGATGCCGTAGGCCGTGCCGCGGCCGTTGCTGCCCACCACGAGGATGCGGCCCTGGCGCACGCCCACCCAGTAGGCGTCGGCCTTGGCGATGATCTGCTCGAGGGGCGGACGGAGCGAGGACAGGGCCTTGAACTCCTTGTTGGTGAGCTTGTCGAGCTGATAGACGGCTATGCGCCCCGCACCCTTGCGGGCGGGCTGGCCTGTCACGGCGCGCATGTCGGCAGAAAACATGTCGAGGGCTTTCTCCACCACGGGGCTGCAGGTCTTCTGCGTGCTGTAGGTCACGGGACTGCCCGAGTACCACACCACGTCGGCGGCCGACACCGTGGCCGAGAGGCCCAGAAGGGCATGGAGGATGATATGTCTGATGTTCATAAGGATGGTCTGTGTGTTTTGGCATGGAGGATGGCCCTCGTGTCGTGGGGCGCATCCGGTGCAACAAAGTTAGTGAAAAAATGAAAGACGGCGGGAACTTTCTTGCGCAAAATGGCCCGTCGCACGGGAAAAAGTGGTAATTTTGCGAGAAATTGCAAAAACAGACAGATTACGAAGATGACCATTTATCCAAAACAGATTACCGACGCGCTGGCCACAGTGACCTACCCCGGCACCAAGAAGAGCCTGGTGGAAAGCGGCATGGTGGCCGACAACATCCGCATAGACGGCAACAAGGTGAGCTTCTCGCTCGTCTTCCCACGCGACACCGACCCGTTCATCAAGTCGACACTCAGAGCGGCAGAGGCCACGCTGAAATATCAGCTGGGCGAAGAGGTGGAGGTGACCATCACCACCGAGTACACCAGCGCCAAGCGCCCCGAGCCGGACAAGCTGCTCACGCAGGTGAAGAACATCATCGCCGTGAGCTCGGGAAAGGGCGGCGTGGGCAAGTCGACGGTGTCGGTGAACCTGGCCATCTCACTGGCCCGACTGGGATATAAGGTGGGACTGCTCGACACCGACATCTTCGGACCGTCGATACCCAAGATGCTGGGCGTGGAGGGCGAACGGCCCTACGCCATCGAGAAAGACGGACGACAGCTCATCGTGCCCGTGGAGAAATATGGCATCAAACTGCTCTCCATCGGATTCTTCGTGAACCCCGACACCGCCACGCTGTGGCGCGGTGGCATGGCCACGGCGGCACTGAAGCAGCTCATCGCCGACGCCGACTGGGGCGACCTCGACTACTTTGTGCTCGACACGCCGCCGGGAACATCCGACATTCACCTCACCCTGCTGCAGACGCTGGCCATCACCGGCGCCGTCATCGTGTCGACACCGCAGAAGGTGGCGCTGGCCGACGCACGCAAGGGCATCGACATGTACAAGAACGACAAGGTGAACGTGCCCATACTGGGTCTCGTGGAGAACATGGCGTGGTTTACGCCGGCCGAACTGCCCGAGAACAAATACTACATCTTCGGCAAAGACGGATGCAAGAACCTCGCCAAGGAGATGGGGTGCCCGCTGCTGGCACAGATACCCATCGTGCAGAGCATCTGCGAGGACGGCGACAGCGGTGCACCGGCAGCGCTCAAGGCCGACTCGCCCGTGGCAATGGCCTTCATCAACCTGGCACAGGCCGTGGTGACAACGGTCAACACGCGAAACCGGCAGCTGCCCAAGACGCGCATCGTGCAGGTGAAAAACGGCAACGACTGACGCACGCACCCAACGCCCGGCACACAGTGACACACACAATAAGCCCCGACATTCTGCGTTAATATCATATATGAACAAGAACACTCATCTCTTCATCCTCCGGCTGTGCTGCCTCGTCGGCGTGGCGGCAGTGCTGGCGGCATGCGGCGCAGACAGAAACATCAAGAAGGGCGAGAAATACCTGGCCCTGGGCGAATACTACGATGCGGCCAACGAGTTTAAGCAGGCCTACCAGAAGGTGCCGCCCAAGCAGCGCGACAAGCGCGGACAGGTGGCCAGCCGCATGGCGCTCTGCTACGACCGCAGCCTGCAGACGGCAAAGGCCATCGCCGCCTACCGCAACGTGGAGCGCTACCAGCAGGACAACACCGACGACCACCTGGCGCTGGCACGCCTGCTGATGAAAAACGGCAGCTACAAGGAGGCGGCGGCCGAATACCAGATGGTGCTCGACTCGGTGCCCGGCAACCGCCTGGCACAGCAGGGCCTGCAGGCGGCACAGGAGGCACCCGCCATCAAGGAACTGGGAAGCCGCTACACGGTGAAGAAGATGGATGTGTTCAACTCAAGACGGGCCGAATACTCGCCGATGCTCTTCGGCGACGACTATGACCAGATATATTTCACCTCCACACGCAACGAGGCGCAGGGCGACGAGCTCAGCGGCATCACCGGCACCAAGCCGGCCGACATCTTCTTCGCAGAGAAAGACGACAAGGGGAAATGGGGAAAGCCCGAGGTGGTGGCCGGCGGTCTCAACACCGACTATGACGAGGGGGCATGCTGCTTCTCGCCCGACGGACGGGAGATGTATCTCACGCAGTGTGCCACCGACCCGTCGTATCCGCGCTATGCGCAGATCGTGAAGTCGAACCGCTCAGACGCCGCATGGAGCAAGGCTTCGGAGGTGAAACTGAGCAACGACACGCTGTCGAGCTTCGCACACCCGGCCATCTCGCCCGACGGCGAATGGCTCTACTTCGTGTCGGACATGCCGGGCGGAAAGGGCGGCCTCGACATCTGGCGCGTCAGGATCACGGCGGGTGGCTTCGGGGGCGTGGAGAACCTCGGCGAACCCATCAACACGGCGGGCGACGAGGAGTTTCCGACATTCCGACCCAACGGCGACCTCTACTTCTCGAGCAACGGACACAAGGGGCTCGGCGGCCTCGACATCTTCATAGCCCGCGTGGGGAAGGACCACAGGTATCACCTCTCGCACCCGGGATATCCGCTCAACTCGCAGGGCGACGACTTCGGCATGACCTTCGAGGGGGCTCACAACCAGGGCTTCTTCTCATCGAACCGGGGCGACGGACGCGGATGGGACCACATCTACTCGTTCTACAACCCGGAGATCGTGCAGACCGTGAAGGGATGGGTCTATGAGATGGACGGCTACGAACTGACGGCGGCCGAGGTCTACGTGGTGGGCGACGACGGCACCAACGAACGGCTGTCGGTGCGCTCGGACGGCTCGTTCACCAAGGTGCTCGACGAGGGCGTCAGCTATCTCTTCCTCGCCACCTGCAAGGGTTTTCTCAACCATAAGGAGGAGGTGAAGGCGCTCGCCAACCCCAAGGAGAGCCGCGACACCACACTGCAGTTTGCCCTGGCCAACATCTCGGCGCCCACGCTGATAGACAACATCTTCTACGACTTCGACAAGGCCACCCTGCGCGACAGCTCCAAGACGGCGCTCGACCAACTGGTGACGCTGCTCAACGAGAACCCCAACGTCACCATCGAACTCAGCGCACACACCGACTACAAGGGGTCGGAGGCCTACAACCAACGGCTGTCGCAGCGAAGGGCCGAGGCCGTGGTGAACTATCTCATAGAGCACGGCATAGCGGCCGACCGACTCACCCCCGTGGGCTACGGCAAGATGAAGCCGAAGACCATCCGAAAGAAACTGACGGAGAAATACCCGTTCCTCAAGGAGGGCGACGTGCTGACCGAGGCGTTCGTGAAGGCGCTGAAGGACGAGAAGCAGCAGGACATCTGCAACCAGCTTAACCGACGCACCGAGTTTATGGTGCTGCGCACCACCTACGGCCTCTTCGACGAGAAGGGTAACCTGAAGAGCCAGCCCAAGAAGAAGACCACGCAGGCGCAGAAGGACCTGCAGGAGGATGGCTACAGCATCATCTTCGACTGACGCGCCGGCTGCCCCTACCCTTCCCCCACAAAAACAACAACAACCATCCTGACTTATGCCCAACGACATATCTCTCCCCGCCGACTTCGAAGCGCACACGCGGCAGCTGTTCGGACAGCAGCGCTATGAGCGCTTTGCCGAGGCCATGCGCCTCACACCGCAGACCACCATACGCCTGAACCCGTTCAAA
>CAVAXH010000125.1:0-6678 GCA_963592505.1 Bacteroidaceae bacterium
TCGGCGTCAACTACGACAGCAGCCAGCGCACCATCGGCGACTGGATCGTCAAGGAGGGGTAGCCCGCATCGGATACAGACCAAAGGCATTGAAAAACGAGCACAAGATATCTCGCTAAAAAATGTCGATTTGGCCCCACCCGCCTGTGTTGGGACTTGTCATGTTACAACCACGGTGCCAGCAGATGTGCGAACCATCCGCGGAAGCGCTGCCAGGGCGTGCGCCACTGTCGCCACGACTGGGGCGTGAGCAGGAAGGAGTCGTTCTTCTGGCTGTCGAAGAGGCGGCTCAGCTCGGCGGTGGTGCCGGGGTCGACGATGACGGCATTCTCCTCATAGTCCCATGAGAGGCTGCGTGCGTTGAGGTTGGCCGAGCCCACGGTGCAGAAACGGCCGTCGACCATGATGACCTTGGTGTGGTGGAAGCCCGGCTGGTACATCCACACCGAACAACCCTTCTTCATCAGCCGGTGGGCATTGTAGAAGCCGCAGTCGGGGGTGAGCGGAATGTCGCTCTTCACCGACAGCATGATCTCCACCTTCACGCCCCGCTTGGCAGCCTTGCGCAGCGCCCGTTTGATGGCGCGGTTGAGGGTGAAGTAGGGGTTGATGATCTTTATGCTGTCCTTCGCCATGTTGATGGCGTTGGTGTAGAAGTCGCGTATGATGGCCGGCGAGGTGTGTGGCTCGCGGTTGATGATGCCCACCGTCTTGTGGCCTGCCGTGCGGCAGGTGTCGGGCTTCAGCCCGTGGAAGTATGTGTCGTGTCCCAGTCCGCGGAAATACTGCGGTCCGTGCACGTCCTGCCCCGTCGTCTTGTTCCACATGCGCAGGAAGATGCCCTGCAGCGTGTTGACCTCGGTGCCCTGCAGACGGCAGTGCATGTCGTGCCACTCGCCCACCTGCTCGGTGCCGTTGATGTAGTAGTCGGCGACGTTCATGCCGCCGGTGTAGGCTATCTGTCCGTCGATGACGACGATCTTGCGGTGGTCGCGGCTCCAGATGTCATCGACGAAGGGGAAGCGCACGGGGTTGAACTCATGGATCTCGATGCCCAGGGCGCGTATGGAGTCGAGGTCGCAGCGGCGCATGGGCTGGTTGTTGCTCACGTTGCCGAAGCCGTCGAAGAGCAGGCGCACCTCCACGCCCTCGCGCACCTTGGGTGCCAGGTGGCTGATGAGCAGGCGGTTGATGGAGTCGTTGCGGAAGTTGAAATACTCCATGTGTATGCTCTTGCGGGCCTGGTCGATGGCGCAGAAGAGGTCGTCGAACTTCTGCTGTCCGTCGGTGAGGAGCGTCACGCTGTTGTCGTGAGAGAAGCCGACGCCCCGCTGCCCGAGGCATGCCACGATGAGCGAGTCGCTCGTCTGCGCCTGTGCCGGCAGGGCGGTGGCGGTGAGCAGCGCTGTGAGCGCTGTGATGAGAAGCCGTGTGGTGTGTGCTTGTTTCCGCATTGTGTTTTTCTCTTTCTTGTTGGGGGCCGCATGCTGCGAGCCCCGCTCACTGGTTGAGCATCGAGGTGGCATAGCTGTCCACGATGCCCAGCAGGTGGCGCTTGCGGTCGCACACCAGCACCGAGTGGATCTTGTGGCGGTGCATGATGCGTTCGATCTCTGATATCTTGGTGTTTGGCGTGACGATCTTCGGGGTGCGTGTCATGATGTCGGCCACGGTGTGGTCGAAGAACTCGGCCTGCCAGCGCTCCATGGCGCGGCGTATGTCGCCGTCGGTGATGAGGCCGATGACGGAGCTGTCGTCGTCGAGCGACACGCCCATGCCCAGCTTGCCTTTCGACACATGGATGATGGCCTCGCCGAGGTGCATGTCCTGCGGCACGATGGGCAGGTCGTCGGTGCGCATCACGTCTTCGGCGGTGGTGAGCAGGCGCTTGCCCAGTTCGCCGCCGGGGTGAAACTGTGCGAAGTCGCGCGGCCGGAAGTTGCGCACCTGCATGAGTGCCGTGGCCAGCGCGTCGCCCATGGCCAGCGCGGCGGTGGTCGACGAGGTGGGCGCGAGGTTGAGCGGGCACGCCTCATGGGCCACGAAGACCTTGAGGTGCACGGTGGAGTATTTGGCGAGCAGCGAGTCGGGGTTGCGGCTCATGCCGATGATGGGCACGTTCATGTGGAGCAGGATGGGCACGAGGCGCAGCAGCTCGTCGGTCTGTCCGGAGTTGCTGAGGGCGAGCACCACATCGTCGGGGGTCATCACGCCGAGGTCGCCGTGGTAGGCGTCGAGGGGGTTGATGAAGAAGGCCGGCGTGCCCGTGGAGGCCATGGTGGCGGCAATCTTCTCGCCGATGTGTCCGCTCTTGCCCACGCCGGTGACGATGACCTTGCCGCGGCAGCGGTAGATGAGGTCGACGGCGCGCACGAAGCTGTCGTCGAGTTGTGGTATGAGGTCGAGGATGGCCTGTGCCTCGTTGCGCAGGCAGCGCTCGGCATATTTCAGCGAGAGGGCTATGTCGGCTGTTGAAGCAGTGGTGTTTGACATGATGATGCTGGATGAAGGTCGGTGTGTGGGGTGGGCGAGGGGTGTGTGCGAGAGGCGGCCGGTCAGGCCAGCAGCTGTGCCACGAGGTCCTGCAGCTGGTCGAGCGGCAGCATGTTGGCCGCATCGGAGAGCCCCTGGTCGGGGTCGGGGTGCACCTCGAAGAAATAGCCTGTGGCGCCGAAGGCCTTGGCGGCGAGCGCCATGGCCGGCACAAACTTGCGGTCGCCGACGGTCTTGCCGTCGCCGGCCGAGGGCCGCTGCACGCTGTGTGTGCAGTCCATGACGACGGTGGGCACGATGTCCTTCATGTCGGAGATGTTGCGGAAGTCCACCACGAGGTTGTTGTAGCCGAAGCAGTTGCCGCGCTCGGTGAGCCACACCTCGCGAGCTCCGCTGTCGAGGGCTTTCTCCACGGGGTAGCGCATGTCGCGGCCCGAGAGAAACTGTGCCTTCTTGATGTTCACCGTGCGCCCCGTCTTGGCGGCTGCCACGAGCAGGTCGGTCTGCCGGCAGAGGAAGGCGGGGATCTGCAGCACGTCGCACACCTCGCCGGCGGGCGCGGCCTGCCATGCCTCATGAATGTCGGTGGTGACGCGCAGGCCGTAGCGGCTCTTCACGTCGGCCAGCATCTCGAGGCCTTTGTCGATGCCCGGTCCGCGGAAGGAGCGGATGGAGGTGCGGTTGGCCTTGTCGAACGAGGCCTTGAAGATGATGTCGGTGCCGAGCTGCGCATTGATCTCGGTGAGGCGCTGCGCCACGGTGTCGAGCAGTGCTGCCGACTCGATGACGCAGGGCCCGGCTATAAGGGTTGGTTGCATGGGTTTACTCTGCTGTTTTGAAATATGCTGCAAAGATAGTCAAAAAGCGTGGAGAATGGCGAATGTTACCCCGTTTTTTTTGATGAGAGGGCAGCGGTCAGTCGGACAGCACCAGCAGACGGCCGTCGCCGAGGGCGACACGGTGGGCAAACGATGTGCGGGTGCCGTCGGACACGGCCGACACGTCGATGCCGCGGCCGACAAGCTCGGCGAGGAGCGCCTGGTCGTGGGCCGCACGCTGGGCATTGAAGCCGCGGTTGCCTACCTGGCGGTTGAATGCGTCGACAAGTGACTGGAGGGAACTGGCTGCAAAACGTGCAGCGAACTCATTGTAAATGGAATTGTTGTTCATAATGACTTTATGTTTGAAGTGTTAAACGAATCTTCCACATCGTGCCTTGACCACCGTGGCTGTCGTGCTCGGTTGGTGCAGACTGAACTGCTCTTGATGTTTCGGCGGCAAAGTTACGGCGTTTTCTGCAATTCGCCAAACAAAAGCACCGGAAAAATGGCGGCAGCACACCCGTGGCGCCGCATTTTTTTCTTACCTTTGCAGCGTGATGGGGCCAGGCGACATGTCTGCCGGACAAGCGACCCGCCCGGTGCGCCGGACCCCACCGCCAACCACCAAAACCAACAACGACCATGAAAAAAGCACCATTCCAGACACCCCGCGCCGTCCTGCTGTCGCTGGCCCTCGGCTCAGCCCTCGCCGCCACGGCCGGCAACACCGACGTCAAACACTTCAGATATGCAGGCCCCTACGCCGTGGCCACACCCTGCCTGATGGACAGCGTGGACATCAAGGGCCAGGCCTTCGCGGCCACCACACTGCTCGACTCGCCCCTCGCCCTCGACAAGGCGGCCAGCGGCAAGAGCATCACCGCGACAGCCACAGCACCCGGCAGCGGACACGACGCCCTCCACCTGCTGGCCTTCACCGTCAGCAACACCGTGCGCACCAAGGCCACCATCCGCGTGGACGGACTGCGCCACTACCGCCTCTATGTCGACGGGCAGCAGGTCACCCCGCAAGGGGCAAGGAGCGAGGTGACGCTCACGCCCTCCGTGCACACCGCCGTCATCAAGTATCTCACCGACGCCGGCCACACCGACTCGCTGAAGGTGAGCGTGGAGACACCCGACGGCCGTGAGCTGACCGTCGGCGAGCCCACGGCCGACACGCGGCGCGCCTACAACATCTATGATGTGGTGTGCGCACCCGTCTACAGCCGCGTGGCGCTGTCGGCCGACGGCAAGTATGTCATCGTGCGCAAGACGTGGAAAGACCGCGACGGCCGCAGCCATGCCAAGAACCTCGTGGTCAACTATGCCACAGGCCAGGAGATGAGCCAGTGGGACGAGCAGATCACGTGGATGCCCAAGAGCCCCAAGTTCTACTTTGAGCGCAAGGGCAGCGACGGACGGCGCGAGCTCATCGCCGTGGACCCCGCCACACAGGCACAGCAGGTGCTCGCCACCGGCCTGCCCGAGGGCTGGATGCAGATGGCCCCCGACGAGAAGACCCTCGTCTACACCCTCACCACCGACGGCCGCCAGAAAGACCCGCAGGTCTATGATGTGAAGAGTCCCGACGACCGGCAGCCCGGCTGGCGCACACGCACCAACCTGGCCCGCTACGACCTGGCCACCGGCGTGCTGCAGCCCATCACCTACGGCTACCACAACATCAGCCTCAACGACATCTCGGCCGACTCGCGTTATATCCTCGTGAGCAAGAGCGAGGAGCGCCTCACGCGGCGACCCACCACCGTCACCTCCTTCTACCGCATAGACCTGCAGACGCTGCAGGCCGACACCGTGGTGGAGAAGGGCGAGTTTCTGTCCTACGCCCTGTTTGCCCCCGACGGCAAGAGCATCCTCTTCGGCGGTTCGCCCGAGGCCTTCGACGGCATCGGCAAGAACGTAGACCCCGGCCAGATACCCAGCATGACCGACAACCAGCTCTTCCTCCTCACCCTCGCCGACAAAAAGGTGAAGGCGCTGACACGCGACTTCGACCCCAGCGTCAGCCGCGCCGCCTGGAGCCGTGCCGACGGCAACATCTACCTGCAGGCAGAGGACAAGGACTGCGTGCATCTCTTCCAACTCAATCCCAAGACCGGTGCCACGCGCCTCATCAGCACCCCCGAGGAGCTCATCGAGGGCTTCTCGCTGGCCAGCGGCACCGCCGAGATGGCGTTCTACGGCCAGGGCGCCAGCAATGCCGACCGCCTCTACCGCATGAGCACCAAGACGCTGAAGCCCGTCCTCATCGATGACCTCAGCGCACGCGTGCTGAAAGACATCGAACTGGGCGAGTGCAAGGCATGGACCTACCGCAACGAGCGTGGCGACACGCTGACCTGCCGCTACTACCTGCCGCCCCACTTCGATGCCGCCAAGAAATATCCGATGGTGGTCAACTACTACGGCGGATGCAGTCCCACGAGCCGCAACTTCCAGAGCCGCTATCCCCAGCATGTCTATGCCGCCATGGGCTATGTGGTGCTCGTGGTCAACCCCAGTGGCGCCACCGGCTTCGGCCAGAAGTTCTCGGCACGCCATGTAGACACCGCCGGCGAAGGCGTGGCCGAAGACATCATCGGCAGCACACGCCAGTTCTGCCGTGAGCATGCGTTTGTCGACGACAAGAAGATAGGGTGCATCGGCGCCAGCTACGGCGGATTCATGACGCAGTATCTGCAGACCAAGACCGACCTCTTTGCTGCCGCCATCTCGCACGCCGGCATCAGCGACCACACCTCCTACTGGGGCGAGGGCTACTGGGGCTACAGCTACAGCGAGGTGTCGATGGCAGGCGAGTACCCGTGGACCAACCGCCATCTCTATGTCGACCAGAGTCCGCTCTACAATGCCGACAAGATACACACGCCGCTGCTCTTCGTGCACGGCACCGCCGACAACAATGTGCCTGTGGGCGAGAGCATACAGCTCTACACCGCCCTGAAGCTGCTGGGACGCCCCACGGCCATGGTGCTCGTGGAGGGACAGGACCACCACATCCTCGACTACGAGAAGCGCCTCAAGTGGCAGGACACCATCTTCGCATGGTTTGCTAAGTGGCTGCAGGACGACCCCACATGGTGGGACGAGATGTACGGTAAGGAACAGATGTAGCCGCCATCACAGGCGGCCGTAAAAGCGTGGAGAGAACAGTGGTTTGCCCTTGGCACTGCAGTTCTTTCTGCGCTTAGCCCCAACGGGCGGCATAATGCGTTCATCACGGCTCGCCCCAACGGGCGCTGTGTGTTGCCCGCCACGGAAACAGCCCACAGCCCCGACAGGTAGGGTGTTCAAAATCGACATATTTTAGCGAGACGTTTTGTGTTCGTTTTTAATCACTT
>CAVAXH010000126.1:0-6612 GCA_963592505.1 Bacteroidaceae bacterium
CTGGGTAATTGCTGGGCTTTCAGCCCGCGTCGTCGTTGGTTCAGCCCGCGTCGTCGACCGTTGGTCCACCCCTCGCCGTATACAGGCAAAAAAATGCCCCGCGGACACATGTGGTGTTCGCGGGGCATGGGTTGTTATGCGTGTGGGCCTGTCGGCGGCCGCTTATGCTTTGACGGGGCGTCACGGCTGTCGGCGGTGGCGGTTGCGTGCAGTGCTTAGATGCTCTGCAGGAACTTCACCACGGCGTTGCGGTCGGCCTTGGAGGCATTGTAGAAGTGGAGGGCCGACTGGTAGGCGTGGCTCTTCTTGCTGTACATGTGCCAGAGGATGGCCTCCTCCTCGTTGCGGGCGCGGCAGTCGTGCAGACGGTCCTCGGCACCGGTGTTGCTGTAGGACAGGCCACGGCCCCAGAGCGGGGTGGTGCGGCACCACGATCCGTGGAGGTCGTTCTTCATGTAGAGCTTGTGCTGCACGAAGTCGGAGTAGGGGTAGATGGTCTGGTTCTTAAACTGCGGCAGTGTCTTGCCGGCCAGCATCTCGGGCATCCAGTAGTTGTCGTTGGTGGTCTGCCACTTGGCACGGTGACACTCGGCGCAGCCCCACTGGTTGAAGAGCGTCTTGCCGCGCTGCACATCGGTGTCCTGCAGGTTGCGGGCGCGGGGGATGGCCAGGCCGCGGTGCCACACCATGAAGGCATAGAACTGGTCGGCCGACATCTCCGGCGAGAAGCTGTACCAGGGGTTGCTGAACTGGTTGGTGCCGGGGCGCAGCAGGTTGTAGACGCAAGCCTTGATGCTGTCGGCCGAGCCGTCGCCATAGTAGGGTGCGTAGGTCTTCGGGTCGGCCTGTATCTTCGCGATGACCTCGGCATCCTCGCTCATGGCCTTGGCCCAGGCGTTGGTGGTGTAGAGGTAGGGGCGGTCGGGGCGCGACACGTTGGGGATGTTCCATGCGGCGTTGGCACCGTTGGCGTCGGCCAGCACGGCACGTGTCAGCGCATAGCTGTAGCGCTTGAGGGCTGTGCTCTGTCCGCTGACGGTCTTGGTGCCGTCGGCATACTGTCCGTTGCCCACGTTGTAGAGGCTGCCGAAGCGCGAGCCGTCATAGAACGTGCTGTTGATATACTCCGAGGGGTCGAGGCCGGCGCTCACGAAGTAGTTGTATTCGCGCTGATACTGCGCCTTGATGGAGTCCTCGGGGATGGCGTCGATGAGGCCCACGCCCTGCAGGCCGATGGTGGTCTCTATGCGCACGGCATAGTTGGTGGGCAGCGGGCTGGTGTGGAAGGCCGTCTGGTCGATCTGCACCTCGGGATACTGCAGCTTGGGCATGGCGGTGCCGTCGGGGTAGGCAAAGTAGCCGTCCTTCATGTGCTGTGCCCACACGTCGTTCTTGGCCTCGCTGGCGCCCAGCGTGAGCCACTGCATGTGTATGCCGCTCTCCTCCACGGGAGCCTTGAAGGGCTCGGTGGCCTGTGTCTGCGGCATGCCGGTCACCTCGCTGATGAAGCCGCCGTCGTTAGACAGTCCGTCGGAGTTGTCGGCGTCGGGGCCTGTGGGGTGATAGATGGCCAGCAGGTAGCCGTTGCCGTTGCCATACTTGGTGGTGTACTGCGGCATCCACATGCCGTGACCATAGTTGGGGTGGCAGTCGAAGCATGAGCGGCGCACGCTGGCGGGGCCGAGGCCCTTGAAGGCGCCGGTGTTGACGGTGTACTGGCGCTCCATGACCTGCTCGCCCTGGAAGAAGAGGTCGAAGTAGGTCTTGTTGTTGGTCACCACGGGAGCCTCGTCGGCCAGGGCGTTGGAGCCGGTGTTGTCGGTGGTGCCCAGTTCGCCGCCGGGCAGCCACTCGCTGGCATCGAAGTTGCCCACGGTCTTGCCGATGTATGCGCCCTCGCTGGCGGGCACGTTCTCCTCTTCGTCGCTACAGGCCGTCAGGGTCAGCGCGGCAGCTGCGAGGAGCAGCAGGCATGAGTTGATGTTCTTGTTCATATTTTGTAATGGTGTTTTTATTACGCCCAAGACGTGGCCGCGCACCCACGGGGGCGAACGGTCACGTCATCAGGGTAGATAGTATGAGATTTATTTAGCTTACTTGGCGATCAGCTTGGTGCACCAGGTGGCAGCAGCCTTGAGCTGGTTGTCGAGGGCCTCCACAGCGTCGATGCAGTTCTTGACCTGCTGGTTGGCGGGGTCGTCGATGAAGGCGGTGCCGCTCTTCTTGGCGCTCTCCAGGGTGCTGATGGCAGTGTTGAGGGCGCTGTTGAGAGCGTTGTACTGCGGATAGTAGCTCTTCATGAAGGTCATGATCGAGTTGGCAGAAGGCTCGCTGACGTTCTCGGTGCCGCGCATGCCATAGAGCGTGTTCTTGATCGAGTAGATGTTGTCCTGATAGTCCTGGAACGAGCGCTTGCTGTAGGGCGACTCGATGTAGTCGCCGGCATCCTCGCCCTCTTCGCCGACCTCGGGCTTGCCGATGGCCACGCGGTAGGCCTGTCCGAGCTTCTGCGTGTAGACCTCCTGGCAGATGTTGGAGCAGCCGCCGTTGAAGATGTTCTGCAGGTTGGCAGCCCATGACACGTAGAGGCACGGTGTCTGGCCGACGCTCTTCACAGCCTCGGTGTAGGTCACACCGTCTTTGGTGAGGCCGTTGTAGCGTGTGCCCTCGAGCACCCAGCTGGCGCTGCTGGTGAGGTAGCTCTTCAGCGAGGCGCTTCCGCACCACTCGTAGGCGAGCAGTGTGGTCATGTTGTGGAGGTCACCGGCCACGGCAGCAGCGAAGGCAGCCTCCTCGGTGGTCTTCACGGTCTTCAGCTTGGTCTGGTTGTCCTGCCAGTCCTCGCCCTTGGTGTTCAGGCCGTCGCCGTCCTCATACTCGGCGGTGAAGGAAGCCAGTGTGCGGTTGGCACCGTTGCGGAAGAGCACAAACTCCAGGCCGTGGAAGCCCATGGTAGAGTCGAAGTCGCCGTTGTTGGTGTAGATGAACTTGGCAGGCTCGGCACCCGTGATGCCGGCCACCACATTGGCGTCGGTGAGGGCGTCGGCCAGCTGGCTCTGGTCGAGGGGCCATGAGTCGATGTGCGGGTCGATGTCGTCGTTGGAGGCGGCTCCATAGAGGAAGGCCTCGCTCTGCTCCCAGTACTTACGTGCGTTCTTGAAGGCGGTGCAGGCAGCGTCGATGTCCTGCTGTGTCAGTGTGCCGTTCACGCGCTTCCGGTAGAGGTTGGCGCAAGCCTCGTCGAGGTTGGCGGCAGCCTGCTGCAGGTCGTTGTAGGTGGGGTTGACCACATCGTTGAGATACTGGGCCACGATCGTTTCGACCTGTGAGGCGCTGACCTCCACGAGGTCGCCCTCTGAGTTGTCGTCGCTACATGATGCGAAGCCGAGGCTCATCATGCCTGTTGCTGCGAAGAGCAGTGCGTAATGGAAAATCTTCTTCATTTTGTGATAATGATTTTTTTATTTGATGTATGTTCTTTTTTCTCCTTTGTCCTTAGAGGAAGAAGCCCTCGTAGGCCACGCCGATGTTGATGGCCGGCTCATTGTTGTAGCCGCTCTTCAGCATGCGGTAGTTGTACTCGGCCTTGATGGCAATCTGCGGGATGGGGTAATAGTTCACGCCGGCAGCGATGATGTTCTTGTTGGTCCACTTCTTCGACTGTGCGTGGATGTACGAGTCGTAGTATTCGTAGTGGCCGAAGACATAGAGCTTCTTGTTGTCGTGGCGCAGCTTGGGTATCTGCGAGAAGATGTCGTAGCCCACCTCCACCATGGTGGCGATGGCGTGGCTGCCGAAGAACTTGCCGTTGCCCATCTCGTAGGGGGTGACGCCGCTCTGCGAGGTGTTGGGGTAGGTGAACTGCGTGATGCGGTTGGCGTCGCTGACGTAGCCGTAGTCGACGTTGCCGCGTGCTATCCAGTTGTGGCCCTTGTAGGTGAAGTCGAAGCTGCCCAGATAGACGTTGCCCTTGATGTCCTTGCTGGTGCCGTACTCCATGTCGTGGGGCACGCTGTTGTGCATGGCCTGTCCGTAGTAGCCGCTGACGGCGAGGCGCAGGCCGGGGATGCTGTAGTTGTCGATGCGGGCCATGACGCCATACTTGTTGGCGGGCTCAAACTCGAAGGGGCTGTGGGGACCGTTCTGTATCCAGTTGGCGCGGTTGAAGTGGAAGGCGTCGAGGCCGGCAACGAACTGTGCCTCGTAGCGCCAGTCCTTATAGCGTCCGAAGAGGCTCACACCCGTCTGGTGCCATGTGGAGGGCAGGATGGTGTTCTCGCCCTCGGGGCGGTAGACGGTGAAGAAGTTGAGCGGCTCGTGATGGGCGTTGACCAGGCCGAAGGGCACCACGATGTGTCCGGCGCGGATGTTGAGTGCGCGGCCAAACGACTTCTGGAGCCAGAACTGCTCGAGCTCCACCTCGCCGCCTTTCTCCTGCTCGTTCTCAAACTCGATGGCCTCGTCGGCCTCATACTCGATCGACGAGCCGGTGCCGCCGTGTTCAAACTCTATCTCGGTGCCCATGGTCCATCCCTTGCCGAAGTCGTAGCCGAGGTAGATCACGGCGTGGGGGATGTCAAACTGTCCGTGGCTGGGGTCGTTCTTGTACTTCGACGGGTTGGTGTAACGGTTGCCGTTGTCGCTGTAGAAGTTGCGGCTGTAGGCCACCTCGCCGTATCCGCCTACGCTAAGGCGGTTACCTTTGGCATGGTTCATCACCGAGTCGACGGCACTTTCCTGTGCCAGGCCGGCTGTGGCTCCGCCGAGGAGCATCATGCCTGTGAGCAATGCTGATTGCAGTCTGTTCATATTCTCTATTGTAGTGTTGTTTGTATTCCTTTTACCTTATCTTTGTTGTTGTTGTGCATGCACGGCCGGTGCGCTATGCGGCCCCGCCCATTGCATTTCGGGTGCAAAATTATCAATTCTGCCATTCTTACACAATACCTAAAAAATATGAAATTGGGCCTCGGCACCGTGCCAGCCCTCCCCCGCACAGCATTGGCGGGTAAGGAAAAAGTGCAGTTGTCTGGTTGCAAGCCCGCGGTCAATGTGCTGCAGGGGGTCTGTGGGGGACTTGGTGCATCGCCTGTTGTCTGCTGGGCATGTAACCATCACTGCACTTTTTATCTTGATTGCTTGTGTGGTGCGTTGGTTTACGGTTGCAAAGTTACGATGCTTTTCCGTTTGCGGCAATACCTATTAATCGGTAATGACGCGCTATCATCATAAGTAGGTATTTTTTCGCATCGCCGACAAAAAGTGGAGCCAAATGGTTTGCCGTCTCATGAAAAAGTGGTTATTTTGCAGTTGCTAATAGTTTAATATTAAGGTATAGAAGATGAAAAATCAGAAGATGTACGAACCCGATGACAAGCTCATCACCATCATCGGCGACAATTACAACATTCTGCAGGCACTGGGGTGTTTCGGCATCAATCTTGGCTTTGGCGACAAGACGGTGCGCGAGGTCTGCGAAGACCAGCACGTAGACACCTATACCTTTCTGGCCGTGGTGAACTTCAGCATCAACGGCTATCGCGGCTACGACGACACCCACCGACTGTCGGTGCCCACGCTGCTGAAGTATCTCAGGGCGAGCCATGCCTACTACATCGACTTTGAACTGCCGTTCATACGCCGGGAGCTCGAGGAGGCACTCGACGAGAACGACAACCTGGCGCGACTCATCCTCAAGCTCTACGACGAATACTCGCACAGCCTCGTCAACCACATGCGCTACGAGGAGAAGACGGTGTTCCCCTATGTGGAGCGCCTCGAGGCCGGAGAGGCCCCGAAGAACTACGACATACACATGTTCTCGAAGCACCATGAGCAGACCGACCTGAAGCTCAAGGAACTGAAGAACATCATCATCAAGTATCTGCCCTCCGACGGCCTGCACAACAACCAGCTGTCGGCCACGCTCTACGACATCTACAACTGTGAGGACTGGCTGGCGCAGCACGCCGAGGTGGAAGACTGCATCTTCATGCCCGCCATACGCGAGCTGGAGCGACGCACCAAGCAAGACGACGTGACGGTGAAGATCTCCAACATGATCAGCCAGAACCCCGACTCGCAGGAGAAGCTCTCCGACCGGGAGAAAGACGTCATCGTGTCGCTCGTGCAGGGCATGAGCAACAAGGAGATCGCCGACCACCTCTGCATCTCCGTCAACACCGTCATCACCCACCGCCGCAACATCGCCCGCAAGCTGCAGATACACTCGGCGGCCGGCCTGACCATCTATGCCATCGTGAACAACCTGGTGGACATCAGCACGGTGAAGCTATAGCCATTGACGCTATCCTGCGTCATCCACAGGAATGCGCTTGTGTGCAGACAGATAGCTAATGTTATAGCCAGTGTCTCTATCCTGCATCATTCACAAGATTGCTTTTGTTTGCAGACAGATACCTAAAGTTTTCTGGGCAACGCGATAAAAGCGTGGGTCGATGCGGGCTGAACCAATGGTCGACGCGGGCTGAAGAATGCGTGAGCCGATGCGGGCTGAACCAACGGTCGGCGACCAACGGGAGTCAAAGCCCAGCAATTACCTAGCCCAGGGCAGCGCCCTGGGTTTAAGCAGGCCAATCTAACTGCGCCCTG
>CAVAXH010000127.1:0-6603 GCA_963592505.1 Bacteroidaceae bacterium
GCCCTGGGCTGGGGAATTGCTGGGCTTTCAGCCCGCGTCGTCGACCATTGGGGCGTACCGCGGCGTAGTCCGTTGGTTCACTCGCGTTGTGAACAAGGTAAAGGAATTAAAACAAGCATAAAACGTCTTGCTAAAATATGTCGATTTTGAACACCCTACGTTTCAGCCCTCCGCCCCCCGGCTGCATCTGTCGGTGCCGCGACGTTGCCGGGGCGGCGGGCGGGGCAGAAACGGACGATGAAGTGTTGCGATATGTTAAATATCGTCCTCCCGATGCATTTTTCCGCTCGTTTTCTTGCAAGAACCATACTATAGTTATACTTTTGCGGTGTACTATTACAGTGGTACACCGAAACGCATTAAAAATAACCACACATAAAAGGCAAGAAAACAATGATTGACATCCAAAACATCTCATATCGCTACCCGGGCGGACGGAGCCAGGTGTTCAGCGATTTCTCACTCCAGTTGCAGCCCGGCCGCATCTATGGTCTGCTGGGCAAGAACGGCACCGGCAAGTCGACCCTGCTCTACCTGATATGCGGCCTGCTGCGCCTCGGCAAGGGCACCATCACCTTCAACGGCCAACCCTCGCAGCAGCGCACCCCCGAGATGCTGCAGGACATCTGCCTCGTGCCCGAGGAGTATGACCTGCCCGACATGAGCCTGCAGGAGTATGTACGCATCAACAGCGTGTTCTATCCCCGTTTCAGCGAAGACATCCTCAGCAGTTGCCTCGCCGACTTCGAACTGCCTGCCGACCTGCGGCTGGGTGCCCTCTCCATGGGACAGAAGAAGAAGGTCTTCATGAGTTTTGCGCTGGCCACGGGCTGCACCTACATCTTCATGGACGAGCCCACCAACGGTCTCGACATACCCTCGAAGAGCCTGTTTCGCAAGGTGGTGTCACGCCACATGACCGATGAGCGCACGCTGGTGGTGTCGACCCATCAGGTGCACGACGTGGAGACGCTGCTCGACCACATTGTCATCATCGACCAGAGCCGCGTGCTGCTCAACAGCACCACGGCCGACGTGACGGCCGCCTACGCCTTCCGCACCATCACCGAGGCCGATGCCGCCAAGGCTGTCTACACCGAGCCGTGCGCCGGAGGCCTCAGCGCCATCATGCCGCGCCAGGCAGGCGACGAGGAGACACAGATCAACCTCGAACTGCTCTTCGATGCCGCCGTGGGCGGACATCTGCCGGCTGCACAATCTGCCGTCTAAAACCACCTTGACACATACACCCATAACAGCATAACATCATGAAAAACTTCAATTCAACCCGATTCATACACACCCTGCGCTGGCAGCTGGCCGAGCGCAAGGCCATCTATACCTTTGCAGCCGTCGGACTGCTGTTCACCATCCTGCCCACCGTCGTCTTCCCGCTCGTCGGCGGCAGCTACAGCTCCGACGTGTGGACAAACTCATACGCCGAGACGGCCGCCATCTGGGGCATGGTGGCCAGCGCATGGTATGTCGTCACCTGCGGCGCACTCATCGTGGACAACCTCGGCACCAAGCAGCGCCGCATCAGCACCTTCATGCTGCCGGCAAGCCGGCTGGAGAAGTTTGCAGCCCGATACCTGTATCTCCTCATTGCCCTGCCGCTGGCATTCTTCGTCGGCTGTGTGGCCGGCGACCTGCTGCAGATGGGCGTGAGCCAGGCGCTGATGCACGAAGCCTACTCGGCGGTGGCCATCGCGACAGAGTATGCATGGACCTCTGCGCCACGCTTGTCGCTCAGCTTCGGCAGCTGGCTCCTGGCCGTCGAGTTGCTGGTGCTGCTGCCCCATTCCATCTTCCTGGTCACCGGCACCTTCTTCCGCCGCCATGCCTGGATACTCAGCAACGTCACGCTGCTCATAGCCTCCGTCGTGTTCTCGCTGGTCATGGCATGGCTGTCACACTGCATCGTCGATGCGCTCTGCGATGACGGCATCTACCGCATAGGCATCGTCACCACCGCGTGGGCTCAGGCGCTCTATGCACTGGCCGTGCTGGCCGTGGTAGCCTTCAACTACTGGGCTGCGTTCCGCATCTACTCGCGCCAGCAGGCCGTAGGCAACAAACTCATCAATTTCTAATCTGCCCATCCCCCCAAACACACATGCCATGAAGAAAATAATGCTCATATCCATAGCCCTGCTGGCCCTGCTGGCATCATGCAAGGTGGAGACCCAGACCGACCTGGGCCCCGAGACCACACGCACCATGAGCGTCAAAGAGTTCAGTAGCCTGAACTTAGCGATTGCTACCGACGTGGAATACATCCCCTCCGACACGTTCAGCGTGACCATCACCGCTCCGGAAAAACAGATGGACAGAATATCGGTCGACCAGAGCGCCGGCACCCTGACAATCTGTGCAAACAGCGCATCGACCCCGGGGGTGATATGGATCGTCGAAAACAACGGACCTGCAGCAACGAAGATCGTGGTGAGGGCACCTCGCCTCACGCAGGTCAGCGTGGCCGGCAGCGGATCGCTCGTCTGCAAAAACACCTTGAAGACACCCCACATTGACTTTGCCATCGCTGGTAGCGGAAGCATCAGCATCGACAGCCTCGAGGCGCAAAGCATCACCTTGAACACCCACGGCAGCGGCAGCATCACGGCCCGCACGCTTAAGGTCGACCAGGCCGCAGTGGCCATCATGGGCAGCGGCAACATTGATGCAGGTCTGACGCAGGCCAGCTCCGTCAACGCCACCATCGGCGGCAGCGGCTACGTCAGCATGGCTCTGACCGACTGCGGACACGTCGAAGCCGCAATCACCGGCAGCGGCGCCATCACCCTCAGCGGAACAGCGCAGACCCTCGAACAGAACATCAGCGGCAGCGGCAACATTGACACGGACAACTTAAAACTGGCAAAATGACAACATTCAGCAACGACAAAGCCATCTACGTGCAGATGGCCGAACGGCTCTGCGACGAGATACTGGCAGAGAAATACAAGGAAGACGAGCGCATCCCGAGCGTCAGGGAGTATGCCGTGATGCTGGAGGTGAACGCCAACACCGCCGTGAAGGCCTACGACCTGCTGGGCACCGAGGGCATCATCTACAACAAGCGCGGACTGGGCTACTTTGTGGCCCAGGGCGCCAAGAAGCAGATCAAGAAACAGCGCAAGCAGGAGTTTATGAAGAAACGTCTGCCCGAGCTGGCCCGGCAGATGTCGCTCCTCGACATCTCGATGGAGGAAGTGACGGCGCAGCTGGCCAAGGGGCTGGCTGAGGGGAGAGAAGCACCCACGGAACAAAACGACAAATGAACAGGCGATGATCCATCTCAAAGACATTAACAAGACCTATCAGGGTGCCCAGCCGCTCCATGTGCTCAAGGGCATCAACCTCGACATCGGCAAAGGCGAGTTTGTGAGCATCATGGGGGCTTCGGGGTCGGGCAAGAGCACCCTGCTCAACATCCTCGGCATACTCGACAACTACGACACGGGCGAATACCGCCTGGGCGATGTCTTGATACGCGACCTCAGCGAGACGCGTGCGGCTGAATACCGCAACCGCATGATAGGCTTCATCTTCCAGTCGTTCAACCTCATCTCCTTCAAGACAGCCGTGGAGAACGTGGAGCTGCCCTTGTTCTATCAGGGCGTGAGCCGCAGGAAACGCCACCAGATGGCCATGGACTATCTCGACAAGCTCGGCCTGACGCAGTGGGCCGACCATTACCCCAACGAGATGTCGGGCGGACAGAAGCAGCGCGTAGCCATAGCCCGCGCGCTCATCACCAGCCCGCAGATAATCCTGGCCGACGAGCCTACGGGTGCCCTCGACTCCAAGACCAGCGTGGAGGTGATGAACCTCCTCAAGGAACTGCACGAGAAGGAGAATATGACCATCGTGGTGGTGACACACGAGAGCGGCGTGGCCAACGAGACCGACAAGGTCATCCACATCAAGGACGGACTCATCGGAAGCATCGAGGACAACCGCGACCACCACCTGGTGAGCAAGGACTACGTGAAGTGAACGACATGGGAAACAGTAAGGACATCACCCAAATGACGCATATCCAATGTTCGAACTAGTCAAAGAAATCTGGAGCACATCCAAGCGCAACAAGCTGCGCACGTCGCTCACGGGCTTTGCCGTGGCGTGGGGCATCTTCATGCTCATCTTTCTGCTCGGGGCGGGCAACGGGCTCATCAATGCACAGCTGAAGGAGAGCGACCGTTTCCTGGCCAACTCGATGGTGGTCTTCGGCGGACAGACCACCAAGGCCTACAACGGACTGAAGGAAGGGCGCACCGTAGAGCTCAACGACCGCGACATGTTCATCTCCGCGCACACCTTTGCCGGCCATGTCGACAACGTGAGCGGACGGCTGCAGACCATAGGAACCATTACTTATGGCGACAACTACATGGCCTCGCAGACTTTCTCGGGCGTTTATCCGTCGGCAGCCAAGATCAACAAGACGGAGATGCTCTGCGGACGCTTCGTCAACGACCTCGACATGCAGCAACAGCGCAAGGTCATCATCGTGAGCGGCAAACACGCCCGCGAACTGATCGGAAAGGACTATGCCCGGCTGCTGGGCCAGCACGTGAAGGTGGACAACATCGTCTTCCGCGTGGTGGGAGTCTACAAGGACGACGAGTCGTCCGAGAGCCAGCCGCTCTACACGGCCTTCACCACCATGAAGACCATCTACGGCAAGGGCGACAAGGCGGGCGACATCATGTTCACGCTGAAAGACCTCGCCACCAAGGAGCAGAACGAGGAGTTTGAGACCAACTATCGCGCCGTCATCAACAAGAACCACCAGGCGGCACCCGACGACGCCGGCGCCCTCTGGCTCTGGAACCGCTACATGGGCAACATACAGATGAACCAGGGCATTGCCATCATCCAGACGGCCCTCTGGATCGTCGGTCTGTTCACGCTGCTGAGCGGCATCGTGGGCGTGAGCAACATCATGCTCATCACCGTGAAGGAGCGCACACGCGAGTTTGGCGTGCGCAAGGCCATCGGAGCCAAGCCCTGGAACATCCTGAAGCTCATCATCACCGAGAGCGTCGTCATCACGGGGGTCTTCGGCTACATAGGTATGGTGCTGGGCATCATCGGCAACGAGGTGCTCGACGCCACGCTGGGCCACGCGCAGGTGGACATGGGCTTTGCCAAAGCCACCATCTTCGTCAACCCCACCGTGGGGCTCGATGTCTGCATAGAGGCCACGCTGGCCATCATCGTCGCCGGGACCATCGCCGGTCTCATCCCGGCCATCAAAGCCTCGCGCATCCGCCCCATCGAAGCACTGAGAGCAGAGTAGGGGAGTGCTTCGATGGGGCGAAACAAGACGTGCAGCCCCATCCAGGCTTGATGTAAAGGACAAAAATATAAAACCATCCCACCATGCGTTTTGATTTAGACACATACAAGGAAATACTCGATACCATCACGCGCAACAAGAGCCGCAGTCTGCTCACAGGCTTCGGCGTGTTCTGGGGCGTGTTCATGCTCATCGCACTCATCGGCGGCGGCAAGGGACTGAAGGAAATCCTGCAGAACAATTTCGACGGCTTTGCACAAAACACCACCCTGCTCTGGGCGCAGCAGACCACCAAGCCCTATAAGGGACTGAACAAAGGGCGCTCATGGAGCATGGACCTGCACGATGTCGACCGCATCAGGCAGCAGATCCCCCAGCTCGACATCATCACACCCATGCTCTTTGCCGGACAGAAGAGCGTGGTCTTTGCCGACAAGAAGTTCAGTGGCAGCGTGCAGGGTGTCAACCCCGAATATTCTAAGGTCAACACACCGATTATCCACTACGGCCGCTACATCAACGAGATGGACGTGCGACAGCAGCGCAAGGTGTGCGTCATCGGCAAGAAGGTCTACAAGAACCTCTTTCCCGGCGGAGGAGACCCCTGCGGACAGAGCATCCGCGTGGACTCCACCTACTACACCATCGTGGGCGTAGACTACCGCTCGGGCAACGCCATAAACATTGGCGGGTCGGCCGACCAGACCATCACCATGCCGCAGTCGGTGCTACGCGCTGCCTACAACCGCGGCAACCATGTGGACGTCATGGCGGTGACGGGCCGGCAGGGGGTGGTGATGAGCACCGTCACCGGCAAGCTGCGCGCTGTCGTTGCCCGTGCCCACAACGTCCATCCCGACGACGAGAAGGCACTCTCGGTGATGAACACCGAACTCATCTTCCAGATCGTGAACAACCTGTTCCGGGGTGTCAACATCCTCATCTGGATCGTGGGCATCGGCACGCTCCTGGCCGGAGCCATCGGCGTGAGCAACATCATGATGGTCACCGTGCGCGAACGAACCACGGAGATCGGCATCCGCCGTGCCATCGGAGCCACGCCCCGCATCATCCTCTCGCAAATCATGACGGAGAGCATCATCCTCACCATCGTGGCGGGAATGAGCGGCATCCTCTTTGCCGTGCTCATCCTGCAGATGGCCGAGATGGCAAGCACCTCCGACGGCATCGTCACGGCCCACTTCCAGGTGGACTTCTGGACAGCGGTGCTCTCGGCCCTACTCGTCAGTCTGCTCGGGGCCTTGGCGGGGCTGGCGCCTGCCTGGCGGGCCATGAAC
>CAVAXH010000128.1:0-6571 GCA_963592505.1 Bacteroidaceae bacterium
GGCTGGGGAATTGCTGGGCTTTCAGCCCGCGTCGGCTCACGCAACGGACATCAACAATATACGGTGATAATTAAAAACACCGCGTCGACTCGCGCACTAACACAATCAGCGACATCGTGTGTGGCGCCCCCCCTACGCGATGTCGAACATGCCGTGGGCGATGAATGCGTCGAGGCGCTCCACGCCGCGTGTGGTGCACACGCCGCGCAGGAAGAGGAAGAGGATGTTGCGGTAGATGGCACGGATGTCGAAGTCGCGATACATCTGCTCCTGCATCACATAGTCCATCGACGCACTGACGATGCGCAGCACGATGCTGTAGTCGACATCGCTGCGGAAGAAGCCTTCCTGCACACCCTTGTGGAAGAAGTCGTTGGCATAGCGCGAGCGGTCGGCACGCTTCTCCTCCAGCAGGTCCACCACCTTGCCGTAGCGGTGCAGGTCGCAGAAGAACATCGGTGAGGCATCGGTGAAGCTCTTCACCTGGCACTTCAGAAACTCTATGAGCACGTCGATCACGTCGCGGCCTTCCTCGGTGGCAAAGGCCGTCATGTGGTTGTCGTAGGCTTCCTCGTGCAGGCGCAGGCACTCCAGCAGCAGGTCTTCCTTGTTGGCATAGAGCTCATACACCGTGCGTTTCGACACGGCCAGCGAGTTGGCGATGTCGTCCATCTTCACGGCCTTGATGCCTTTTCTCAGAAACTCGTGCATGGCTGCCTTCAGGATCTTCTCGCGCAGCTCAATGCGGTAGTTAGTCATTTGACCTTCCTTCATAACGATAGTGTGTGTGTAGTAATTGGCGGTTTTCGACAAAGGTACCGCTTTTCCGGCAGAAAACTATCACGCCCCGCAAAGTTTTTTCGAAAAAAGAGCGGCGGGGCGCCCGCTGCCTGCACACGCACACGCGGGCGGAACATTAAGAAAAAGAAAAATTGTTGGGCAAACGCTTGTGCGCCCCACAAAAAAGTCGTAACTTTGCAGCCGTCGAGGGGGAGGTATGTCCTCGACATGCGCATCAAGACATGCTCCGCGCCATGCCGCCACAGCAGCCATCACATGCAGAGGACGCACCTCTCAGGCACAGGATAACGACACCAGCGGAACCGACCTGCACGCCCCACCTGCGCATCTCGACACGATTTTCATAGAGACAATACAGATTTCGCATCGCTCCCGCAAGGTCGGCAGGCAGCGACGGACCGGCGCACAGGCCCGACTTCACACACCATGTGCGCACAAACAAAAACTACAACAAGAATGAAAGCAGTTTTACGCAAACAGCATTTCAAGATTGCAGCACTCGCCATCGCAGCGCTCTTCGCCGGCACACACGCCAGCGCAGAGAACACGGGTAAGACGGGTACCACCATCGTGTTCTCAAAGAACACGGCACAGGGACTGTATGGCTCCGGCGCCAGCAACTCTACCAAGGCCAATCAGTGGTTCGCCTTCCTGCGCCACAACATCGCGCATGTGCAGATCCAGTCGTGCAACTATCCCAAGCTCAACACCAACGGCACGGGTGCCTTCGCCGAGAACAACAACGACATGCTCTTCAACAGCGACGGCAACTTCCGTGTCACCAACTATCACAATGGTTCTTATGATCAGGTGTGCCTCGCCGTCATCGCTCCTAAGGGCTACCGCTTCATGAGCTACGAGTGGGAGGGTGTCAGTGCCGTGCTGACATCAAACACCAGCACGGAGGTCACCACAGCATCCATCTGTGAGTTCACCTTCAACGAGGACGGCTCTTCCATCACCCCCAAGGCCGACAGCTTGACGATCGGCTCTAAAGATAACTGGGAAGTCAACCTCGTCAATGGCTCCAACGTGCTCTACTTCCGCGTGAGCACAGGCGTTGCCGCTCAGGTCGACGTGCTCGCCAAGTCGCTGAAGCTGACCTACGACATCGACCAGCCCTTCGCCACTCAGCTGCCCACCAGCACCGGCGCAAGCACCCTGCACACGGGTCTGCTCGACTTCGGTACGTTCACAAATAACAACAAGGGTGCTGGTTATAACACCTACGCTGACGCCAACCTCACCGACCTGCAGAGCGTGAACTTCTGGCAGACCGCCAACGGCTCTACCACCAGCACCACGCCCGCCACAACCACCGTCGGCAGCAACCAGTATTATGTGGTTGGCAGCAACGGCGACTACTATGTGGAGGCTCCCGCTAAGTTCCGCATCGTGGAGGCCACGCTCAACTTCCAGCGTGCCAGCAGCGGCTCTACCACCACCACCTACACCACCGTCAGCTCGATCACCTCGGGCGAGGAGTATATCATCACCGACGGCAACGGCAACTTCCTCAACAACACCGACGGCACCATCACCGTCGGCACCAGCGCCAGCAGCGCCACAAAGTGGACCGTCAGCAAAAATTCTTCATATTGGTACACCTATTATACCATCCAGAACGGCGACTACTATCTGGCTCTCGACAATGACCGCGCCCTCACACTGAGCACCAGCAGCGACGACTGGAGCTGGAGCAGCAGATATGGATTCTACCAGAGTGGTGTAATCTACTACTACCAGCTCCACTACAGCTCTACTGAAGGATGGACAGCTGCTAGAAGTAGTAGCCTCAGCACTTCTAACACCAGCAAGCTGCAGCAGGAGACCACAACCACCACTACTGCCACCTACCCCGGCAGCGACTTCAAGGCCACTGTCTACGCTACCAACGACGCCTCGTTCGCCGAGAAGAGCATCTCTACCACTGAGACCTCTGACACCGTGCAGCTCACCGGCCTCAACAACGATGCTGTCCGCTTCAAAATCAGCGGTCTGGCCGCCAACACCTACGCCTTCTACAACGTCAAGCTCACGCTGATGCCCCTCAACCCCGAGTTGCAGAACATCACCGTGACCAGCACTGTGAGCGACGGCACCTCTGACATCCAGCACAGCACCACCACGACCTCTGAGGACTTCACCTTCAGCAACGGCGGCGAGTACGTCACCGTCATCGTGCCGAAGGACCACGCCGACAAGGCCGTCACCCTGAGCTTCCAGGATGCCAAGAACGAGAACGCCACACAGTGGTACGACAACGGCTCGCTCGACAACGCCGACAACAACGGCTACTCTAACTACTTCCTCGTGAACAGCGAGGCCGACAACGGCCAGAACGACGCCGTGAGCCTCAGCATCGAGACCAACAACCACCCCACCGACCGCACCTCGGCCACACAGGCCGGCACCGTGCAGCTCACGAGCACCAACATCGCTGCCATCGCCGCTGGCACCGCCACCAAGCTGGAGGACACCGAGTTCAAGAAGACCTCAGCCAAGTATGGCACCGTGACGCTCACCAGCAAGAACACCACCGGCACCTATTATATATATACTGCCGACGTGCCCACCTACACCCTGCTGCCCAGCACCGCTGGTGGCACCCAGCACATCGACTTCCGCTACTACAAGCTGCCCGTGGAGCGCCAGACGGCCAACGAGACTCCCGTGGTCACCATCAAGCCGCTCTACACCAGCACCCTCAAGGGCCAGAACAACAAGAACGCTGACATCGCTGCCGACAAGAGCGAAACGCTCGACGAGACCGTCACCTTCTTCGGCGCCACAGTGACCGCCAAGGCCAGCTCAGGCAACGCCCGCGGCTACCTCACCTCCGACGACATCGTCAACGCCCTGAGAGCCGCTGTGAAGGCTGAGGCCGAGAAGACTGGCAGCACCTTCAAGTACAACAGCGAGGATGCCCTCCGCGGCCTGCTCTACCTCGACATGAGCAGCCTCGCCAGCGTGGATGTCAACGCCTTCACCACTGAGTTCAACGACTCGACGGCCGACAACTGCCTCTACGTGATGTATCCCGGCTTCAGCCGCGCCGATGCCGACAACATCATCGCCGGTAACACCGCCAACGGCTTCCAGGCCGTGAGCAACATCACCGTCCACGACCAGCAGCCGTTCTTCGCTCCCTACGCCTTCACCACCGGCACCTACACCGCCAACTACGAGCGCATGAGCACCAACGGCAAGGCCAAGGTGAGAAACATGGCCGCCGTGCTACCCTTCACCGTGGAGCTCGACGAGAATGGCCACGTGAAGACCGCCAGCGACGAGGTGGACTACACCACCACCTACTACAACCTCACCAGCCAGGGCGAGCTGAAGCGCTACAACGAGGGCAAGGAGGATGAGCTGACCTACGGCGCCAAGATGACCGTCGTCACCGACGGCAAGGCCGAGGCCAACAAGCCCTACTACATCCTGAAGGCCAACGAGGCTGAGGCAGGTTTCAGCTATGCCATCACCGGCGCCAGCTTCGCTGCCACCGAACTCACTGACGGCGCTGAGCAGCTCACCAACCAGGCCGCTGAAGGCGCTTGGAAGGCCGTCGGCACCTACGCCGGCGTGACCCCCGACAACGCCGACACGAAGTGGTACTTCGCCAAGGAGATGCTGTGGAAGTCGGGTGCACTGAAGAACTCTGAGAAGTTCAACGTGCTGCCGTTCCGCGCCTACTTTGAGGGCGAGGCTGCTGCCGCCACCATCGAACAGGCCAAGATCGTGTTCAGCGACGACGACATCGTCAACGGCATCAGCGAGGTGCGCGCCCAGAACGGCGCCCTGACCGTTGCTGCCCAGAACGGTGCCCTCGTGATCAGCGCTGCTGCCGACAGCCACTACGCAGTCTACACCGCTGCCGGACAGCTCGTGGCCCAGGGCACACTCAGCGCCGGCGAGAGCCGCACGGTGGCTGCCCAGAAGGGTCTCTACATCGTGAACAACGTGAAGACCATCGTGAAGTAAAAACGGAAGACAGCAATCATTTCAACGTAACACACAACGACTATGACAAAGAAGACATATACAGCTCCTGTCACAGAGATGATCGCCGTGGCAGCGCAGGGCGACCTGCTCCAGGCCTCAGTGAAGGAGACCCAGGAAGACAACTGGGCTGAGGGTAAGGAGAACTTCATCGAGAGCAACGACGACAAGCCCGGCACCTACAACGCCTGGGACAACTGGGATGAAGACTAACCACCCGCGACATAACCAAGCCTCTGGCCCGGTTATTACCGAACACATCTTGACACAGAGATAACCACAAGGCCTCTGCCCGCCACACACAAGGACGGGCAGGGGGCCTTTATTGATTTTTCGAAACCGACCACCACACCCCCACCCACACGCCCGCAAGGGCTGCAACGACACAACAACACCAACACCAACACTACACTACACCCCACAACCACAACCCCACAAAACCTACCCTCACAAACCAAACCTACACACCAATCGCAAACCAAACCTTCACCATCGTGAATCAACCCAAAACCGTATTTTATATAAACCAACCAAATGTAATAATCAACATGTTCAACACAACAAAGTATCTCAAATGCTTCCTGCTGGCGGCCCTGCTGGCCGTGGCCTACCCCTCGTGGGCGGCGAGCAACACCACGAAGCAGACCATCTACAGCACGTCCTCGGCGAGCGTCTACCGCATCCCGTCGATAGCGCGCCTCAACAACGGCAACATCCTCGCCCTCTGCGACCTGCGCCACGACAGCAACGGCAGCGACCTCGGCAACAACCACCGCATCGACGTGGTGGGCAAGCTCTCCACCGACAACGGCGCCTCATGGGGCAGCCAGAGCTATGTGCTGCAGGGCAACAGCTACTCGTCGGGCTACGACTTCGCCCACGGCGACCCCTCGTCGGTGGTCGACCGCGAGAGCGGCGCCATCATGGTGCTCGCCGCCTCGGGCAAGTATGGCGTATGGACCGACGACTACCCCAATGTGGCGCGCGGCCTGAGCACCGACGGCGGCTCCACATGGACCAAGACCGATGTGTCCTCGCAGTTCTATAAGAACAGCACCTACGCCTCGTCGCTCTTCGTCTCGAGCGGACGCATGGTGCAGAGCACCCTCATCAAGAAGGGCAACTACTATCGCGTCTATGCCGGCATCGACACCAAACAGGGCAGCCGCGTGGCCTACACCGACGACTTCGGCGAGACCTGGCAGTATCTCGGCGGCATCGAAGCCAGTCCGGCCTCGGCAGGCGACGAGTGTAAGGTGGAGGAGCTGCCCAACGGCAACGTGCTCTTCGTCTGCCGCAACCGCAACGGCACCGGACGCTACATCAACATCTTCACCTACACCAACAAGGAGAACGCCACAGGCTCATGGAGCTCGGTGACGCTGGTTGGATCCTCAAGCGGCAACGGCCAGCCCTACGCCGCCTCGTGCGACGGCGAGCTGCTCCTCGTGCCGGCCAAGCGCGCCAGCGACAACAAGCAGACCTATGTGCTGCTGCTCTCGGCAGCCATGAGCAGCAATCGCGAGAAGGCCGGCATCTACTGGAAGGAGCTCTCCAGCGAGGCCGACTACGACGCTCCCTCCGACTTCTCGTCGGGATGGACGGCCTACCCGATCTCCACCACCACCTCTTGCTACACCACCATGGTGCTCAACAAGGATGGCGACGTGGCCTTCCTCTTCGAAGAGGACATCATCTATCCGGCCTCGAGTTCGGCCTACAACATCAAGTTTCAGACCTTCCCGCTGACCACCATCACCTCGAGCCA
>CAVAXH010000129.1:0-6532 GCA_963592505.1 Bacteroidaceae bacterium
TCCATACAGGTCTGGGTGGAGAACTGCAGTCCTTCAGCCTTTGGACTGCAGTCCTCCGGCCCTAACACTGGTGTCCTTAGGCCCTTGGGACCCGAGTGTTAGGGCCTTGGGACCCGAGTGTTGAGACTGATGGACTCGAGTGTTGAGACTGATGGACTCGAGTGTAACGGTATTTATAGTCGAACAAGCTACACACGCAAGGAGGCAAGGGGGCAAGGAGGCTTCCGGCAAAAACTTGAAGCCCCACTTCTTATATCTGGTCGAGCGCCTTGCGGTTCTTGTGTTCAAGGTTCTTGTAGGCCGTGGGCGTCATGCCTGTGACCATCTTGAACTGGCTGGAGAGATAGGCCACGCTCGAATAGTGGAGCCGATAGGCTATCTGCGTGAGAGTCAGTTCGTCGTAGGAGAGCAGTTCCTTCACCCGCTCGATGCGCTGCTCGATGTAGTAGCGCTCGATGGTGGTGGAGGTCACCTCCGAAAAGAGTTTGGAGAGCGACGAGTACTCCATGTGGAGCTCGCCCTGCAGACAGTCGGAAAGGTTGGGCGGCGGGGTGTCGCCACGATAGTGCACCAGGCGGATGACGGCGGCCTTGATCCGGGCAGCCGTCTGCTCACGGCGGTCCTCCAGGAGCTCGAAACCCAGCGCCTCCAGACTGGCGGCCAGGCGAGCCCGCTGCTCGGCGCTGACCTCGCCCTCCACCTCTGCCTCGCCAAGACGAATGCCGGCAGGGAGCAGACCGTTGTCGCGCAGGGTCTTGTCGACACTGGCACGACAACGGTCGCAAACCATGTTCTTTATGTATAAGGTGGTGGTTTTCATCATGTATGCATTTCTGCCGCCCCCACCCTACTGGCGTTGTTCCATCAGGATCTGCACGATGCGCTCGGCCGAACGCCCGTCCCACCGGTCGGGGATGCCGCCTTCCTTCCACGCTCCGGCAGCCATGCGTGCGGCCTCGGCAGCCAGCAGCCCGGCATCCTCGCCCACCAGCACATTGGTGCCGACCTTCACGGTCTCGATGTGCTCGGTGTAGCTGTTGAGGGTGATGCAGGGCACCTGGAAGAACGTGGCTTCCTCGGCCACATTGCCCGAGTCGGTGATGATGCCGGCAGCATGCTGCAGCAGGTGCTCAAAGGGCAGATAGGGCACCGGGTCGACAAGGCGGAACGAGGCCGGACTGCCTATGGCTGCCAGACACTCGGCCACTGCCTCGCGGGCCAGACCATGGAGCGGGGCAATGACGGGCACGTCGCCCACACTGCCGGCCACAGCCTCTATGAGGGCACGCAGCTTGGCATGGTCGGCGATGAGCTGACGGCGGTTGAGCGTGAACACCAGGTAGCGCCCGGGCACCTCGAAGGGCAGCTCGCGGGCCGGTGCATCGGCCTGACGCTGCGAGGCCAGGAAGCGCAGGTTGTCGATGAGCACATTGCCCACCATGTAGACCTTCGACAGCTCGGCTCCCTCGCGGTTGGCAATGGAGTTGTTGCTGATGCCTGCGGTGAAGAGGATGTCGCTCAGGCCGTCGATGACGAGGCGGTTGATCTCCTTGGGCATGGAGATGTCGAAGCTGCGCGTGCCGGCTGCAATGTGGGCCAGGCGCACGCCCTGCTTCTTGGTGACGATGGCTGCCGCCATCGTGGATGCCAGGTCGTCGACGACGATGACCGTGTCGGTGGGGTGTGCCTGGAGATACTGCTCAAACTTGGACATCACCTGTCCGGTGAGCTCGTTGAGGTTGGAGCACGTCACGCCGAGATACTCGTCGGGGGCAGCAATCTGCAGGTCGGCAAAGATCGACGGCTCCACGGTGGGGTCGTCGGCACTGCCGGTGTAGACCAACTGATAGTCGACAGGGCGCCCCTGTGTCTTGGCGCTCTCGATGGCGCGGATGACGGGAGCCACCTTTATGAAATTGGGGCGAGCCCCACAAACGATGCAAATGTTCATGTTCTTGTTGGATTAATGGAGCACACGGCCCGTTACTTGCGCGAGGTCTTCTTGGTCGTGGTCTTGGCCTTGGTGGTGGTCTTCTTCGCAGTGGTGGTCTTCTTCGCAGTGGTCTTGGTGGTGGTCTTCACGGCCGCATTGCCGGCAGCCACTGCTGCGCTGTAGTATTTCTTGGCCTCGGGCATGGCCTGCTGGAGGGCAGCGATGCGCTTCTCGTCGGAGGGGTGGTCGCTGAAGAAGTCGGAGCTGCTGCTGGTGCCCGACGACATGCGCTTCCAGAAGGAGATGGCCTCCTCAGGATTGTAGCCGGCCATTGCGGCGAAGAAGAGGCCCATATAGTCGGCCTCTGTCTCGTTGGAGCGGCTGTACTTGAGGTTCATCAGCGGGAAGGCATAGCTGCCGGCCACCGAGGCGCCAGCCTGCACGATGGTGCCTGCGGTGCCGCCCACCATCTGTCCTGCGGTGCCGATGACCTGGGTGAGCACGCTCTGGTTGTTTTGCTTGGTGAGCTGCTCGGCCGAGTGCTTGGCTACGGCGTGAGCTATCTCGTGGCCGAGGACAATGGCCAGGGCCGTCTCGTTCTGGGTGTAGGGGAGCAGACCCTCATAGACCACGATCTTGCCGCCGGGCAGACACCAGGCGTTGGCCTCGCTGTTCTGCACGAGGTTGAACTCCCACTGATAGCTGCTGGCATCGGCAGCATAGCCGTTGTTGTTGAGATAGGTGGTGACGGCGCTCGACAGGCGCTGGCCCACACGCTGCACCATTGCGGTGTTGGTGGCATTGGTGCTTTTCTTGGCTGAGGACATAAACTTGGTGTACTCCTGGCTGCCGAGACTGAGCATCTGGGCGTTGGAGTAGCTGGACGACACCTTGTGCTTACGGCCGGTGAGGGGCACCGTCTCGGTGGTGCCGCAGGCTGCCGTGAGCAGCAGGGTGGCCACAGCGAGCACCAGTAACTTGATTTTTCTCATTGTGCGTTAACTTTTCATTGACTGTTGCAAAGTTAACACTATTTTCGGAAAGGCGGCCCGTCGGCAATTACAAATTGCAGACGTCCGGGCAAAAATAAAAAAAGGTGGCGACTGCTGCTGGCCGCCGTAACAAGTGAAAGGCCCGCTTCACAGCGAGCCTACACTTATTATACAAAAACATTACAAATTCTATTTATATAGCGAACAAGAGTTTTTTCTTGCTTGAATATATCCTCTCCTCCGTGCCCCCCGTTATGGGCGGACAGCGGCAGAACCAGCCTGCCTCAGCACCCTGTGCAGGTGCATCCGCCGCTGCACTTGCGCTGGCAGTAGCGCTCACACTGGCGCCGGATGTCGTAGCCCAGGAGTGCGCCCAACATGAAGTCTTCCTCGGGCGACAGCTCGTTGAGCGGGCGGGTCACCATCAGGCGGATGGCATCCATACACTCGCGGCTGCCGAAGAAGAGGTTCACCGTGGCCTTCCCGGCGGGCTGCACCACATAGCTTATCTGCTGGTGCTGCAGGCGCTGCTCGGCATACTCGAGGTAGCGGCGGTTGAGGGTGTAGAGCACCATCTGCCTGACACCTTTCTGGTACTCATAGATGTGGTTCATGAGCACCTTCATCTCTATAGGCTGCGTGGTCATTGGACTAAGGTGATGGGGAAGAGAGGGAGTGCGGTTACAGGCCGAGGCTGCCAATCCAGGCGGCAATGCGCTCGTCGGTCTTGTCGTCTTCGTTGACATCGTCGAGAGCCAGGCCCACAAAGGCACCGTCGACCACAGCGTCGGAGTCGTCGAAGGTGTAGCCGTCGGTAGACACGGCACCCACGAGGGTGGCACCGGCAGCCTGGGCTGCATCGTAGAGCTCCTTCATGCCGCCACAGAACGTGTCGGAGTAGCTGGCAGAGTCGCCGCAGCCGAAGATGGCCACCTTCTTGCCCGACAGGTCGGCCGACTTCACGACGTTAACACCGTCATACCAGTCGTCCTGCAGTTCGCCGGCACCCCACGTGGAGGTTCCCAAAAGGATGTTGTCGGCCTCGGCCAACTGATCGGCCGACAGGTCGGCCACATTGATCACTTCGGCATCCAGCTGGCTGCCAATGTTCTGTGCGATGCTCTCGCAAGTGCCGGTTGTAGAACCGTATACTACTATCGTTTTGCTCATAATCGTTATGGGTTATTTCTGTTTACGGTTGCAAAGGTAGCACGTTTCGGCTAAGGCTGCAATACCTAAAAATTGTGGTTTGGACCGAATACCAAGAAATAGGTAGGTGCGCTTTTTATGCGACGACAGGCGTGGTTTTGCAGAAAATTGTTGTAACTTTGCAACTATTGAACAATGTATATATTAAGATAACATCAAACCATGGACAACAAGACCAACCGGTTCGTCAGTCTCGCATACCAACTCTATGACACCACTGACGGCGAGCAGATACTCGTGGAGCAGACCACCGACGACCAGCCCTTCACCTACATCAGCGGCATGGGCATAGCGCTCGACGCCTTCGAACAGCAGACGAAAGACCTGCAGGAAGGCGACAACTTCGATTTCACACTGCAGCCCGACGAGGCCTACGGTGACTATGAAGACGCCCATGTGTTCGACCTCGACAAGGAGATGTTTTTCATCGACGGACAGTTTGATGCCGAACACGTCAGGGAGGGTGCCATCATTCCCCTGCAAAACGAGGAGGGTGCACGCTTCAACGGCGTGGTGGCCGAGGTGACTGCCGACAAGGTGAAGGTGGACCTCAACCATCCGCTGGCCGGACGCACTCTGACCTTCAAGGGCTCCATCCTCAAAGCCCACGACGCCACCAATGCGGAGATACAAGCCTTTGTGGAACAGATGCAGGGCGGCTGCGGAGGATGCTGCGGAGAGGACGGCGAGGACCACTGCTGCCACGGCGGCGAAGGACACAAGGACGGATGCTGCCACGGCAAGGGCCACCACGGCAAGGGTGGATGCTGCCACGGACATCACAACGACTAAAACCGCACACGCACCCCTACCCCAACAACACACCACACACCAAGAATAAGGAAGCAGGCACATGAGAAACGTTTTTGGCAACCTGTTCACACTGACCACCTTCGGCGAGAGCCACGGCGAGGCCGTGGGCGGCGTGGTGGACGGCATGCCGGCCGGCATAGAGGTCGACACCGACTTCATACAGCACGAACTGGACCGGCGCAAGCCCGGACAGAGCCGCATCACCACACAGCGCAATGAGGCCGACCGCGTGCAGCTGCTCAGCGGTGTGTTTGAGGGAAAGACGACTGGCACACCCATCGGCTTCGTGGTGCACAACACCAACCAGCACTCGGCCGACTACAACAACATGTGCCAGGTGTTCCGGCCGTCGCATGCCGACTACACCTATTATAATAAGTATGGGGTGCGCGACCACCGGGGCGGCGGACGCTCGTCGGCACGTATCACCATCAGCCGCTGTGTGGGCGGCGCATTGGCCAAACTGGCACTGAGGCCGCTGGGCATCAGCATACAGGCCTACGTGTCGCAGGTGGGAGGCATTGCCCTCGACAAAGACTACCGGCTCTACGACCTCAGCAAAGCCGAAGACAACATCGTGAGATGTCCCGACCCCGACAAGGCGCGCGAGATGGAGCAACTCATCATGAAGGTGAAAGCCGAGGGCGACACCGTGGGCGGCGTGGTGACATGCGTCATAAAAGGGTGTCCCGTAGGACTGGGCGAACCCGAGTTTGGCAAACTGCACGCCCAACTGGGAGCAGCCATGCTGGGCATCAATGCGGTGAAGGGGTTCGAATATGGCGACGGCTTCGACATGGCCGCACGCCGGGGCTCTGAGGTCAACGACCTCTTCCTGCCTGCCTCCGGCCAGCCGACGGCAGCAACCACGCAGACCAACCACAGCGGCGGCATACAGGGCGGCATAAGCAACGGCCAGGACATCTGCTTCCGGGTGGCATTCAAACCTGTGGCAACGCTGCTCATGCCACAACCCACCATCGACCTCAACGGCAATGCTGCCACCATCGACGCACGCGGACGCCACGACCCCTGCGTCACACCAAGGGCGGTGCCCATCGTGGAGAGCATGGCCGCAATGGTCATCCTGGACCACTGGCTGCTCAATCAAACAGTAAGAATGTGATTTTTTTTGAGAGGAGGGGGGCGAACTATATCGGTCAGCGTAGAGCCTCTATTTCCTCTTGGGTCAATCCGGATGCCTGAACGATCGTGTCTACAGGAATGCCTAACGACAGAAGGTTCAAGGCCATCTTTGTCTTTGCCTCCTTCTCACCTTCCGCCCGACCTTCCGCACGGCCTTCCGCACGACCTTCCGCACGGCCTTCCGCACGACCTTCCGCACGGCCTTCCGCACGGCCTTCTGCCATGCCTTCCGCACGACCTTCCGCACGGCCTTCCGCACGACCTTCCGCACGACCTTCCGCACGACCTTCCGCACGACCTTCCGCACGGCCTTCTGCACGGCCTTCCGCACGGCCTTCCGCACGACCCTCCGCACGACCTTCCGCACGACCTTCCGCACGACCCTCCGCACGGCCTTCCTGCAATCCGTCGTCGTAGCCTGTCTTCAGGACGCTGCGCT
>CAVAXH010000130.1:0-6427 GCA_963592505.1 Bacteroidaceae bacterium
ACAGGGCGCTGCTAATCAACGTGTTACGATACCCAGGGCGCTGCCCTGGGCTGGGTAATTGCTGGGCTTTCAGCCCGCGTCGGCTCACGCAACGGACATCAACGATATCCGGTGTAACACTGCCGCGTCGGCTCACGCAACGGACATCAACGATATCCGGTGTAAACACCGCCGCGTCGGCTCACGCACTAATCCAATCAGCAATAGTCATGTTGCATCCGGTGAATCATGCGGGATTTTTATGGATTTTGAACACCCTACCAGCCCCCCGGCCCCTGCGCTCCAGCAAGCGGCATGCTAGCCAGATGTAGGTAACGGCGGCGCGGTGAAGCGCCGTTACACCTTATTATATTGCATGCCTTCCGGACAATACCGAAAAATAATGAGAAAAATTGCAAACTAGACTTTGCAATAATAAAATAATGTATTATCTTTGCACCGATAAACTGAGCTATTGTATAGAGCATCATGGAAGTATTTTTTAGGACACACGCTTACCTCGTGGAGCACAACAAGGCGACCGTCAGGCGCGTCCTCATGGACGAGATTGACTGGAACGACCGCCTTATTGGCATCAAGGGAACGCGTGGCGTCGGAAAAACCACGTTCCTGCTGCAGTATGCCAAAGAGCACTACGGCAAGGACGACCGCCGGTGCCTCTATATCAACATGAACAATTTCTACTTCCAGGGACGCGGGCTGGCCGACTTTGCCCACGACTTCGTGAGCCAGGGCGGACAGACGCTGCTCATCGACCAGGTGTTCAAGCAGCCCCACTGGAGCCACGAGCTGCGACAGTGCTACGACCGCTTCCCCCAGCTGAAGATCATCTTCACCGGCTCGAGCGTCATGCGGCTCAAGGAGGAGAACCCCGAGATCGGTGGCATCGTGAAGAGCTACAACCTGCGCGGATTCTCGTTTCGCGAATATCTCAACGTCAAGACCGGACAGCACTTTGAGCCCTACACGCTCGACGAGATCGTCAGCGACCATGAGCACATCGTGAAGAAGATACTGCCCCATTGCAGTCCTGCACAACATTTCGGCGACTATCTGCACCACGGCTTCTACCCCCTCTTCCTGGAGAACAGCGACTTCTCCGAGAACCTGCTCAAGACGATGAACATGATGACCGAGGTGGACATACTGCTGCTCAAGCAGATCGAGCTGAAGTATCTCTCGAAGATCAAGAAGCTCTTCTACCTGCTCGCCGTCAACGGGCCGAAGGCCCCCAACGTGTCGCAACTGGCACAGGATGTCGACGCCAGCCGCGCCACGGTGATGCACTACATAAAATGTCTGGCCGACGCACGCCTCATCAACATGATATATGCGCCCGGACAGGAGTATCCCAAGAAGCCGGCCAAGGTGATGATGCACAACCCCAACCTGATGTATGCCATCTACCCCCTCGGCTTTGAGGACCAGGACGTCATGGAGACGTTCTTCGTGAACACCATGTGGAAGGACCACGTGGTGAACCAGCCGGCCAAGGGCCAGCACTACATCGTCGACGGAGAACACAAATACTGCATCTGCGACGCCCACGCCCCCACACCCCACCTTGCCGGCGACACCATCTACGCCCGATACAACACGGAGGTGGGCCGCGACAACCAGATACCCCTCTGGCTCTTCGGGTTCCTCTACTGACGCAGGCCCCGCAGCCTGCAGCACCCCACCGGCAAGCGCCGGCACACACACCGAGTATACAAGAAAACTATACATAAACATTAATAATCTATTTTTCACAAAAATGGCAAAAGAAAAGAAATTCATGACATGTGATGGTAACACCGCTGCCGCCCACGTGAGCTACATGTTCACCGAGGTTGCCGCCATCTACCCCATCACCCCGTCTTCTCCTATGGCCGAGCACGTCGACGAATGGGCTGCCAAGGGGCGTAAGAATCTTTTTGGTCAGACTGTCAGCGTACAGGAAATGGAGTCTGAAGGCGGTGCCGCCGGCGCCGTACACGGCTCACTGCAGGCCGGTGCCTTGACCTCTACCTACACTGCATCGCAGGGCTTGCTCCTGATGATCCCCAATATGTACAAGATTGCAGGTGAACTGCTGCCTTGCGTGTTCAACGTGTCTGCACGTACGCTGGCCAGCCACTCGCTCTGTATCTTCGGTGACCACCAGGATGTCATGGCTTGCCGCCAGACTGGCTTCGCCATGTTCTGCTCGGGCTCTGTGCAGGAGGTGATGGACCTCTCGGCTGTGCCCCATCTGGCCACACTCGAGACCTCAGTGCCGTTCATCAACTTCTTCGACGGCTTCCGCACGTCGCACGAGTACCACAAGGTGGAGATGATGGACATGGAGGACATCCGTCCGCTGGTCAACCCCGAGTGGATCAAGAACTTCCGCGACCGCGCACTGACGCCTGAGCGCCCCGTGACACGCGGTACGGCCGAGAACCCCGAGACATTCTTCACACACCGTGAGGCCTGCAACTCCTACTACGACCACATCCCCGAGGTGGTGGAGAAGCACCTGGCAGAGATCTCGAAGATCACCGGCCGCGAGTATCACCTGTTCAACTACTACGGTGCTGCCGATGCCGAGAACATCATCATCCTGATGGGTTCGGCCACAGAGCCTGCACGCGAGGCCATCGACTACCTGGTGAAGCAGGGCAAGAAGGTCGGTATGGTGGCTGTCCACCTCTATCGTCCGTTCGACGTGAAGGCCATCCGCGAGGCTATCCCCGCCACCGTGAAGCGCATCGCCGTGCTCGACCGCACCAAGGAGCCGGGCGCTGAGGGCGAGCCGCTCTACCTCGATGTGAAGTCGGCCCTCTACAACGACCCGCGCAAGCCCCTCATCGTGGGCGGCCGCTACGGTCTGGGTTCTTCCGACACCACACCGGCCAAGATCATCTCGGTGTTCAACAACCTCGAGCTGCCGGAGCCCAAGAACCACTTCACCGTGGGCATCGTCGACGACGTGACCTTCACCTCACTGCCCGCCGTGGAGGAGATCCCGATGGGTGGCGACAGCCTCTTCGAGGCCAAGTTCTACGGTCTGGGTGCCGACGGTACGGTGGGTGCCAACAAGAACTCGGTGCAGATCATCGGTAACAACACCAACAAGTATTGCCAGGCTTACTTCTCTTACGACTCAAAGAAGTCGGGAGGTTTCACCTGCTCACACCTGCGCTTCGGCGACGAGCCCATCCACTCGGCCTATCAGGTGAACACGCCTAACTTCGTGGCTTGCCACGTGCAGGCTTACCTGCACATGTACGACGTGACACGCGGTCTGCGCAAGAACGGCACATTCCTGCTCAACACCATCTTCGAGGGCGATGAGCTGGTGAACTTCATCCCCAACAAGGTGAAGCGCTATCTGGCCAAGAACAACGTCACCGTCTACTACATCAACGCCACAAAGATTGCCCAGGAGATCGGCCTCGGCAACCGCACCAACACCATCCTGCAGTCGGCATTCTTCCGCATCACCGAGGTCATCCCCGTTGACCTGGCTGTGGAGCAGATGAAGGCATTCATCGTGAAGTCGTATGGCAAGAAGGGTGAGGACATCGTCAACCTCAACTATGCAGCCGTGGAGCGCGGTGGCGAATACAAGCAGCTCGCCGTGGATCCGGCATGGGCTGACCTCGCCGACGACGCTGCCAAGGAAGATGCTGCTCCCGCTTTCGTCAAGGAGCTGGTGCGTCCCATCAACGGACAGGCCGGTGACCTGCTGAAGGTGTCCGACTTCATCAAGCACGACACCGTCGACGGTACATGGCAGAACGGCACAGCCGCCTGGGAGAAGCGCGGCGTGGAGGCCTTCGTGCCCGTGTGGAACGTGGAGAACTGTATACAGTGTAACAAGTGTGCCTTCTGCTGTCCGCACGCTGCCATCCGTCCGTTTGTCCTCGACGACGAGGAGCTCAAGGGCATCAACATCGAGACACAGGACGTCAAGGCTCCGAAGGCCATGGCCGGCATGCACTTCCGCATCGAGACATCAGTGCTCGACTGTCTGGGTTGCGGCAACTGTGTCGACGTCTGCCCGGGCAAGAAGAACAAGGAGACGGGCCTCGTGGAGAAGGCGCTGAAGATGGTGCCGTTCAACGTGGATGCCGACGACATGGTGCAGGAGGCCCAGAACTGGGAGTATCTCGTGCACAACGTGAAGACCAAGCAGCACCTCGTAGACGTGAAGCAGTCGCCCAAGAACTCACAGTTCGCTACGCCGCTCTTCGAATTCTCGGGCGCTTGCTCGGGTTGCGGCGAGACACCGTATGTGAAGCTCATCAGCCAGCTCTTCGGCGACCGTCAGATGATCGCCAACGCCACGGGTTGCTCATCCATCTACTCTGCTTCTATCCCCTCTACTCCTTACACCACCAACGAGAAGGGTCAGGGTCCTGCCTTCGACAACTCTCTGTTCGAGGACTTCTGCGAGTTTGGTCTGGGTATGGCCATGGGTAACAAGAAGATGAAGCAGCGCATCGTGCACCTGCTCGAGGAGGGTAAGGCCCAGGAGGGCATCTCTGCCGAGTTTGTGGCTGCCGCCGACAAGTGGATCGCTGCCAAGGACGACGCTGAGGGCTCTAAGGAGGCTGCTGCCGAGCTGAAGCCGATCATCGCCAAGGGCGCTGAGAGCGGATGCCCCATCTGCACCGAGCTGAAGACGCTCGACCACTACCTGGTGAAGCGCTCACAGTGGATCATCGGTGGTGACGGTGCTTCTTACGACATCGGTTACGGTGGTCTCGACCACGTGCTGGCTTCGGGCGAGGATGTCAACATCCTGGTGCTCGACACCGAGGTGTACTCTAACACCGGTGGCCAGTCGTCGAAGTCTACTCCTATCGGTGCCATCGCCCAGTTTGCCGCTTCGGGCAAGCGCGTGAGCAAGAAGGACCTCGGTCTGATGCAGGCCACCTACGGCTACGTCTATGTGGCTCAGGTTGCCATGGGCGCCGACAACGCACAGACGCTGAAGGCCATCCGCGAGGCTGAGGCTTATCCCGGACCGTCGCTCGTCATCGCCTACGCTCCGTGTATCAACCACGGCATCAAGGGCACCAAGAACGACAAGCGCAACATGGGTCGCTCACAGCACGAGGAGGCTCTGGCTGTGGAGTGCGGTTACTGGCACCTCTGGCGCTACGATCCGCGTCTGGCCAACGAGGGCAAGACTCCGTTCCAGCTCGACTCGAAGGCTCCCCAGTGGGATAAGTTCCGCGAGTATCTGCTCGGTGAGGTGCGCTTCGCATCACTGCAGAAGGCATTCCCCGCAGAGGCTGCCGAGCTCTACGCCGAGACCGAGAAGGCTGCCAAGCGCCGCTACCAGTCGTATGTGCGCAAGAGCCAAGAGGACTGGAGCGAGTCGATCTAACTGATCCGAACCTGCATACCTCTGTTATGAGGACGCAATAACTGTTGCCCCCGCAAGCATCTGTCAGCAGATGGCTTGCGGGGGCAAATGGTTTTCCGGACTAAGCTGTTTTTTATCTAACCACCTTATAAACCAACAATGATATGACAAGGAGAGCAATCGTGATGGGTGCCACGTCGGGCATCGGGATGGAGGTGGCCCTGCGGCTGGCCGAGCGTGGCTGGCTGGTGGGCATCGCCGGCAGGAGGGCGGAGCGCCTCGAGGCTGTGATGCAGCGCCACCAGGGCATCGTGTGTTGTCAGCAGATAGATGTCACGGCTGCCGACGCCCCCGACCGCCTGCGCCTGCTCATTGACCGGCTGGGAGGCATGGACCTCTACTTTCACAGCTCGGGCATAGGCTGGCAAAACAACATGCTCGACATCGACAAGGAACTGCTCACGGTCGAGACCAATGGCGTGGGGTTTGTGCGCATGGTGGGCACGGCCTACAACTGGTTTGCCGAGCATGCCGCCACCGCCGCCATCGCCTGCATCACCTCCATAGCGGGCACGAAGGGCCTCGGAGCCGCCCCGGCCTACTCGGCCACCAAGCGTTTCCAGAGCCATTACCTCGAGTGTCTGAGCCAGCAGGCACGCATGCGCCACCTCCGCCTGACCATCACCGACCTCCGGCCCGGCTTTGTGGCTACGGATCTTATCGCCGGCAGCCGTTACCCCCTGCAGCTCGATGCCAAGGCCGTAGCCCGCAGCATCGTCGGCGCCATCGAGCGGCGCCGCAGCGTAGCGGTCATCGACTGGCGCTACGCCATCCTCGTGGCCCTCTGGCGCCTCATACCCCGCTGGCTATGGACAAGGATGAGCATCGGCCGGTGACGCTGTGTGACGCCTTCTTTGGCAATGGCATACAGCAGTTCCTAATATGCCGCATCGTTTTACAAATCCGAAAAGTTGGGTTGTTTGCTAAGCGGGTTTCTCAAATAAAAATCGTATCTTTGAAACCAAAATAAATTGGCAACTATGTACTGTTAGGCACGACTGCTAATCAATTTATATGGACATATCG
>CAVAXH010000131.1:0-6419 GCA_963592505.1 Bacteroidaceae bacterium
CTGAAGGTCATCCCCAAGCGCGAGAAGGGCGAGTCGACAGAAGCATTCGAAAAGAAAATAGAGCAGCAGTGGAGCGATGCCGTAGTTCAGATCAACGGCTATGCCGCCGCCCCGCGTGTAGAGGCTCTGCGCCAAGGCACCCAGCTCCACAAGATCATCATGCAGTTCGACGGATGGAAGCTCCACCGCATGGACGAGGTGTAGAGACTGACAGAAAAGCATAGCTCCATAAGCAAACAGTATATCATTGCAAAAAACAAGTCGGTGGCGCGATGACCGCGTGGCACCGGCTTTTTCTTTTTCCGGTAAAAAAACACCGGAAAGGCTTGGCATTTTTGAAAACTTTCACTTATCTTTGCGAAATATAACAGACGTGCTCGCCAGAGAAGCGGCACGACCGATTCTGTGTCTGGCAGACGCGCTCTGCCTGAAAAGCAGTACGACCAAACCAAATGAAGATTCAGACATACGCGGGCGTCAGATGACCCCACACTCCCTGAGAGGCATCCGACGGCTCACGACCGAGATTTCAAACCCAAATTGTTAACCCAAAAACAAGACGAGTATGGCAAAAAAACTGAGGACGAGTATGCTGGTGTGCGCCACATTGCTGGCGGCAAACGCAGCCTACGCTGACATCCACGCATCGCAGGAGAGTCTGCCCATTGTGCAGCAGACCGGCAAAATCAAAGGAACCATCGTAGATGCCAAGACGGGCGAGCCCGTCATCGGCGCCACCGTGAGGGTGAAAGGCACCACGCAGGCCACCATGACCGGCGTCGACGGCACATTCGAGATCAGCGCCAGGACGGGCGCACTGCTCGAGGTGTCGTATGTGGGCTATGAGAACAGCGAGCTACAGGCACGCAACAACATGAAAGTGGCGCTCAAGGAGAGCTCCGAGTCGCTCAGCGAGCTCGTGGTCGTGGGCTACGGCACACAGAAGAAAGAGTCGCTCACAGGCTCGATGACCAACCTCAAGGCCGACAAGCTCAAGGACGTGACCTCCGCCACCGTGGAAAACATGCTCAACGGCAAGGTGTCGGGCGTGTATGTGGCACCGGGATCAGGACAGCCGGGCAGCACCGGAGCCATCGTCATACGCGGACAGACCTCCATCAACGGCGTGACAGCACCGCTCTGGGTGGTCGACGGCGTCATCGTGGGCAACAGCGCCGGCAACCTCAACCCCGACGACATCGAGACGATGACCGTGCTCAAGGATGCTGCCTCGACAGCCATCTACGGCTCGGAGGGTGCCAACGGCGTCATCGTGGTCACCACCAAGCAGGCACGCCACGAGAAGATGACCATCACGCTCACCGCCAAGGCAGGCCTCAGCCAGCTCGACCGGGGCAACCTGGAGATGATGAACGGTGCCGAGTTCTACGACTACTACCAGTCGTTCCAGAACGTCGATGCCGTGAACTTCCCGCGATGGAGCGAGAGTCTGCGCAACGACAACTTCGACTGGTTTGACCTGGCCAAGAAGACCGGCAACACACAGGACTACAACCTCACGCTCAACGGCGGCAACGAGACACTGCAGTCGATGTTCACCATGGGCTACTACAAGGAGGAGGGCGCCGTGAAGGGCTACGACCTCGACCGCTACAGCGCACGCCTGAAGGTGGTCTACAAACCCTACAAGTGGCTCACCATCAAGCCCAACATCAGCGCATCGCGCACCAGCAGCGAAGACCGGCAGTACAGCATCAGCGCCATGTACTCCATGATGCCATGGGACAGCCCCTACGATGCCGACGGCAACCTCGTGCCCAACTACTACTCGGGCTGGGTGAACTCCAAGGCCACCAACTACCTCAACGACCTGGCCTGCGGCAACTACTCGGACAGCCGCACCTATGACCTCGACGGTGGCTTCGACTTCGACATCACCATCACGCCGTGGCTCACGTTCTCATCGGTCAACAGCTACAAGTACTACAACAGCCAGTCGCACGGCTACTACGACCCGAAGTCGAGCGCAGCAGAGGGCGTGAACGGACGCACCACCGAATACAACTACAACACCACACGCCGCTACACCAACCAGCTGCTGCGCTTCCAGAAGTCGTTTGGCAAGCACAACGTGACCGGACTGCTCGCCTACGAGTTCAACGACTATGAGATGAAATACACCGACGTGTATGCCATCGGCTTCATCTCAGGCTTCGAGGACTTCTACACAGCCGCCAAGCCCGAGAAGGCATCGGGCTACCGCACAGCATGGGCCAAGCAGTCATACTTCACACAGTGGCGCTACAACTACGACGGACGCTACTACGGCGAGTTCTCACTGCGACGCGACGGACGCTCCAACTTCGGATCCAACAACCGCTACGGCAACTTCTTCTCTGTCAGCGGCGCATGGAACATCAACAACGAGGCATGGTTCAAGGCCACTTGGGTCGACCAGCTCAAGCTCCGCGCCTCAGTGGGACAGGTGGGCAACGTGCCCACATCGCTCTATCCCTCCTACTCGCTCTACTCGGTCAGCGGATCCTACAACGAAAACTCGGGCGCCCTCATCTCGCAGATCGGCAACAAAGACCTCACCTGGGAGAAGACACTCACCATGGGCATCGGCATCGACGCTGCCTTCTTCCACAACCGGCTGACGGCCAACCTCGACCTGTATGTCAAGAACACCAGCAACATCCTCTACAGCGTGCCCGTCACAGGCATCGTGGGCGTCACCTCCATCTGGAAAAACATCGGCAAGATGCGCAACAAGGGCATTGAGCTCACCATCGGAGGAGACATCATCCGCACCAAAGACTTCACGTGGAACCTCACGGCCAACATCTCGCACAACGTCAACGAACTGCGCGACCTCTACAAGCAGCGCGACGACAACGGCAACTATGTCGTGAAACCCGTCATCATCGGCGACGGATCGGGCATCGCCGGATCCACACAGCGCCTGCTCGAGGTGGGCGAACCCGTAGACACCTACTACATGCAGCAGTGGGCAGGAGTAGACCCCGACACCGGCAAGCCCATGTGGTATATGGACGACCAGGACGGCAACAAGGTCACCACCACCGAATACTCCAAGGCATCATACTACAAGTGCGGCAAGGCTTCGCCCGACGTGTATGGCAGCTTCTCCACATCGCTCTTCTACAAGAACTTCGACCTGCAGGCCAACTTCGGCTACTCGCTCGGCGGACACATCTACAGCTACTTCCGGCAGGAATACGACTCCGACGGCGCCTATGCCGGCGACCGCAACCAGATGAAGCTGCAGAAGGGATGGACACGCTGGCAGAAAGCCGGCGACGTGGCCACACACCCGCGCGCCATGTACAACAACCAGGACAAGGGCAACAAGGCCTCCACACGCTATCTGGAAAGCTCCGACTACCTGAAGCTCCGCTCGCTCTCGCTGGGCTACAACTTCGACCTCCGCAAGTATGGCATACAGACACTGCGCGTGTCGATCACGGGCGAGAACCTCTTCACCATCACCGACTACTCGGGCGTAGACCCCGAGATACCGGCCGAGAGCGGCGAGGTGCGCACCACTGGCGGCATCTCCGTCTACCCGCGCGTCCGCAAGTTTATGCTTGGTGTTAACTTAACTTTCTAAAACCCCGACTACCATGAAAATGAAGAAATCAATACTGATGCTCATGCTCGGAGGCGCCTCGCTGCTCGCCTCATGCGACATAGAGCGTTTCCCGTCATACTCGATGTCTGACGAACAGATCAAAAACGACCCCGCAGGCAACCTCGACGCACTGCTCAACGGCATGTACGCACAGCTCAAGACGTGGTCGGACCCCATGCACCGATGCGGCGAGTATGCCGGCGACAACATGGTGATCCGAGGACAGTCCACCGACGCCTTCTTCGAGTTTATCTCGTTCTCGCGCACACCCAACAACTACCGCCTGCAGAACTTCTGGGACGCCGGCTACAAGGCCATCGCACAAGCCTCAAACATCATCGACATGGTGCCCGAGGGCAGCGACGCTGACGTCAACAACTCGCTCGGCGAATGCTACTATGTGCGAGGCATGATGTACTTCTACCTCTGCCGCGCCTACGGACGCCCCTACTACCAGGCTCCGGAGAAAAACCTCGGCGTGCCCATCGTCAACGGCACACCCGACAACATCCTCGACCTCAAGCTCGACGACCGCGCCACCGTGGCCAAGACCTACGAGCAGGCCATCAGCGACCTCAAGAAGGCCGAAGAGCTCATCAGCCAAAACCGCGGACCGGCCTACGCCTCGAAGGCTGCAGCACAGGCCATGCTCTCACGCGTGTATCTCTACATGAGCGGCACCTATGAGAAACCCAACCGCGAGTATGCACAGCTCGCTGCCGACTATGCCACCAAGGTCATTGCCAACACCGACTATGCACTGCTGCCCCGCGAGGAGTTCATGAACTACAACACCATCGTGCCCGAAGACAACCCCGAGGCCATCTTCGTCGTGAAGCGCGTGGCATCCGAATACTCGGGCTACGACCACTACTACGGCATCGGAGGCATGTACTCCAACATCGGCGGCATGGGCTGGGGCGAGATGTATGCCAGCGAGAAGTATATAGGCCTGCTCAACGAAACCGGACGCAACGACTGGCGCGCTGCCTCGAAGAAGATCGTCGACGCACGCGCCAACTTCATCGAGCCGACCTACACCGACGACAACAAGGAGGTGTTCCGCTTCGTCTACGTGGGCAGCGACAACAACAAGCACTACGCTCAGCTCACCACCACACACAGCGGCAACAAGGTCACCTGTGTCGACAAAGACAACAACACCTACGAGCTCACACCCGTGGCCGGACATGAGGCCGACGAGTACTACACCATCCACTACAACGGACAGGTCTGCCAGGGCATGCTCGACAACTACATCACCGTCAACCGCGAGTATCCGCAGTTCTACATCGTGAAATGCTCGCGCGAAGGCGAAGACTCGCAGCTCCACTCGCCGGTGATCAGCCGCCTGGGCGAGATCTATCTCAACCGCGCAGAGGCCCTCGCCAAGCTCGGCCGCTACGACGAGGCCCTCGCTGACCTCAACACCATCCGCAACCGATCCATCGTGGGCGGCGGCTACCCCGCCGGAACGCTCAATGCCGGCAACGCCTTCGAGCTCATCGACAAGGAGCGCCAGCTCGAGCTGGCCTACCAGGCCGAGCGCAGCTACGACGTGTTCCGCAACGGCCACTCGCTCACACGCGACTACCCCGGCCCCCACAACCAGCATGAGGAGGTCAAGGCCAGCGACTTCCGCGTGACCTACTACATCCCCCAGGATGCCATCAACGCCTATCCCGGCACACTCACGCAGAACCCCACCGACGACAGCGGCGTCATCACAGAGTAAACCGATCCTCATGACGGCCACGGCGTCATCGCAGCGAACCCCTCCATGACGGCCACGGCCGCCGACATCACAAAGGCCCCATCCGAAAACTTACCGAAAGATTTCAGATGGGGCCTTCAATGTGGTTGTTTGCAAAGTGCTTCTGTTGTTAGAACACAAAAGGCTGTCAGCATCTATCTGATGGCATCGATGCTTATTGCATAGATGAGATTGGCAGAAGACGTTTCGTCAAAAGTGCCTGATGTGATTCCAACCACTTGCCCTTGTTCGTTGATAAGCGCCCAGACGGCAAACTATGGCTCGGCCTTTTCAGCATGACTGCATCTTCAAGGCAGGTTGACATTCAACTACTTATAAAAACGAGCACGACTCAAGCGCGGAAGTCTACTACGCTAACCCGTAAAAAATCACCGTTAGCGTAGTAAACTTTTCGGTTTTTGCTTGTTGTTATCATGAAAAAGGCGTATATTTGCTGAAGTATTTTAGAATTAGGATGAAGAATGACGGGGCTCAACAACATTATCGGAAGACAGCGTGAAATCGCTCAACTGCAGGAGATAGTTGAGAGGGATACGCCTTCGAACAAGTGTGCTTGCATCACATTCCCCAAATCAAAAACAAACTGGGCATCAGTGGCATATTATCCAATATCTGCACATGGGCGTGCCGACCGTTTACAGATGCGGATGGAAACAAACAGCCTGGAGGCCAGATAGATTTGATCATTGACAGAGGAGACAAGACCATCAATCTCTGTGAGATGAAGTTTGTGGGACATCCTTACTCCATCTCTTCGGATTATGCTGCGTGGATGGTAAAACGTAGGGAGTTGTTCAAGCAAGTGACGAATAGCAAGAAAACCCTCCATCTCACGATGATAACTTCATTCGGCGTGGAGCACAATGCCGGTTGGCAAACCATTCAGAATGAAGTGGTGCTGGATGATTTGTTCAAACTCGAATAATGTCAAAGCGGAAAACTTGAATATTAATTATGGCAATGCAAGCAATAATAGAGTATCGTTGGGGTAAAGAAGATGAACAAGATATGGTATATTCTGTTTAATGT
>CAVAXH010000132.1:0-6281 GCA_963592505.1 Bacteroidaceae bacterium
ACGGACTGTCGCGTAAGGACAACGCACCGCGTGTGGCCCGCGCCATCACGGTGCACACCGGCATTGCGCTGCTGGCGACAGTTACGACGACCGCCCTTGCCATAGTGCCGTTCATGCGGGCTGCCAGTGCGTCGGCAGCCACCGCCGATGCCACACTGATGGCATCGGGGGGCATCGCCCTGGGCGTGTCTGTGGTGTGGGGCATCGTGCTGTTGCCACTGGCCTACTCCACCATGAAGTATCTCATGGAGCCGTCCTGCCGCCTTGCCTGCGTCGTGGGCAGCGCCTACCACCAGGGATGGCGCCGCTGGGGCTTCCTGTTTGGCTGTGCGCTGCTCTGCTTCATCATCTGCACACTGTTCATGGTGGTGGTGGCAGCTCCCGAGAACATCTTGCTGCTGGCCCGCCTGGCCGACAACACGGGGGCACTCATGGGCGACACCTCCGGTCTGCCCGGCCACTACGGCCTGCTGACCTACGCCGTGGCCACAGCATGCACGTTCGTGTGGTGCTATCTGATGACCTGGGTGGCCATGGTGTTCCATTATGCCTATGGCAGCATCGAGGCCAAGACACGCAACACGACCATAACGACACAACCTTAACAACACAGACACCATGGCGAAACGCATCCTTTTCATTGACCGCGACGGCACACTCATCGAGGAGCCGCAAGACGAACAGATCGACTCGTTCAGCAAGCTTAAGTTCACGCCGGGCGTGTTTCGCAACCTGGCATTCATCTGCAGCCACCTCGACTTCTCGCTGGTCATGGTCAGCAACCAGGACGGCCTGGGCACGCCCTCGTTTCCCGAAGACACGTTCTGGCCGGTGCACCGCTTCGTGCTGCAGACGCTCGAGGGCGAGGGCATCCACTTCGACGATCAGCTCATCGACCGCCACTTTCCCGAGGACCACTCGCCCATGCGCAAGCCCGGCACGGGCATGCTGACGAGGTATATGGAGAGCAGCGAGTATGACCTGGCCCACTCGTGGGTCATCGGCGACCGCGAGAGCGATGCGGAGCTGGCCCGCAACCTGGGGTGCCGGTCGCTCATTCTGGGCAAGGACGGCATGACATGGGACAAGATTGCCGAGATCCTCTTTGCCGGCGAGCGCACGGCTGAGGTGGAGCGTAACACCAAGGAGACGCAGATCCGCGTGCAGGTGAACCTCGACGGAACGGGGAAGACCGACATCTCCACCGGACTGGGTTTCTTCGACCACATGCTCGAGCAGATCGGCAAGCATGGCATGATGGATCTCACCATCCGCACCAAGGGCGACCTCTGGGTGGACGAGCACCACACCATCGAGGACACGGCCATCGCCCTGGGCGAGTGTCTGCGCAAGGCGCTGGGCGACAAGCGGGGCATTGAACGCTATGGCTACTGCCTGCCCATGGACGACTGTCTCTGCCAGGTGGCGCTCGACTTCGGCGGACGGCCGTGGCTGGTGTGGGACGCCGATTTCCACCGCGAGAAGATTGGCGAGATGCCCACCGAGATGTTCTTCCACTTCTTCAAGAGCCTCAGCGATGCAGCTCTCATGAACCTCAACATCAAGGCAGAGGGACAAAACGAGCACCACAAGATCGAAGGTATCTTCAAGGCGCTGGCCCGCAGCCTGAAGATGGCCGTAAGAAGGGATATCTATCACTTTGAACTTCCCAGCACCAAGGGAACGCTGTGACAGACAGCAGGAAAACACCTTATTTTATCATCGACAGGAAATAGCGGTGTACGCGCAGGTCATCGTTGAGCTCAGGATGAAAGGCCGTGACCAACTGGCTGCCCTGACGTGCGGCCACGATGCGGCCGTCGACCTCGGCAAGGGGCTCGGCCGTGCCTTCCACCTTATATATATATGGCGCACGTATGAACGTCATGGGTACCATGCCCACCGGCCCAAACGCGGCCTCGGTGGCAAAACTGCCCAACTGGCGGCCGTAGGCATTGCGACGCACGCAGATGTCCATCGTGGCCAACCGCTCTCGGCTTTCGCCCTCCACCTCTTTGGCCAGCAGGATGAGGCCCGCACAGGTGCCGAAGACGGGCAGGCCGCCCTCGATGGCCTCGCGCAGGGGCTCCATGAGACCGAGGTCGCTGAGCAACTTCGACTGCGTGGTCGACTCGCCGCCGGGCAGGACCAGTCCGTCCTTGGGCTGCTGCCAGTCGGCCAGCTGCCGCACCTCAAAAGTCTCCACACCCAACCGCCTGAGCATGGCCTCATGCTCCACGAAAGCGCCCTGAAGGGCCAGCACTGCTATCCTCATACACACGTTCTCTTTTACTTGCCTCGTTCGGCCATCAGGGTCTTTATCTCGTCTTCGTTGATGCCCACCATGGCGGGGCCCAGGTCTTCACTCAGTGCGGCTATCTTCTGCGGGTCGTCATAGTTGGTCACGGCCTGCACGATGGCGGCAGCACGCTTGGCGGGATTGCCGCTCTTGAAGATGCCCGACCCCACAAAGACGCCCTCGGCACCGAGCTGCATCATCAGTGCGGCATCGGCCGGCGTGGCCACACCGCCTGCGGCAAAGTTGACCACGGGCAGCCTGCCATTGTCGTGAACCCACCGCACCAGCTCGTAGGGGGCCTGCAACTGCTTGGCGGCCTCATAGAGCTCATCGGCAGCCATGCCGGCCAACCGGCGTATCTCTGCCTGCATCAGCCGCATGTGCTGCACGGCCTGCACCACGTCGCCCGTGCCCGGCTCGCCCTTCGTGCGGATCATCGAGGCTCCCTCGGCTATGCGGCGCAGGGCCTCACCGAGGTTCTTCGCGCCGCATACAAAGGGCACGTCAAACTGGCTCTTGTCGATGTGATAGACGTTGTCGGCCGGCGACAGCACCTCGCTCTCGTCGATATAGTCGATCTCGATGGCCTGCAGGATCTGCGCCTCGGCTATGTGGCCTATGCGGCACTTGGCCATCACCGGTATGCTCACGGCCTGCTGTATGCCCTTGATCATCTTGGGGTCGCTCATGCGGGCCACGCCGCCTGCCGCCCGTATGTCGGCGGGTATGCGCTCGAGCGCCATGACGGCGCAGGCGCCTGCCTGTTCGGCAATCTTGGCTTGTTCGGGTGTGGTGACGTCCATGATCACGCCGCCCTTGAGCATCTGGGCGAGGTTACGGTTCAGTTGTTGTCTATTCTCCATTTTTGTGTTTTGTCTTTTATGGGGGCACCCGGCCGGAATGCCCCGCGGTTGTTAATCTTGTGTTCTGCCTTGGGCCTACGCCCGATGGCGCACACGGTATTCGGTGGGGGTGAGGCCCGTCAGCTTCTTGAAAAACTTGGAGAGATGAGCCTGGTTGGCAAAGCCAAAGGCCAGGGCCGTCTGCTGCACGGTGTCGCGCGTGGCCGTCAGATGGCTCTTCACCTCCTCCACCAGATAGCTGTCGACGATGCTCTTGGGCGACTGCCCCGCCACCTGCCGGCACACCTGTCCCAGGTAGCGGCTGCTGACGTTGAGCGCGTCGGCATAGTGGGCTATGTCGGCCTTCGTCGACGGCGACTTCTTCACCAGCGCCACAAACTCGGCATAGAGCTCGCCGCTGCGGCCTGTCAGCATGGTGCCGGCGGACAGCTGCCGGCGTGCATAGTCGTGGGCCTTCCCGGTGGCATCCGCTACAGTGTCACCGTCGTTGAGGTGCACCGCCAGCGCCGATGCAAACTTGTTGACGCTGCCGTGGTCGGTGGCATCGTCGAGGAAGCACACGTTGCCGGCCACGCTGCCGCGCAGCAGCAGGTCACTCTCGCGCCGCCTCACGATGATGACCGTGCAGAGCGGAAAGAGCCGCTGGCGTATGGCCTCGATGGTCTCGGTGCCCATCAGCCGGTCGCCTCGGCTGGAGAAGAGCACCGGGGCATAGACCACCGATGCCGGACGGAAGCGCTTCAGGGCATCCACCACGGCGCTCACCACCTCGGTGCTGCGCATCATGCCGATCTTCACCGTGACGGGCCGCACATCGTCGACGATGGCGTCGAGCTGTCCGCTGACGATAGAGGCCGGCAGATCGTGGAAGTGCTGTATGCCGAGGGTGTTCTGCATGGTCACCGACGTGATGACCGACACCGCCTTGGCGCCAAGCGCCGTCATGGTGGTGATGTCGGCCTGCACGCCCGACTCGCCCGTGCTGTCGCTACCCGTGATGGTAAGTATTGCCGAATGACTCATATATACATGTGTGTGGTTGACGGTTTTGTTTTCGGCTGCAAAGGAAACAAAATTCACGCTCATTCCATCATTTTATTCCCTTTTTGACAAACATATCTTCATTTTCTACATCAGCGGCATTTCCTCCTCATTCCTCTTTCCATGTTAACCAAAGCCCGTATTCGTTAGAAAAAGTGTGGAGTTTGGCTGATTATTCGTTAGAAAAAGTGTGGAGTTTGGCTGATTATTCGTTAGAAAAAGTGTGATGTTTCAACGATTATTCGTCAGAAAAAGTGTAACTTTGCAGCGGTTATTCGTCAGGAAAAGTGTAAATTATGAAAAGAAACATATACAGACAGCTGTTGGAATGGAAGAGTCGTGACAACCGCAAGCCACTGATACTCAACGGTGCGAGACAAGTAGGCAAGACCTACATCTTACGTCGGTTTGGAGAAAACGAATACACGAAGTTGGCTTACTTCAGTCTGGACCGCGACAAAAAGGCCACAGAAGTGTTTGAGACGGGTGGCACCACGGCAGATATGCTGCTGGCATTATCGGCCATCAGCCAGGTAGACATCACTCCCCACGACACGCTTATGGTGCTGGATGAGATACAAGACTGCCCCAAGGCGCTCGAAGCACTGAAGTTTTTCTGCGAGGATGCCCCCGACGTGCATGTCGTTGTGGCAGGTTCGCTGCTGGGTCTCTCGCTGCACGGTGGTGTGTCCTATCCCGTAGGCAAAGTGGACGAGCTGCGACTCTACCCCATGACATTTCCGGAATTTCTCGATGCCATGGGGAAGAAACAGCTACTGAATGTCATAGAGACGGCCAACTGGACCGTGATGAAGATGTTGTCGAAAGAACTGGCATCGCTGCTCCGACAGTATTATTATGTAGGCGGAATGCCCGCAGCAGTGTTGGCATACACACAACAGGAAGGCTTGCAAACGGTCAGACGCATACAGGAGCAGATTATCAGAGACTATCGCCGCGATTTCTCCAAGCATGCTCCGGCCCGGGAAGTACCACGCATCAATATGGTATGGGACCACATACCGGAGCAGCTGGCCAAGGAGAACAAGAAGTTTATATATGGTGCAGTAAAGAAAAGCGCACGTGCAGCCGATTTCGAGTTGGCCATACAATGGCTGATAGACGCCGGCCTTGCATACAAAGTGTCAAGGGTCAACAAAATTGCCTTGCCTCTGAAGTTTTATGAAGACCATAACGCTTTCAAGCTTTTCATGCTTGACGTAGGACTCATGGGAGCCATGGTAGGGGCTTCGGCAGAGACCATGCTGGTGGGCGACAGTATCTTCTCTGAATACAAGGGGGCATTCGCCGAACTGTATGTATATACTCAGCTGCAATCCCAAGAGCTACCATTGTATTACCATTCGGTAGACAACTCCACCATTGAGATTGACTTCATGGCGCAATGCGGCAACAAAGTGGTACCGATAGAAGTGAAAGCCGAGACAAACGTAAAGGCAAAGTCGCTACGCACATTTATCAGCAACAACCCCTCACTGCACGCCATCCGCTTCTCCATGCTTCCCTATGAGCGGCAAGACTGGATGACCAACATTCCCTTGTACGCCTGCCAAGTTCTTGGGCCTCACTCCACTTTCGAATAGAAAGGCTCCTGCCTCAAGAGCAGCAGAGCCAGAGCCGTCTGGGCTACGCCGTCTAGACACCGGGGCACATCTATATCTTCGAGTGCAAGCGCGACGGCAGCGCCGAGGCCGCCCTAAAGCAGATCGACGACATGGGCTACGCCCGCGAATATGCCGCCGACAAGCGTGCCGTGCATAAGACAGGGGGTGAACTTCTCCAGCACCACGGGCACCATCGATGGGTGGCGAGTGGGGTGAATTATGCAGGCTGCGCGCCGTTAGTCTTTCAGACATCCTATAATTACGACATTTCACTGAATATCAACATACTACAATCATTAAAACTTATTAAAAACAAGTTCCATTGTGGCAGTTGGCCAGTTTTCGCGCTCTTCCGTTAAATGCATTGATTAGGCAATAGAAGGCAATGTGAGCAGCATCAATTATAGGTCGTGCTATATGGAGCGGCGGTTTAGCCCCACCGGGGCGACATAG
>CAVAXH010000133.1:0-6193 GCA_963592505.1 Bacteroidaceae bacterium
CGAAGGACCTGGTCCTTACGCGTTGGGACTGCAGTCCTCTGCCTTTAACACTGCAGTCCTAAGGGCCTTGTACTGGTGTCCTCAGGCCCTTAGGACCGCAGTGTTAAGCCCTTAGGACCGCAGTGTTAGGCCCTTAGGACCGCGGTGTTAACGGCATACGGATGCGCCGGTCAGCTTTTGCGCCGGATGATGATGTCTATAAACGTGATAGTCAAGCCGATATGCACGCGGTGGCCTGAGCGGTGGCCTGCAGGTCGGGCGCCCTATTATATAAAAGGTGTTATCTTTGCAGCGTTTCATCAACAACACATCACAAAAATGCTTAAAAACCTTTTTCGTTCAGTACCGCCTGAGTATGCGGTATGCGTGAAAAGCCAGTGCCCATTGGCCGGCGAGTGTCTGCACCACATTGCCTATGAGCAGCTGAGCCAGCTCAACCACCCGATGCGCCTGCTCGCCCCTGCCAAGTGCTCTGCCGACGACAGTTGCAGCCATTTTCGCAGCAACGAGCTGGTGGCCTATGCCCGCGGCTTCACCAATGTGCAGCGCCGCATGTATCCCGACCAGTATGATCGCTTCATGCAGATGATGCTGAGCCGCTATAGCCGCACGGCCTACTTCAGCCGGCGCTGCGGCGACATTGCGCTCACGCCCGGCGAGCAGCGCCTCGTGCGGCGGCTGTTGCAGCGTGTGGGAGTGACCGAGTATGAGGTATTCGATGACTACGAATATGCCTTCAGCTGGTACGACTGATTCTGCCGGCATCACCCCCATGCAGGCAATCCCTGCTTCACCCATCATCGGGTACATTGATACTTCTCAATGTACCCCTTTTTTTATCCCTCAGAAAGGCGCCTTGGCGGTGAAGGTCAGCGTCTGGCCCGTGGCGGGGTGACGGAAGGTTATCTGCTCGGCATGCAGGTAGAGGCGGTCGGCACGGGTGCCATAGAGGGCGTCGCCCACGATGGGGTTGTCGAGGCCGTCGCGGTGGGCACAGTGCACCCGCAACTGGTGGGTGCGGCCGGTGAGCGGAAAGAGGTGCACACGGCGCGGGGCGACCTGCTCGTAGCGGGTCAGCGCGGGGCGGCCGTGCACGGTGTCGACCACCTGGCGCGGCCGGTCGTCGAGGTCGGGGCGAAGCGGCAGCGACACGCTGCCCGACGGCTCGCGGAGGTCGTGGCTCAGCAGCGCCACATAGCGCTTGCGCACCTCATGGCGCGCAAACTGCTGCTGCAGGTCGAGGTAGGCCGCCTTGGTCTTGGCGATGACCATGAGACCGCTGGTGTCCATGTCGAGGCGGTGCACGATGAGCGGACTGTCGGCATCGGGATAGCGGCGGCGCATGACCTCGGCCACACTCTCGCGCCCGCTCTTGCCCGGCACGCTGAGCATGCCGCCGGGCTTCACCACCACGCAGAGCGCCTCGTCCTCATAGACCGTCTCGAGGCGGTGGCTGGTGGGCAGCTCCAGCGCGTTGGCCTCCACGCTGAGGCCCTGCAGCATCCACCCGAGGATGGGCTTGCACCGCTTGTTGCAGGCCGGATAATACTGGCCGTGATGGCGCACCTCCTGCCGCGGACTCTCGCCCCACCACATCATGGCCATGCTGACGGGGCGCAGGCCGTGGGCATAGGCATATTGCAGCATCTTGGGCTCGCAACACTCGCCGCTGCCGCTGGGCGGCAGGGTGCCGAAGATCTCCAGCAGGTCCTTGCGGCAACCGCAGGCGTTGAGCATCGCGAAACGCGAGAACAGCCAGCGCTGCAAGTCGTCACTCTTTTGTCGGCGCAAGCGCTTGAGCGACAAAAGAGTGACTTCCGCTGTCTGCCATCGCGCCTGCCATTGCGCCTCACGCTCGCGGTGGCGCAGTTTCCAGCGGTGCAGTTCGGCATTCTCAAACTGGCGCCGCCGCACATGTTGCTCGTCTGTCTCCCCCTCTCTCTTCGTCTTCCCGAATGTGGGGCGCGGGTCGCCGTCGTCGAGCCGCTCGGCCTCGGCGTTGGCAGCCTGCAGCTCTGCCTGCAGCTGCCCGATGTCGTGGTTTATGGTCACGATCTCCGCCTCATGGCGCTTGAAGTGGCCGTCGGGCTGCAGATAGTCGAACACGGCCGGCACAAACAGCGGCCAGTCGCTGCGCCCGCCCACCTGTCCGCTGTATCCGGCCAGATAGCCTGTGGCGCCGTCGGCCGCCCGCTCCACCAGCAGCACGCCAAACATCTTTCCTTTTGCCGCCTCTTCACGGAAGAGCGATGGGGCCGGTTGCGTGGAGAACGGGCTGTCCTCGCCGCGCAGCCATGCCGCCAGCTGCCCCATGGCCTCGCGGCAGACGGGGTGCGGCTCATAGCAAAACGGGTTACCAAACTGTCGGGGCAGGGGCTCTGACGGATGCAGCGGGTGAAAGAGCAGATGGTTCATGCCGGCTTGGGGGAGGGCTGCCCGAGAAGAAGCTGCCCTCCCTGATTCTTTACGTGATAGGTGTGGTGATCAATATCGATTTGTGTGTGGTGCGCCGATGCACCGATGCGCTGGCGCTTCTCCGGTCAATACTTGAACGAGCTGCCGCCGAGAAACTCGCGCAGCAGGCTGGTGGGCGGTATGTCGCGGTTGGACACCGGGTGGATGTACCTGAGAAACTTGCGCAGGCGGTAGGCCTCCGAGTACTCCTCGCAGTTTTCGGGCACCTGCTCGAGCAGCGGCTCGGCCTGCTGCTTGATGACAGCCAGCTCGAAGAGCATGGCCGTGTTGAACATGGCGTCGGCATTCTCCTGGAAGGGGAAGATCCACTTGTTTTCGCCGGCACGCACCGAGGCCCACCGGTGTATGGTCTCCTGTGCGCTGACGCCGCGATACTTGTAGTCGCGAATGATGCGGCGCAGCAGACGGTTGTCGGTGGTGGGGATGTAGTTGTGGTCGTCGAGCAGGATGGTGGTGAGCGCCGAGGCATAGACACGAAACTTCTGCTCCTCGGGGATCTGCTCGGTCAGCACGGGGTTGAGGGCATGTATGCCTTCCACCACGAGCACGTTGTGCTCGTCCATCTTCAGCCGCTTGCCGCTCATCTCGCTGAGCCCCGTCTGGAAGTTATACTTGGGCAGCTCCACCTCCTCGCCGCGGAAGAGGGCGTTGAACTGGTCGTTGAGCAGCTGCAGGTTGAGCGCATACACGCTCTCATAGTCATACTCGCCGTTCTCGTCCTTGGGGGTGAGGTGGCGGTCCACAAAATAGTCGTCGAGCGAGATCTGCAGGGGTTTCATGCCGTTGGCCACGAGCTGTATGGACAGGCGCTTGCAGGTGGTGGTCTTTCCCGACGACGACGGCCCGGCAAGCAGAATGAGCTTCACGCCTTTGCGGGCGGCGATCTCGTCGGCGATCTGCACGATCTTCTTCTCCTGCAGCGCCTCCGACACGTTGATGAGCCCTGTGGCATGGCCTGCCGCCACCACCTCGTTGAAGTCGCCCACGGTGCGCATGCCCATGATGTCCTGCCAGCGGTGCTGCTCCTTGAAGATGCCAAACATCTTGTCCTGGTGTATCATCTCGGGCAGCACGTCAGGACGGCTGTGGTCGGGTATGCGCAGGAGCAGGCCGTCGAAGTATTTCTCCAGTCCGAAGAGGTAGAGCCCGCCCGTGTTGGGCAGCATGGCGCCATAGTAGTAGTCGCTGTAGTCGTCTATTTTATAATAGGTGGTGTAGAGCCTTCCCGTCGACCGCAGCAGCTTGGCCTTGTCGGCCGCCCCCCGCTCCTCAAACATCCGGATGGCCTCTTCGGTGGGCACCTCATGGCGGCAGACGGGCATGTGGGCATCGACGATCTCCTGCATGCGGCAGCGTATGCGCTCCACATCGCCAAGGTCTACGGGGCGGCCTATGCGCAGGTCCACATAGTAGCCGTTGCTCACGGGTATGTCGATGATCACACGGCCGTCGGGATAGAGGTCGTGCACCGCCTTGCAGAGCACGAAGAACAGCGTGCGCGTGTAGCAGCGCGAGGCCGGTCCGGCCGTCATGTCGAGAAACTCCACATCGGCGTCGTGATAGAGGCAATGGTCGAGCCCCACGACCTTGTTGTTGACCTTGGCCACGATGGGGCCATGAGCCATTTCAAGATTTAATTCGCCAAAAACATCAGAAAGTGCGCTGCCAATGGCTATATCTTTCGTTTTTTTATTATTTTTGCAACGGATTTGTATCACATGTTTCATTTCGATGGCAATTTAGGCGCCCCCGGAGGGGTGCGGGTTGAAATCGGGTGTAAATGTAGTCATTTCCACCATAATCCCAAAGCTATCGCACAATAAATTATGTGAAAATATGTGGATTCTTTTATTAAAAATCGTTGGAGCCCTAGCTCTGCTCATCTATGGCATGAAGGTCATGAGCGAGGCTCTGCAGAAATTGGCGGGACCGCAGCTCCGCCACGTGCTCAGCGCCATGACCACCAACCGGGTATCGGGAGTGCTCACCGGCATGTTTACCACAGTTGCCGTGCAGTCGTCGACAGCCACCACGGTGATGACCGTTTCGTTTGTCAACGCCGGACTGCTGACCCTCGTGCAAGCCATCTCGGTCATCATGGGTGCCAACATCGGCACCACGCTGACGGCCTGGATCATGTCGGCCGGCTTCTCGTTTAAGATAAGCAACTTTGTGTGGCCCGTCTTCCTCATCGGCCTGCTGCTTATCTACTCCAAAAAACGCCGTTACATCGGCGACTTCCTCTTCGGTATAGCCTTTATGTTCCTGTCGCTCACCACGCTCGGCGAGTCGCAGATACCGGCCGAACAGATGGGCGTGCTCCAGCAGTTCTTTGCGAGCTTCGACCCCAACAGCTTCGGCACCATCCTGCTCTTCCTGCTCTTCGGCACCATCCTGACATGCATCCTGCAGAGCTCGGCTGCGCTCATGGCCATCACCATGATGCTCTGCACACAGGCCAACCTGCCCATCTATCTGGGCATAGCGCTGGTGATGGGCGAGAACATCGGCACCACGCTGACCGCCAACCTCGTGGCGCTGACCGCCAACACCGAGGCACGCCGCGCCGCCTTCGGCCACCTGTTCTTCAACGTGTTTGGCGTGATCTGGGTGCTCATCGTGTTCAAGCATTTTGTCAACATGGCCTGCGGACTGGTGGGCTTCAACCCCGCCGCCCACGACCTCGTGGCCACGTCCACACAGATCACCTTCTCGCTGGCCGCCTTCCACACGTGTTTCAACATCTGCAACACCATCGTGCTGCTGCCCTTCGTGAAGCATGTGGCACGCGTGTGCTGCTGGGTGTGGAAACCGAAACCCAACAAGGACGAGGACGATTTCCGCCTGCGTTTCATCTCGGCTGGCATCATGAAGACCCCGGAGCTCTCGGTGCTCGAGGCACAGAAGGAGATACAGAGCTTTGCCGAGCGCATACAGCGCATGTTCACCATGGTGCGCGAACTGCTGGGCGAACACGACGACGACAAGTTTGTGAAGCTCTACTCGCGCATAGAGAAATACGAGGGCATCTCCGACAACATGGAACTGGAGATCGCCAAGTATCTCGACAACGTGTCGAACGCCCACCTCTCCGACGAGACCAAGGAGAAGGTGCGCGCCATGCTGCGTGAGATCTCGGAGATCGAGAGCATCGGCGACAGCAACTACAACCTGGCTCGCACCATCAGCCGCCTGCGCACCAGCAAGGAGGGCTTCTCGGAGACGCAGTATGAGCACATCCACCAGATGTTCGAGCTCACCGACGACGCACTCTCGCAGATGGTCGCCATGCTCAAGGGCCACAAGGACGACCTCGACGCCAACCGCTCCTTCAACGTGGAGAACGAGATCAACAACTACCGCAACCAACTGCGCAACCAGAACATTGCCGACGTCAACGACCACCAGTATTCGTACACCGTGGGCACCATGTATATGGACATCATCCAGGAGTGCGAACGCCTGGGCGACTTCGTGGTGAACGTCGTGGAGGCTCGCATGGGTGTGCGCCAGACAGCAGCCTAAGACCATTTTGCGGCAGGCCACACGGCCTGCCACCCCATACCAACACACCAAGGGCCATCCCCCACTCTACACATCGGGGAGATGGCCCTTGGTCTTTTTTTATCGGTAACAGTAAGGAAAAGCTATATCCGAGGACGCCCCCGGGCAGCCCGTCTAGTTGACGAAGAACATGATGAGCAGCTGGGCTATCACC
>CAVAXH010000134.1:0-6146 GCA_963592505.1 Bacteroidaceae bacterium
CAGCAATAAATGGTTGCAGGTATTCAATGAGTTATACTAATTATTCGCTTGAAAAGCATGCGCTGTTTTTATGAATTTTGAACACCCTACCTGCGGGGGCGATGGTGCGGATCACTGGCAGCCGTTGCGTATGTTGCGGGGATGATGGGTCAGCACCTCGCGGCGCAGCATCTCGTCGTCCATGTGGGTGTAGATCTCTGTGGTGCCGATGTCGGCATGGCCGAGGAGCACCTGTATGACGCGCAGGTCGGCGCCGCCCTTGAGCAGCGCCGTGGCAAAGCTGTGGCGCAGCGTGTGGGGCGAGATGGTCTTTGTGATGCCGGCAGCCTCGCCCAGCCGCTTCACCATGATGAGGATCATGGTGCGGGTGAGGTGGTGGCCGCGCCGGTTGAGAAACACATAGTCCTCCTCACCGGGCTTGATGGTCATCTGGCGACGGTCGTCGAACCACAGGTGGAGCTCGCTGACGGCACGGCCGGAGATGGGCACCAGCCGCTCCTTGTTGCCCTTGCCCACCACGCGCAGGAAACGGTCGTCGAGGTAGAGGTCCGACAGGCGCAGCCCCACCAGTTCGCTCACGCGCAGCCCGCAGGAGAAGAGCACCTCCACGATGGCGCGGTTGCGATGTCCCTCGGCGGTGGTGAGGTCCACGGCTTCCTCGAGGCGGTCGACCTCCTCGGTGGTGAGATACTCGGGCAGGTGCTGGGGCAGATGAGGCGACTCCAGCAGTTCGGTGGGGTCCACCTCCAGGTAGCCGTCCACCATGAGATAGTGGTAGAACGACCGCACGCCGCTCAGGATGCGGGCCTGGCTCTTGGCACCTATGCCGCGCTCATGGAGCCAGGCGGCGAAGGTCTGCAGGTCGTCGAGCGTCACGTCGAGAGGCGTGAGGTCGTGAGCGGCCAGATGGTCGAGCAGCAGCGTGAGGTCGTGGAGGTAGGCGTCGATGGTGTTCTGCGAGTAGCTGCGCTCCAGTTTCAGGTAGCGGGTGTAGCGGCGCACCAGTGCGGCCGCCGCTGCATCGGTGGCCGCACCCTCTATTTTTGTCAGCGTTTCGCTTTGTACTTTTCCCATTTTCAGTTACCTTTGCATGCGGCAGCACCTCCGCGGGGCACCGGCCGGCATGTCTGCCGGCGCAGAGCCCGCCGGCCGTGCTGTCCACATTGCAAAATTAGCAAAAACGAAGGAAAAGACCAAGGAAATGAAGAAAGTTCAGATCATCAACGGCCCCAACCTCAACCTGCTCGGCCAGCGCGAGCCGGGCATCTACGGCAGTTGTTCGTTTGAGGCTTACCTGCCCACGCTGCGCGAGCGCTATCCCGATGTGCAGATCGACTACTACCAGAGCAACGTCGAGGGACTGCTCATCGACAAGATGCAGGAGGTGGGCTTTGCCTGCGACGGCATCGTGCTCAACGCCGGTGCCTACACTCACACCTCCGTGGCACTGCTCGACTGCATACGCTCGCTGCGCTGCCCCGTGGTGGAGGTGCATATCTCCAATGTGCACCAGCGCGAGGAGTTTCGCCACCACTCCATGATCTCGGCCGGCTGCAAGGGCGTCATCTGCGGCTTCGGCCTCGACAGCTACCGGCTGGCCGTGGAGGCACTGCTGGCCGCCAACCCCTCCGACTGCTGACTATCATGACACTCGACGACTATATCCTCCAGCACATAGAGCCCGAGGGCGACTATCTGCACCGCCTCTGGCGTGCCGCACACATACACACCATCCACGGGCGCATGGCCAGCGGCCACCTGCAGGGGCGCCTGCTCAAGCTGCTGGTGCTCATGCTCAAGCCGCAGCGCATCCTTGAGGTGGGCACCTTCTCGGGCTATTCGGCCATCTGCATGGCCGAGGGCCTGAAGCAGGTGCACGAGAGACAGCTGGCGGCCGGCGCGCCGGCCGATGCCGCCCGCCCCATGCTCTACACCTATGAGATCAACGACGAGATGGAGGACTTCACGCGGCCGTGGATCGAAGGGTCTGACGTGGCCGCATACATCGACTTCCGCATCGGCGATGCTGTGGCCGAGGCACCGCGCCTGGGCCTGACGTTCGACATGGCATTTCTCGACGGCGACAAGCGCACCTATGTGGAGGCCTACGAGGCGTTGCTGCCGCTCATCACCCCCGGCGGCGCCATCCTGGCCGACAACACCCTGTGGGACGGCCATGTGGTCGACCCGGCCTACGACCACGACCAGCAGACCGTCGGCATACGCCGCTTCAACGACCATGTGGCGGCCGATGCGCGTGTGGAAAATGTCATGCTGCCCGAGCGCGACGGCATGACGGTCATCGTGAAGCGATAAAGCCCCCCATCGCCTCCCATCAGGGCGTGCTGTCAGGACGGCAAGCCCAAATACGGCAAAATAGGTAATCCAACTTTACCCGAGCCAACAAAAAACTGCGGTCGGCGTGCGCTCCATGCGTATGATTTTTGTAACTTTGCACAAACATCTTTCACTAAACAAATCATATCTACACCATGGGAGGTTTCTTTGGAACCATCGAAGTGCGGAGTTGTGCCAACGACCTGTTTTACGGCACCGACTACAACTCGCACCTGGGCACCAAGCGTGCCGGCCTTGTCACCCTCGACAAAGAGAAAGGCTTCAGCCGCTCCATTCACAGCCTGGAGAGCAGTTATTTCCGTACAAAATTCGAGGATGAACTCGACAGTTTCGTAGGCAACGCCGGACTGGGCGTCATCAGCGACACCGACCCGCAGCCCATCATCGTCAACTCGCACCTCGGACGCTATGCCGTGGTCACCGTGGCACACATCCTCAACACACGCGAGATTGCCGACGAACTGCTGGCACAGCACATGCACCTCAGCGAGATGTCGGCCAACAACATCAACCCCACCGAACTCGTGGCGCTGCTGATCAACATGGGCGAGACATTCACCGACGGCATCAACAATGTGTTTCGCAAGGTGCGGGGGTCGTGCTCCATGCTCGTGCTCACCGAGGACGGCATCATCTGCGCACGCGACTTCCTGGGACGCACCCCCATCGTGCTCGGACGCAAGGAGGGGGCATGGGCAGCCACCTCGGAGACCACGGCATTCCCGAACCTCGACTTCGAGACCGTGCGCGACCTCGGACCGGGTGAGATCGTGCGCATCAAGGCCGACGGCATGGAGGTGCTGCAGCCCGCTGCCAGCCGCTGCCAGATATGTTCGTTCCTGTGGGTGTACTACGGATTTCCCACCTCCGACTATGAGGGCATCAACACCGAGGACGTGCGTGAGCGCAACGGCAAGATCATGGGCGAGAAAGACGACACCGAGGCCGACCTCGTGTGTGGCATCCCCGACAGCGGCGTGGGCACAGCACTGGGCTACGCCGAGGGACACGGCATACCCTACAAGCGTGCCGTGCTGAAATACACGCCGACGTGGCCGCGGTCGTTCACCCCCAGCAACCAGTCGCGGCGCAACCTCGTGGCAAAGATGAAACTCATCCCCAACGCCGCCATACTGAAGGGCAACCGTGTGGTGTTCTGCGACGACTCCATCGTGCGAGGCACACAGCTGCGCGACAATGTCAGCACATTCTTCCAGTATGGCGCACGCGAGGTGCACGGACGCATCAGCTGTCCGCCACTGGTCTACGGATGCCCGTTTATCGGCTTCACCTCGTCGAAGAGCGACATGGAGCTCATCACCCGCCGCATCATACAGGACTTTGAGGGCGACAATGCCAAGGACCTCGACAAGTATGCCACCACCGGCTCACCGCAATATGAGCGTATGGTGAAGGAGATAGCACGGCGCCTGGGCCTCACCTCGCTGAAGTTCAACACCATCGAAGACCTCATCGAGAGCATCGGACTGCCCAAGAGCCGCGTGTGCACCCACTGCTTCGACGGCTCCAGCTACATGCCGCAGGAGGCAGACAAGCACTGAGCGGGAACTGAAAACTTGAGTAAGTTTTTTTTAGAACAAGGGGTGTGAAGCAGACAGCAATAATCATTGTCATGGCGGCATGCACGCTGGCGGGCCACGCACAGACGCGCTACGACCGCAGCCGCATGCAGACCGAGCACATCGGGCGGGGCGTGGTGGCATGGCGCAGCGGACAGCAGGTGGTGGTGGCATGGCGCACACTGCTCACCGACAAGGCCGGCGAGGCGTTTGACGTCTATCGCAACGGCACGCGCCTCAACACACGGCCACTCACCGAGGGCGGCACCATGTTTGTCGATGAGGCACCGCTCTCGGAGACCGTCACCTACCGCGTGAAGGGCGGCGGTGTGGACGGCTCGTTCTCCCTGCCCGCCAACGCCCCCGACGGCTATCTGGCCCTGCCGCTCACACCACCCACCAGCACCGACAGCGTGGCCCAGTGGCCCCAGCAGCCACGACGGCCACGGCGTCCGCAAGGCAACCGCGCCGACATGGGCCGACGGCCGCAAGGCGAACGGCCTGACATGGGCCGACCGCAACCGCTGCGCATGGTGCCCGTGACCTACTCGGCCAACGATGCCACGGTGGCCGACGTGGATGGCGACGGCGAATATGAGATCTTGCTGAAATGGGAACCAAGCAATGCCCGCGACAACTCGCAGGCAGGACTCACATCGCCCGTCTTCGTCGACTGCTACCGCCTCGACGGCACACGCCTGTGGCGCATCGACCTGGGCCGCAACATCCGGGCCGGTGCACACTACACGCAGATGCTGGCCTACGACTTCGATGGCGACGGCCGCGCTGAGCTGATGATGAAGACGGCCGACGGCACCATCGACGGCCAGGGACACGCCATCGGCGACAGCACGGCCGACCACCGCTGTCTCGACAAGGGCAGCAACCGCTATGGCCGCATCGTCGACGGACCGGAATATCTCACGGTGTTCAGCGGACTGACAGGCGGGGCGCTGAAGACAGTCGACTATGTGCCCGACCGCGGACCACGCGGCTGCTGGGGCGACGACTACGGCAACCGGTCGGAGCGCTACCTGGCCGCCCTGGCATTTCTCGACGGCGAGCACCCGGCGGCAGTGTTCTGCCGCGGCTACTACGCACGCACAGCACTGGCAGCATGGCGGTGGGACGGCAACGACCTGCGCCTGCAGTGGTACTTCGACACCCATCCGCAGCCCAGCCAGGTGGCGCTCACCGACAGCCTGCATCTCACCAACCGCGCCCATGCCGCCGATGCCGGACAGGGCAACCACAACCTGCGCGTGGCCGATGTCGACGGCGACGGCTGCGACGAGATCGTCTATGGCTCCCTGTGTGTCGACCACGACGGCAGCACGCTCTACAACACCGGCTTCGGCCATGGCGATGCCCTGCACCTCGTGGCGGAGCCCAAGACCCACAAGCTCTATGTGTGGGATGTGCATGAGAACCGGCGCGACGGCTCCGAGCTGCGCGATGCCGCCACGGGCGAGGTGGTCTTCCAGCGCAAGGCCGACTATGATGTGGGGCGCGGACTGGCTGCCGACATCGACTCCACCCACTACGGCCCTGAGGTGTGGAGCGCCAACGTGCCGCTGACATCGCCCTTCGACACCACCGCGGCCTCCGCCACGCAGACGGCCGCTGCCAACACCGACTACAGCGACCCGCGGCGCGGCCGTGCCCGACTGTCGTGCAACTTCGCCATCTGGTGGGACGGCGGACTGACGCGCCAGCTGCTCGACCACGAGACGGTGAGCCGGTATGACCCGTCGACACGGTCGGTGCAGGTGGTGCAGCACTTCGACGGGGTGTTCAACAACAGCACCAAGTCGAACCCCTGCCTCTCGGCCGACATCCTGGGCGACTGGCGTGAGGAGGTGCTGGTGCGCAATGCCGAGAGCACCGAGCTGCGTATCTACCTCTCGGCCATACCCACCGCACACCGCGTGCCCTGCCTCATGACCGACCCGCCCTACCGCGCCAGCGTGGCCGCCGAGAACGTGGCCTATAACCAACCGCCCGAACTGGGCTATTATCTCGGCCCCGACGGAGAATGACGGCTTGTCCGCGTTTTGTTCATGACGCGGGCTGAAACAATGGTCGACGACGCAAGTGACCCAATGGTCGACGACGTAAGTGAACCAATGGTCGACGACGCGGGCTGAAGGCAATGGTCGACGACGCGGGCTGAAAGCCCAGCTATTACCCAGCCCAGGGCAGCGCCCT
>CAVAXH010000135.1:0-6124 GCA_963592505.1 Bacteroidaceae bacterium
GCTTCGTTGGTGGGCGGGGGCCATAAATCCCCCCTACCCCTCTCTTTACCCGAACCGCTCGACAAACTCGTCCTCGGAGATGACCGGGATGCCCAGCTGGCGTGCTTTCTGGTTCTTGCTGCTGGTCGATGTCACATCATTATTAATAAGGTATGAGGTCGACTTGCTCACCGATCCGGTCACCTTGCCGCCCTGCTGCTCTATGTAGGCCTTCAGTTCGTTGCGGTTCTTGTAGTGGTGCACATCGCCGGTCACGACAAACACCAGTCCCTTGCACTTTTCGCCCGTGGCCTCTGTCGATGTCTGCACGATGTCGAGTGCGGCCAGCAGGCGTTCCACCACCTGGCGGTGCTCTTCGCTGGCAAACCATGCCACAAACGACCGTGCCTTCTCAGGACCGATGCCCGGCAGCATGGCCAGCGTCTCCTCGGCTGAAGGGGTGAAGAGGCTGGTCTGGGGCACACTGCCTTCGGCCAGCGCCACAAGGTCACGGAGCGGATAGGCCGACAGCAGGCGGGTGCACACATCCTGGCCGCAGAGCGGTATCGACAAGGCATAGAGCAACCGGCGTGCCTCCACCCTGCGTGCCCGCTCCACCGACTGCCGTATGTTGGCCGCCGACTTCATGCCAAAGCCTTCGAGGGCTGCTATCTCCACGGTGTGTGCGGGCAGATCAAAGATGTCGGCATAATCGCGTATCCAACCGAGGTTAATGAATTTCTGCAGTGTCTGCTCGGAGATGCCGTCGACGTTCACGCCCTGTTTTGACACGAAGCGTGCAAACTTCCTCAGTTGCTTGGCCGGGCAGGCGGCGTTGGTGCAATGCAGCGTCTTCGTGCCGCTCGCCGGGCTCACCGCCACCTGTGTCGCGGCGCCGCACACCGGGCACTGGCAGGGAATGTCAAACGTCCCCACAGCCTGCCTCACCCCGATGACCTTCGGTATGATCTTGTTGGCCTTGATGACCTCCAGCGCGGTGCCCTTGCCGCCCATGCCCAGCCGCTCACACTCGCTGATGTTGCAGAGCGAGGCGCGCTTCACCGTGGTGCCCTCCAGCTCCACGGGGTCGAACACGGCCACAGGCGAGATGGTCGATGCCGCACAGCTCCACTCCACATGGTCGAGCTGCGTGGCAGCGCTCTCGTCGGCCCACTTGAAGGCGTAGCCGGCGCGTGTGGCATGATGGCCCGTCACAGACCCCGTGGCCGCATAGGCCGTGTCGTCGTAGGTGATGACCAGTCCGTCCACCGGGTATGGGTTTTCGCGCCGCGTGACCTTTTCTGTCCAGCGCCCTATGGCTGCCTCCACATTTTCCAGTGTGGGCGTGTCGATGCGTTCGTGGTCCACCGCATCCAGCCCCACCTGCTTGAGCCAGTCCATCCGTGCACCCCATGCCTCGGGTTGTCCGTCGGCATGCACCAGCGTGAAGGGTATCCAGCGTATGTGGCGCTGCGCCACCTCGCGCGGGTCTTTCAGCGTCAGCGACCCCGAGGCCAGGTTGCGGGGGTTGGCATACTCCGAGTCGTTCTCCAGGTTGAAGCGTTCAAAGTCGTCATACGAGATGACGGCCTCGCCGCGCACCACCACGTGGCCTGCCGCACCGATCTGCACCGGTATGCCACCGATGGCTTCTGCGAGATGGGTGATGTTGGTGCCAATATGGCCGTCGCCGCGTGTCACCACCTTGGTCAGGCGGCCGTCGTCATAGGTGACGACCAGCGCCAGTCCGTCCAGCTTCCACGACACCCAGACGGCGCGGCCTTCAGCCCATTTCACCAGGTCGGCAGGCTGCTTGGTCTTGGCCAGCGAGAGGGCAGCAAACTCGTGCTCTTCCTTCTTGCCCGCACCCGTGTCGGCCGACACCTTGTGGGTGGGCGACTCCGGCAGCACCACGCCCGCATCAGCCTCCAGCTGGCGGAGCCTGTCGAACAAGGCGTCCCACTCATAGTCGGTCATCTGTTCGCCCCGACCGTTATAGTAAGCGTCGCTGGCCCGGTTGAGCTTCACGACGAGCTCACTCATCTCCTTTATAACATCCTTTTCCATGGTTCCTATCGGTCTTGATTATCCCGCAAGGGGTCTTTTCTTGATCATTGCAAAATTACACCGAAAGTTTCTATTTGCCAAATTTCCACTTGTTTTCCTTTCCTGCTCCTGCCTTTTTGCTTACCTTTGTGCCTGCAACACGAAAAAGTACTCAAGCATGAACGTCATCGTAAGCGAAGAGATCGAACAGGCGTGCCCGCATTTTGTGGGGGCCTGCGTGGAGGCCGCAGTCACAAACACGCCCTACTGCGAAGCCCTCTGGAGCGAGATTGAAGCCATGGGCGAACACCACCGCCGCTCGCTCACCACCGACACCGTGAAGGAGCTGCCCGGCATAGCCGCCACCCGGCGCGTCTACCGTGCCTGCGGCAAAGACCCGTCGCGCTACCGGCCTGCCTCTGAGGCGCTCATCCGCCGCCAGCTGCAGGGCAAGGCGCTCTATCAGATCGACACGCTGGTGGACCTCATCAACCTGGCCAGCATAGCCTACGGCTACAGCATCGGCGGCTTTGATGCCGACAAGTTTGCGGGCGACACGCTCACGCTCGGCATAGGGCGCGAAGGCGAGCCCTACGAGGGCATAGGGCGCGGCATGATCAACATTGCCGGGCTGCCCGTCTACCGCGACGCACAGGGCGGCGTGGGCACCCCCACCAGCGACAACGAGCGCACCAAGATCACGCTCTCCACCACGCATCTCACGGTGCTCATCAACGGCTACGACGGCGACGGGCACCGGGTGCGCCAAAACGCCGAGTACATACAGCAACTGCTGCGCAAGTATGCCGCAAGCGATGGCGGCACCTTTCATTTGTACCGATAATAACACACCATAACACGCACAACAGACAACACCATGATTATAGGAATAGACGTGGGCATCAGCACCACCAAGATTGTGGGCATCAACAAAGACGGAGAGGTCGTCTCGCCCATACGCATCAAGGCCACCGACCCCGTGACATCGCTCTACGGAGCATTCGGCAAATATCTCTACGACAACAAGGTGAAGCTCGAAGACATCGAGCAGGTGATGATCACCGGCGTGGGTGCAGCCTACATCAATGCGCCCATCTACGGACTGCCCACCGAGAAGGCGGAGGAGTTTATTGCCGACGGCCTCGGCGCACGCTATGAGACGGGCATCGACCGCATGCTCGTGGTGTCGATGGGCACCGGCACCAGCCTGGTGCAGTGCGACGGCGACGACATCCGGCACATCGGCGGCATCGGGCTCGGCGGCGGCACACTGATGGGCCTGAGCCGCATCATGCTGCAGACCGACGACGTGAAGCAGATCGAGGCACTGGCCAGCGAGGGCAACCTGGCCAACATCGACGTGCAGATCGGCGACATCAGTCCTAACCCGCTGCCCGGCCTGCCCATGAACGCCACCGCCTCGCTCTTCGGCAACGCCAAGAGCAACGCCACGCGCGAGGACACGGCGCTGGGCATCATCACCACCGTGCTGCAGACCATCGGCTCGAGCTGCATACTGGCCTCGCTCAACTCGGGCATTCGCGAGTATGTGCTCATCGGCAACCTCACGCTGCTGCCGCAGTGCAAGGAGGTGTTCCCCGCCATGGAGAAGCTCTACGACGTGCATTTCATCATCCCCAACTGCTCGGAGTTCTGCACCGCCATCGGCGCCGCACTGAGCTACAAGGCATCCCACAAAAAAGGCATATAAAAACAAACTCATACCATCATGAACCTACGGACAACAGCACTGGCGGCGCTGACCATCGCCGCCACCACCGTGCAGGCACAAGGCACCGTCGCCGACTACAAACGGGCCTACGGACTCTATGAAAAGTTTCAGTCGAAAAATGTGTTCCACTGGGCACACGACATCGCGTGGCACGACTCCTCGTCGGTGCTCCACTATTACATCGACACACAAGATGGTCCACGTTATATAACATACGATGTTGCATCGGGCACCACCAACACCTACACCTCGCGCGACGACATGCGCAAGGCGCTGGGCTCACACGAGCACCGCGGCCCGCGCGGCCCCTGGGGACAGCAGCGCAGGGCCGACGATCCGTTCCGCCACCCCTCACGCCACTGGATGGAGACCGACGATGAGCGCGGCCAGCGTGTCGTCGTGTCGCCCGACGGCATGCTCGACGCCTGGATAGAGAGCAACAACGTGTATGTCCACGAGGTGGGCAAGCCCTACTCGGAGAAGCACGCACTCACGCAGGACGGCACCATCGGCCGCTACTACAGCTCCAACATCTACTGGAGCCCCGACTCGCGCAAGCTCTTCGTCTGCAAACGCAACAGCGTGGAGAAGCGCTACGCCTACTATGTGGAGTCGTCGCCTGCCGACCAGGAGCAGCCCATCCTCCACAAGCAGGAGTATGCCAAGCCGGGCGACGAGCTGACGCAGCACTGGCCGGTGATCATCACGCTCTCGCTGGCCGACACGGCCAGTGCCAAGGGCAGCCGGCTCAACGGCATGACCGTGAAGAAGGTGGAGGCCGACGCCCACGCCGTGGAGAACCAGTACAGCCTCGACTGGTTCCAGTGGACCGCCGACAGCCGTGAGGTGACCATGGAGTACAACCGGCGCGGCCACCAGCTCTATCAGATGCTGGCCATGGATGCCACCACAGGCGGCCTGCGCACCGTGGTGGAGGAGCGGTCAAACACGTTTGTCAACTACTCGCGCCTCTGGCGCCAGTTTGTCAGCGACGGCAAACAGCTGCTGTGGACCTCGGAGCGCGACAACTGGAACCACCTCTATCTCTACGACGTGCAGCCCGACAAGAAAGGCCGCACCGCACAGCCCCGCCAGATCACCAAGGGCGACTGGTTTGTGCGCCAGGTGGTGCGTGTCGACGAGGACAACCGCCTCATCTACTTCGCTGCGTCGGGTGTCAACAAGGACGAAGACCCTTACCTCATCCATTACTATAAGATCGGCTTCGACGGCAAGAACATGACCTGCCTCACGCCTGCCGAGGGCAACCACACGGCGGTGTTCTCGCCCGACTACCGCTATCTTGTCGACACCTACAGCAAGGCCGACACGCCGCCCGTCACCGAGGTGCGCAGCGCCGACGACGGTCGTCTGCTGACGACGCTCGAGACGGCCGACATCTCTGCGCTGAAAGCCAGCGGCTGGGTGGCTCCCGAGGTGTTCAAGGCCAAGGGACGCGACGGACAGACCGACATGTGGGGTGTGATCTACCGGCCCACCAACCTCGACCCCACCAAGAAGTATCCTGTCATCGAGTATATCTATGCCGGTCCCGGCGATGCCTACACGCCGAAGAGCTTCTCGTCATACAACTGGAGCATGACGGCACTGGCCGAACTGGGCTTCGTGGTGGTGCAGCTCGACGCCATGGGCACCAGCTACCGTGGCAAGAAGTTTGAGGAGGTGTGCTACAAGAACCTGAAGGATGCCGGTTTCCCCGACCGCAAGCTGTGGATAAAGGCTGCCGCAGCCCAGTATCCCTATATGGATGCCGACAACGTGGGCATCTTCGGCGCGTCGGCCGGCGGACAGGAGTCCACCACCGCTGTGCTGCTCCACGGCGATTTCTACAAGGCCGCCTACAGCTCATGCGGATGCCACGACAACCGCATGGACAAGATCTGGTGGAACGAGCAGTGGATGGGATGGCCCATCGACTCGAGCTACGTGGAGTGCAGCAACGTCTATAACGCCCCGAAACTGGAGCGGCCGCTGATGCTCGTCGTGGGCGAGCTCGACGACAACGTAGACCCCTCGAGCACCTATCAGGTGGTCAACGCCCTTGAGAAGGCCGGCAAGGATTTCGACCTCGTGGTGCTGCCGGGTGTCCACCACACCATGGGCGAGCAGTTTGGCGAGCACAAGCGCTACGACTTCTTCGTCCGCCACCTGCTTCATGTCAATCCGCCCAAGTGGTCGGAAGTGAAATAAGCATCATCATCATCATCATTAAACAGCCAGCCCCCAGCGTCGCACCGCCTGCGATGTTTGGGGGCTGGCTTGTCTATCATGATACCTGTATGCTCAATCCCGGATTTTGGTCAAAAAGGAGCGACGGAATAAAGTATAGCCATCCTAACGGCCGCC
>CAVAXH010000136.1:0-6121 GCA_963592505.1 Bacteroidaceae bacterium
CGGAGCCTTCTGTGTAATTTGTGAAATCTGTTGTTAAAAAAACACCGCGTCGTCGCCCTACAGCAGATAGCCGTGCTCGCGCAGGGCATCATCCAGCTGTTTCAACTGATGCGGGCGGACGAGCAGGCGGAAGCCCTCGGCGCGCAAGACCAGCTTGCGTATGACGGGGTCGGTGGCAATGATGTGCTGCAGGCGCGTGTCGTTAGCCGGCACAACGAGCACAGTGTAGTAATCTCCATCCTCTCTTATGGGGTGACAGCCGGCCAGCATGCGGTTGAAGAAATCGGTCCATATCTGGGGCGGTTGGGCACACACATACTGCTTGAACTGCTTTATGCGCAACTCCACATCCTCCCGTTCGTCACACCCCGCGAGAAACGTCTTCTCGTTGACCACGAAGAGCGTGGGCGACACCTCATGGGCCATCTGGCGGACGATCTGTCCGTAGGGGTTTTGGGGCGAGGGCATGCGCACGAAGAGACGCTGCTCGTCGACCTCAAAGTGCATGTCGGGCGACGCACCCACTTGCGACTCATAGCTGTCCGTGAGTCCCACGACGTAGCGGCCGAACGCCGTGAGGCGCACATGGCTCAGCCGGCTCAGCACCCACACGTCGCCAGCCTGCGGATCGGCATAGGCCATCTCCACGACGCCAAAGAGCGACATCGTGGCCAGGAGGCTCTGCACCATCGGCACGCTGATCTGTTCGACCAGCTCGCCCCTCACGATGCGCTTCTTGGTGACGGCATTGTTGACCTTCATGCGGTCAAAGTCTTCGGCCTGGGCAAGCCGAAAGGCATCATCGTTGCCAAGCCTTGCCATGCGCACACGAATGATCATGTCGTCTACCCTCTGCCACTTGTCACCGCCCCGCTTCAGTTCCTCCAGGAGGGCCGTGCTCAGCAAACTGATGGCATTGCTCCACAGGTAGGGGGTGCGCCAGCCCCTCACATGCGGCAAGAGCATGGGGTGCATGTAGCTGTAGGCCGGGAAATGCTCCACCAGCTGCTTCACCAGCTGCACGGTGTCGGCAACATCGTTGGTGTCCATGGCCATCATGCTCATGGTGAACACGTTGACCATCATCGAGAAGGCCGGCCCGGGCTTCGGCTTCTTGGGTTTGTCAGGCTCCGGGAAGAACTCGGGCACCGACACGCTCTTGATCACCTTGTTGAGTATGGCCACCGGCACCTTCCTCAGGTCGTGGGGCAGCGTCCGGCAGTCGAAGAGCGTCCTGAGCGTGTTCACGGTCGTGAAGACCATAGCCTCGTTGGTGTAGGTGTGTAGCTGTTCGCCGTCAGGCAGACTGTCGGCAAGGCGCGGCTCGGCATAGTCGGCATAGAAAGCCTGCCAAAAGATGTGGCGCAGCTCGCGCGGCAGCGAGAGATACTTCTCGTGTTCCCAAAAGCCGTCATCGTATGCAAAAGACATCTCGACGAATGCGCCGAACATAAGGCGTACGCCCGGCTGCCTGCACGCCATTTTAGCTCTCACCTTCTTTTCATGCAGATACACGTTGCAGAGCACCGAGCGGAAGAGCTCCACGTCTTTTTCAGCCATGATGCCGACAAACCGTCGCAGGTTGACCTCGTTGATGAAGATTGCCGCAAGGCGCACCAGCGGGTCTTTGAGCATGCTGTTGAAGTTCTTGCTGACGTTGCTGAAGTCGATGGGCTGCGGCCCCGTTGGCGTGGCGTAGACGAAGCGGAACCTCTTGATCAAGTCGACAAAGGGAGTCAGCATCTGTATGATACACGCCTTGGTGTACCCGCTGAGCAGGTGTATCGCCATTTTCTCTTCGTTGGGCGAGAGCTTTACGAGTTCGAAGTCGGGGAGATTGGTGTTCATGGAGTCGTTGTAATGAGAGATTGGACGGGCGTATGATTATGTGTGTGTGCGGGGCAGCCTGTGTGCTGAAAGGCTCAGCCGAGGATGAAGTTGATGTCTTCCTCGCTGAGCTTTTTCGACGACGAGGCGTCGGCGCTGATCAGTCCGTCGAAGAGGTCGGCCTTCTGCTGTTGCAGCTGCTGTATCTTCTCCTCGATGGAGTGGCGCGTGATGAGCGAGTAGCTGAGCACGGTGGCCTTCTGTCCGTAGCGGTGCAGGCGGTTGATGGCCTGCTCCTCGGCGGCTTTGTTCCACCAGGGCTCAAAGATAAACACGGTGTCGGCGGCGGTGAGGTTCAAGCCCACGCCACCCGTCTTGAGCGTCATGAGCATCACGCGGCAGTGGCGGTCGTTCTGGAAACGGTCCACGATGCTGCGGCGGTCGGTGGTGGATCCGGTCATCGAGCAGTAGTCGATGCCGGCAGCCTCGAGGCGGTCGCCGGTGATCTCGAGTCCGGCGATGAAGTTGAAGAACACCACCACCTTATGTCCGTTCTCTGCAGCCTCCACCACGGCATCGACGAGCTGTTCGAGCTTTGGCGAGTCGATGGCGCCGTCGCTGAGGCTCTCGGGCACGGAGGCTATGCGTCGCAGCTCGCTCATGGCCTGGAACATCACAAACTGCGACTTCTGCACGCCGTCAGTGGCGATGGTCTGCTTGACGAGCGCACTGTAGTAGAGTCGGCGGCGCTCGTAGAGCTCCGCCTGCTGGGGTGTCATCTCCACGTAGAGCGTCTGCTCTATGCGGTCGGGCAGGTCGGTGAGCACGTCGCGCTTCAGGCGGCGCAGCATGAAGGGGAAGATGCGGCGGCGCAGCGCCTCGAGGGCTTCCTTGTCGTTGTCGCGCTGTATGGGCAGGGCGTAGCGGCTGTTGAAGTCGTCGGGGGTGCCGAACATCGTGGGGTTGAGAAAGCGGAAGAGCGAGTAGAGCTCGCTGAGGTTGTTCTCGATGGGCGTGCCGCTGAGGGCCAGCCGGTGGTCGGCGCGCAGCAGAAACACGGCCTGTGTGGTCTGCGAGGCGAGGTTCTTGATGTTCTGGCTCTCGTCGAGGATCACGCAGTGGAAGAGTTTCTTGCGCAGCGTGTCGATGTCGTTGCGCACCACGGCATAGGTGGTGAGCACCACCTGGTGGTTGAGCGCCTCCTTGAAGTCGCGGCCGGTAGCATAGTAGGTGTAGACGGTGAGGTGTGGCGCGAAGCGCTGCAGCTCGTTCTGCCAGTTGAAGAGCAGGCTGCGCGGCATGACGATGAGCGTGGGGCGCTTGGTCTTGGGGTATATGGTGGCAAGGAGGCCAATGGTCTGCACGGTCTTTCCCAGACCCATGTCGTCGGCCAGGCATCCGCCGAGGTTGTTGTCATAGAGATAGCGCATCCACTTGATGCCTTCCTGCTGATAGGGGCGCAGGGTGGCCTTCAGGCTCGGCACGCGCAGCGTCTGCGCATGCAGGTTGTTGAAGCCCTCATAGACCTCGCGGTGATGGCGGAAGGCCTCGCCCTCGAGCGGTTCGTTGACGAGCGCCTCTATCTCCGGCAGGTCGAAGAACGACACGCGCACGCGTCCGTCCTTGTCTTTCTGCCGGCTGAAGATGCGCTCGAGGCGTCGCATGTAGCCCTCGTCGATGATGGCACGCTCGCCCGACGACAGCTGCACATACTTCTGCTTGCTGTACTGTGCCAGCAGGTCGCGCAGGGTGAAGCTGTCGTCGCCCACGACGACGGCGGCGTCGCCCTCGAGGAAGTCGATGCCCGAGGAGAGGTTGACCTTCAGGCGCGGCTGCACGGGGCGCAGCTTGTAGCCGAGGAGCTTGTCGGCGCCGAGGAGCACATAGGAGCGCAGCAGCGTGGGCAGGGCGGTGAGCAGGAAGGGCGATGCCGTCTCTTCGGGTATGACAAACACGTCGCCGTCGGCATACACCTGCTTGGCAGCGGTGCGGCTGGGTGCGCAGGCATTGATCTGGCGGTGCAGGTCGCGGGCGGCGGCATCGAGGTCGAGGCGGCTGATGGGCCGCACGCTGATGCGGCGGTCGGCAGCGTTCACGGTGGCCACCATGCTCAGGTCAAACTGCCGCATGAAGTCTACGGGCAGCGTCTTCACCTGCTCCACGAGGCGCAGGAAGAGGGTGCGGTCCTCGTCGACCTTCTCGAAGAGGATGGCGGGCTGCGGGGTTATGGCGTTGTTGTCGAAAGAGATGTCGTAGTCGGCATAGCTGACGGTCACATTGTCGACAAACGAGAAGAACACGCTGAGGTAGGTTTCGAGCATCGTGTCGTCGAAGGGTGTGAGGAAGACGTGGAGCTGGTTGTAGTTGTCGCCCACGGGCACGATGGGGCAGAGCCTGCCGCCGCAGAGCGCAAAACCGTCGGAGAGGAGCGTCACGGGGCTGTCAGCAGCGGCGGCAGGGCTGTCGCCAGCGGTCTCGAGCACCAGGCGGGGCACCAGGGTGACGGGCTTTTCGGCAGCCTTCCTGCCGGCGGGCTGCTGCGCATCGATGCGGAGCGTGAGGCGCGCGGTGTCGGCACAGACGGTGATGGGCTTGCCCTGGGCGTCGACGAGGTTGTCGCAGCGCAGGAGCTGGAAGATGAGCTGCGGATGGTCGGCCAGCGTCACCTGCAGGCCGTCGGTCGATGCTGTTCCCCACTCCACCTTGAAGACGTCTTGCTGGCGTATGCGGTCCATGGTGCGCAACACGGCGGCCACGGCGGGCGGGCAGTGGCGGTCGTCGGCATCGATGGGGTACAGATGGCGGTCTACGGGGGTTAGCGTGGCCTGGTTGTCGGGGCCGTCGGTCTTGATCATCAGCAGCACGTCCTTCACCTCGGTCTTCGGCGTGGTGGCAGCGTGTCGTGCCAGACGTTTCAGTCCGGCCAGAAAATCGTTTGTCTCCGTCATGGTCTTGTTTGGCGTTACATGAAAAAGGGTTGGGGCAATGGGGCTCATCGGGCTACCGCCGCAACGGGCACATCCGTCCACAAAGTTACGACTATTTGCAGATATGGCCAAGAAAATCGGTCCGCTTTATGCAGATGGCCCGTGGCCGTCATGCAGCGTGCAAAACGCAGAGCGGGGGAGACGGGCGCTGATGGCCTGTCTCCCCCACTCTCTCTTCTTTATCTGCTTGCAATCATCTGTCCATTGCAGCGAGCACCTTACGATAGTATCGGTTGGTGGCTTTGATGCTGTACTTCGGACCGCCGTTCCATGCCCTCACGGCCCACTCGATGCTTCGCTCGGGGTTGCAGGCCTGCTGGATAAGGAGGAACATCTCCTTCGACTTGTCCAGGCTGTAGCGGTCGCGCAGGGTGTAGCGCTTCTTCGACTTCTGCTCTTTGAGAATCTGGTTGCACTGTCTCACGAGCACCGGCGATATCTGCATCGGACCGGCACAGATGCCGTTGACAGCCTTTACGTTTCCTCCACTCTCCACCTCTACGATGGCATCCATCACTTCTGTCCAATAGCTTGTCTCAGAGCCTGCAGCCAATGCAGATGTTGAGAGAAGGAATATTGGCGCCAATAACATTTTCTTAATTAACGTCATAATAACTTGTTTATGGAGCCGGGCTGGACTATGGCATTCAGATACAAAGTGAATGAAGCCCCCGAACCGGCACTTATAACGCTCGTGCGCGGTTCTTACTCCGTTAATACAATAATGGCACGGCCGTGTTGATCCACGCCGCTTCTGTCTTGATTCGTGATTCGCTAAATTGCTGAAAATACAATCCTTTCTGCCTTTCGGCTGCAAAGGTACGAAAAAAAATCGAAACAGCGGCATGTTTGCCGCGATATCAGCATGCGGCGGGTGTGTCCGTGCCCTACGCGTCGGATGTTCATCATCCAGAAAAGCACTGCATGATTAGCAGGATGCAGCATTACAACTATTGCCGATTGGGGTTGTGCGTGAGCTGACGCGGGTGTTTTTTTTTAACAACAGATTACACAAATTACACAGAAGGCTCCGCGCTGATGTTTTTATCAACACCGGATGGTGCGGATGTCCGTTGCGTGAGCCGACGCGGGCTGAACCAACGGTCGGCGATGCGGGACGAACCAAAAGTTGCCAACGCGGGACGAAGGATGCGTGAGCCGACGCGGGCTGAACCAACGGTCGGCGATGCGGGACGAAGAATGCGTGAGCCGACGCGGGCTGAAAGCCCAGCAATTCCCCAGCCCAGGGCAGCGCCCTGGGTTTAAGTGGGCCAATCTAACTGCGCCCTGTAAGGGCAAAAGTGTAG
>CAVAXH010000137.1:0-6047 GCA_963592505.1 Bacteroidaceae bacterium
TTAGATTGGCCTGCTTAAACCCAGGGCGCTGCCCTGGGCTGGGTAGTTGCTGGGCTTTGACTCCCGTTGGTCGCCGACCGTTGGTTCAGCCCGCGTCGGCTCACGCATTCTTCAGCCCGCGTCGGCTCACGCATTCTTCAGCCCGCGTCGGCTCACGCACGCATCCTCCTTTACAGCCCCACTAAATAAAAAAACAAAAAGCCATTCCTCTTCGTCTGCGAAAAGGAATGGCTATAGTGTGCGTATCGTTCAGCCTTCGCGTAGGAAAGCCGGGCGAACGTGATTAGTCGCAGTTGGCGAGCTTGTGGTCAGAGCCGAGCACGTCCTTGATCTTCTCAGAGTACATGTCGGTCATGTAAGCGCGTGCCACCTTGCCATACTGGCGAGGATCGAAGTAGTCGGGGTGGTTGGCAAGCGTCTCACGCACACCGGCGGTGTAGGCCAGACGTGAGTCTGAGTCGATGTTGATCTTGCAGACGGCGCTCTTCGAAGCGAGGCGCAGCTGCTCCTCGGGGATACCGACAGCGTCGGGCAGGTTGCCACCGTTGTTGTTGATGATCTGCACATAGTTCTGAGGAACAGAAGATGAGCCGTGGAGCACGATGGGGAATCCGGGGAGCTTCTCCTCGATCTCGTGCAGCACGTCGAATGCCAAGGGAGGAGGAACGAGCAGACCTGTCTTCGGGTCGCGTGTGCACTGCTCGGGCTTGAACTTGTAAGCACCGTGGCTGGTACCGATAGAGATGGCGAGGCTGTCGCAGCCAGAGCGCTGGCTGAAGTCGATGACCTCCTCGGGCTTGGTGTAGTGGCTCTCCTCAGCGACGACCTCATCCTCAACGCCGGCGAGCACGCCCAGCTCGGCCTCAACGGTGACGTCATACTTGTGAGCATACTCCACACACTTGCGTGTCAGCTCGATGTTCTCCTCGTAGGGCTTGCTTGATCCGTCGATCATGACGCTTGAGAAGCCGAGGTCAACGCAGTCCTTCACCAGCTCGAAAGAATCTCCGTGGTCGAGGTGGAGGGCAATCTCGGGATGATGGCAACCGAGGCTCTTGGCATACTCCACAGCACCCTGTGCCAGATAGCGCAGCAGTGTGGGGTCAGCATAGTTGCGTGCACCCTTAGAGACCTGCAGGATCACCGGGCTGCGCAGCTCTGAGCTGGCCATGATGATAGCCTGGAGCTGCTCCAGGTTGTTGAAGTTGAATGCGGGAATAGCATAACCGCCGTTGACGGCTCTCTTGAACATCTCGCGAGTGTTCACGAGACCCAGTTCTTTATAATTTACTGCCATTTTATATAAATATTAAAAAATGATTGGTCTTTTCTATTTATCCGAATGCAAAAGTAGCATTTAATTTCTTTACTTACAAATACAAAAGAGATTTTTTAACGTTACATAATGGTAAAGGGAGCGTTTTTGCGTTTGCAAAAGCCGCTCCCCCTTGTTTTTGTAACCTTCGTTTTACATTCGTGCCAGACGCATCTCATGTCAGGCCGTCAGCGTCGCACGCACCTTAGTAGTCCCACGGGTTGCGTGGTTTGGGCTTCTTCATGCCGCTGTTGAACTTATACGACAGATGGGCCATGACGTAGCGCGGCAGGCTGTTGTACCACGTCTCGGTGCGTCCCTGCGTGTTGAGCGTGACGCTGGTGCTCTTCAGCTGTCCGAGGATGTCGAAGGCATCGATCGACAGCGTGAGGCGCTTCTTCAGGAAGCCGCGCGTGAGGCGTGCGTTCCACACCCACTCGCTGGTGTTCATCTGGTCGTCGTTGTAGCCGCGGCGGTTATAGGACGTGAGGTCGGTGGAGAGCTCGAAGCTCCAGGGCAGGTGCACCATGCCCGTGAAGCGGAAGTTGTAGTTCCATGCCGACACATTGGTGAAGTCCTGGCGGTTGCTGCTGGCATAGCGGTAGGCCACCGACGGCTCGGCGCTGAGGCGCAGCCCCTCGCCCAGCTGATAGGTCAGGTCCATCCCGCCGTTGACCGACGTGTTGTGCACGTCGCTGCGTGTGCTCTGGGTGCCTTCCACGGTGGTGAGGTCCACGCTGTTGGAGTAGACAGCGTTGGCGTTGACGCCAAGCGTGAGATGCCGCTTCTTGTCGACAGCGCGGTTGATGAAGAAGCCGCCGTTCATGGTCCAGTTGCCGTTGACGTTGCGCTGCTGTGTGGTGGTGATGCCGGTCTGCTTGTCGTAGGTGGTGGCGGTGGCCAGGGCGTTCTGCGTGGCGCTGTAGCTGGCCCATGCCGTATAGATCATCTGCGTGCGCATCTTGAACTTGCTCCAGCTGAGCGTGACGTTATGGTTGCGTGCGTTCTTCAGGTCGGGGTTGCCGAGGGTCACCACCAGCGGGTTGGCATCGTCGCGTATGTCGAGCAGCGTGGTCATGCCGGGTTGGCTCTCGGCCGACTGGTAGCTGACGGCGGCGTGTACGTCGCCCGTAGAGTCGTTGAAGTTATAGGAGAGCCGCAGGTAGGGCTGGAACAGCACATCGTGGCGTGAGGTCTGGTAGGCACGCTGGCGGAAATAGTCGAGCGCATCGTACTTGAACTGCACGGTGGCCTCGGCACGTGCCGAGAGGCGGGGGCGCTGCACACCGTCGCCACTGTTGAAGGACAGCACGACGTTGGCCTCGTTGGTGCGTGTCAGACTGTTGCTGCGGTAGCTGTTGCTGCCGTCCTCGACGCTCAGCAGCGCCTCGCGGGTGGAGGGCAGCACGCCGATGCCGTAGGCCGTGGAGTCGTAGTCGGCCAGCTGGTCGAGACGGTAGAGGCCGTAGTTCTGGCTGCTATAGTCCTGCGAATACTTGTAGCGCGGGCGCACAAAGAAGGTGCGCACGCCAGCCGAGTCGTTGATGAGGAAATGGGTGTACTCGGCCTGTGCGTCATAGTTGTAGCTGCGGTTGGGCGACTGCGTAAACTGGTTGCGGTTGTCGGCGGTGCCCGTCGAGAGATAGTCGATGTTGTTGAGCGAGAAGGCGTCGGTCGAGGAGCGGTTGTAGCCGGCCGATGCCTGCAGGAAGATGTTGTCCTGCGACCAGAAGTTGTCGCCCTTGCCCAACTTGAAGCGGTGGCTGAGGTAGCCGTCCACGTGGCTTGTCTGTCCGCGCGACTGGCTGGCGTTCTTCACGCGGTTGATGACCTGCTGCAGCAGCGCCTGCTCGGCATTGGGCATGAAGATGCTGTCGAGCGCCGCCATGCCCCACGGCTTCTGGCTGAAGCGTCCGCTGAGGCTGCTGCTCCAGCTGTTGTTGTGCGAGTGGCTCACCGAAGCGCGTCCGTAGAGCATGCTGCGCTTGAAGTTGACCGAGAAGTCGTGGTTGCTGTTCAGCCGATAGCTCTTCGTGCGGTAGGCGCTGCTGTTGAGGTTGTAGTAGTCGCCGCCGGTGAGGAAGGTCTGTGCGTTGGTGCGTGTCAGGTCATCGTTGTCGCTGACGCTGTAGGAGTTGGAGGTGGAATAGAAGTCGTCCTCGGTCTTGCCCTCATAGCGATAGTCGAGGCCCACGATCTTGCGCGACGTGAGTCCGCCGCCCTCGTCGGGCATGTCGCCCGTGGCATCGTCTTGTCCGGGCACCCGCGCATTGTTGATGTTGTTGATGGTGCCGGTGAGCGTGAGGCGCGACTTCTTGCCGTAGAACATCGAGAAGAGGCTGGCCTGATAGCGGTCACTGGAGCCGAGGGCCAGGTCCACATTGCTTATATTGCCGTGCTTGTACTGCTTCTTGAGGTTCACGTCGAGCACCAGCTCCTTGTCGCCCATGTCGCGCTGCTGGAAACGGCTCTCGCGGCCGGCCTTGTCGTAGGCCTTTATCTTGTCGACGGTGTAGGCCGGCAGGTTCTCGAGGGCCTTCGAGGCATCGCCGCTGAAGAAGTCGCGGCCGTCGACGAGCAGCGAACTGACGGTGCGGCCGTTGACCTTGATGACGCCGTTCTCGAGGGTGGTGCCGGGCATCTGCCTCACCAGGGCGTCGAGCATGGAGCCCTCGCTGAGGTTGAAGGCCGAGGCGTCGTAGACCACGGTGTCGCCCTTCATCACCATCTTTATCTTTGTGGCCTTCACCACCACCTCGCTCAGCTGGCGTGCGTTCTCCTGGAGCACGATGTCGTCGATCTCCTGTTCGTTGGCCCGCTCTGCCATCTTCACGTCGATGCGCTTATACTGTGTCTGGTAGCCCAGCATGGAGACGCGCAGCAGGTAGCTCTTGTTGTTCTCCACATCGATCTCATACTTCCACTGTTTCCATCCCCACACTTCCTCCTCACGGGTCTGTGTGACGCGGATGACCGAGCTGTCGGTGACCGACAGCAGCTCGACGGTGGCTGCCTCGAGGTCGCGGTGGTCGGTGTCGACCACACGGCCGGTGATGTGACGGGCCTGCACGGTCGCCACGACCATCAGCATTACCCCCAGAAATAATTTGCGCAACATGATACGGTTGATAATTGAATTCTTTGTTACTCTCCTTGTGTGTGCTTTTGTATAGAACAGCACAAAGGTATAAAGATCCAACGACAACCGGTCATGTTGCGCCGATGTTTAATACGGAATTAACGTATTATGGACGAAATTGTCACCTGAAGGATGCCTGCTCAGAGCATCAGCACCTGGCTCTTGCCCTTGCGCGTGAGTTCGGAGGCGAAGAGCAGCACGATGAAATAGCCGAGGAACGGGATGATGAACGGCATGCTCTGCATGCCCGTGGTGTCGGCCACGAGACCCATGAGCAGGAAGCCGCACCCGCCGATGGGTGTCATCATCAGCAGCGACGAGGCGCTCTTGGTGAGGTTGCCCAGGCCGCGCAGGGCCAGCGAGAAGATGGTGGGGAACATGATGGCCTCGAAGAGGTAGTTGCCCACCAGCGCCACCATCGACACGCGGCCGAGGTTGAGCAGCACCAGGCCGATGCACACCACGCTGCCCACGGCACAGCCCAGCAGCATGTGCTCGGCGCTGACACGCTGCATGACCCAGCTGCCGATGAAGCGGCCCACCATGAAGAAGGCCAGCGCCACGGTGAGCACTATCGATGCCGTGTTGTCGGTCATCCAGCCCTTGCCGGTCACAAAGTTGATGAAGTAGCTGTTGATGGATATCTCGGCCACCTCATAGGCCAGCAGGGCCACCAGGCCGAAGACAAACATGGGGTGATGCTTGAAGAGCTTCTTGATGCGGGTGTCCTGCTGCCGGTCTTCCTCGGTCTCCTGATGCTTGATCTCGGGCAGGTCCACACGCGAGAAGATCACCGAGATGATCAGCACCACCACGCCAAGGATGGCATAGGGCAGCACGATGTCGTTGGCCTTGCTCTGGCCGCTGAAGAGAAACTGGCCCACGAAGAACGTGGCCGAGAGCGAGCCCAGGCCGTTGAACGACTGCGAGAAGTTGAGACGGGCCGTCGACGTGTCGCGATCGCCCAGCTCGGTGACGTAGGGGTTGGCCGACGTCTCCAGAAACACCAGGCCGCAGCCGATGATGAACAGCGCACCGAGGAAGGCATAGAACGTGCCGGCCAGCGCGCTGGGAATGAAGAGGAAGGCTCCGATGGCAAACAGCGCCAGTCCGAACACCACACCCAAGCGGTAGCCCCGGCGGTTGATGAACCATCCGGCGGGGATGGCCATGAGGAAATAGCCCAGATAGGTGGTCACCTGGATGAGCGACGACTGGGTGATGCTGATGTCGAGCTCGTTCTGGAAGTGCTTGTTGAGCACGTCGAGGATGGCCCTGGCAAAGCCCCACAGAAAGAACAGCGAGGTGACGAGGACAAACGGCAGGAAATACTTCTTGTTGGTTAATGACTGACGACTCATGACATTAAAAAATTGGATTACCCTCCATGGTCTCCCCCGGAGCGAAGGCAGCGGCCTCTGTTGCCGGAGAAGACCATGGAGGGGGGAGGGATGCAGCAACACGGACGCGCGCTGCTGACGGTTCTTTTTTTTTACTTCTTGGCAGGCTCAATGACCTTCCACACGCCTGCGGCCAGTGCGCCACCCACCAGCGGACCCACGATGAAGATCCAGAGGTGTGTCAGTGCTGTGC
>CAVAXH010000138.1:0-6034 GCA_963592505.1 Bacteroidaceae bacterium
CCCCCTACAGCTTGAGGCGTATCTGGAGGTCGAGGTCGGTCATGGTGCTGCCGTTGATCTGCTGCAGGCCGGTGCTGATGGTAGACCGGTCGAAATAGTTGGTGTAGCCCACCTTGGCTATAACCATCCATTTGGCCGACAGGTCGGCGCGTATCTGTGCCGACAGCCGCAGGCCTTCGCCATAGTAGGAGGGGAAGGAGAAGGTGTAGCGCACGCTGCGCTCGTAGGTGTAGACGCGTGAGTTGTAGTCGTCGGTGTGGAAATATCCGGCATTTGCTGCCACGTGGAGCCAGCGCCAGGCTGTGGAACCGCCGGCTGTCAGCATCCATCCCAGGCTGTTGTCGCTGCCGAAGTGGCAGTGGGCCATGTCGCCCTGCAACCGCAGTTGGGTGTCGCCCGTGGCATAGCCCACGGCCAGACGGGCGCGCTGCTCGGTCTTCATGGCCAGCGCCTTTTGCGTGTCTGTGCTGCCCTCGGCCGTTGCCGAGGCATGGTCTTTCTCTCTCATCTTGATGCGGTAGCGCGCCGTCCACGACCAGTGGCCGGCATCGTAGGTGGCCTGCACGAAGTTGTCGTAGCTGTGCGAGGCGGCGCTGGCCTGATATTTTGGCCAGGCAAAGTAGGCCATGTCGGCATAGGCCTTCAGCGCCAGGCGCTTGGAGGCCGTCCAGTTGACACCCACGAAGACACCGCTCTCATCCTGCACGCTGCCGCCCTCGGCAAAGCTGCTGCTGTAGGGCGAGTAGTATTTGTAGGGATAGTAGCGCTGCAGGGCCAGCAGGGCCACGCTGCCCGACAGCTGATAGCTCACACTGTTGATGGTGGCCACCTGTCCGCAGGTGCCTGTGGCCGTCTCGCCGGCAATGTTTATGCGGCTGGAGACATACCCATAGTCGATGCTGGCGTTCCAGAAGTGCTGTCCTGCCGGATACCAGCGGCGGTAGATCTGCTTGGTGTTGGGGCACAGCGGCTTGTCGTAGCCTGCCGCGAAGGCCGTGATGCCGGCATGCCATCCGTTGCTGAAGTAGCTGAGGTTGCCGCCCCACAGCGTGGCAGAGGCGTTGCGCCGGCGGCGCATCTCGCTCTCGGTGCGGTGGTAGCCGGTCTCCAGGATGGTGGCTATCGAGGTGGAGTCGGCCGTCAGCGTGGCGTCTATCTTGCGCCAGGAGGCAAAGGCCGTCAGGTCCAGGTGGCGGGTGAGGCGCACGGTGGCAGCCGCTCCCTGCAGGTAGTTGGCCTCTGTGCGGCTGCTGTGGGCATAGATGTGGTTGGAAGAGCGGCCGAGCGTGGCCAGCGTGTTGAGCTTGCCCATGCCAAACGAGTTGTTGAGGATGAGGCCCATGCCGAAGCGCAGGCGGTAACGGCCCACGACGGCCGTCTTCATGCGGCCCCAGCCGGTCACCATGAGATAGGCCGAATAGAAATCGTAGCCGGCGGCGTTGCGCCCTGCAAAGAAGGGCTCGCCGGCATCCTGCGAGGCCACGAGGCCTGCCTTGACATGTCCGCTGGAGGTGAAGGTGTAGCGCAGCCAGTGCTTGTAGGGGCTGCCCAGGTAGCCGCTGCTGTCGCCCTTGCGCCGATAGAACGGCGTGTGCAGCGTGCCCACCAGTTCGTGGTGGCCGTAGCGTGCCAGTTGGGCCAGTGAGGGAAAACGGTTGTCGGTGCTGTCGGGGCGTATGGTGACAAAGTGTTGCAGCAGGTCGGCGGTGGTCTTGTCGAGGCTCGGCACGAGCAGCAGTTCCATGGTGGTCTCTATGCGGCGTGCCTTGTCGCGATACTCCATGATGTCCATGATCTGCTGTTCGGACAGGAAAGGCAGTTGGCTGAGCTCCTCCCGTGTGCAGCGGTTGAGGTCCAGCTTGGCGTTGGCGAGGTCGCTGAGCTCCTCATAGGTCTGCAGCCACCGCTCCTGTTCGGCATCTTCGAGCTGTGTGGTCTGGCGGAACAGTTCCTCCCAGGTGTCGGTGCTCTGTGCGGATGCGTGGAGACACAGCGCCGCGAGGAGCGGCATGAGCCAGAGGCGGAGAGGGTGGCGGGCTGATTGTTTCATACGCTGGCGGGGTGAGGAGAGCAGGGGCGGGGTGAGTAGAGCGGGGACGGGGGTGCTAGAGTTGTCCCGACTCCACCTGCCTGACCACGCGTTCGGTCAGGCGGTCTACGCCCTCGGGTTCATACTTCTTGTTGAGCGAGGCTCCGAAGACCCATGCGAAGGCTTGGTAGAAGCCGGCCTTCACGGGTCCGAGGAAGGCCTGTATGAGCTGGTAGGTGGAGCTGTTGCACTCGCGGTAGACGAGCTTGATGAGCAGCTTGCCCTGCGAGTAGGACAGCTTCTTCATGCGCGGCGTGTACTCCTTCTTGATGCTGGCCTCCACGAGTTTCATGTGCTCGTCGCGTGCGCGCTTGTTGGGCAGGGTGTTGAGGTAGTCGCCGGTCTCGACGATGATCTTGTTGACTTCCTTGGCGATGGGCAGCACCTTCTTGACGTTGTAGACCAGGCGGTTGTAGGCGGCGCTCTGCCGTGCGTTCTTGAAGGTGGGCTCGGGGTAGACCCACACATCGTTCATCTCCACATACTGTATGCTGTCGGTGCCCAGCAGCACCTTGCCCACCTTCACCATGGGCACAAAGGTGGGGTTGTCCATGTCGACCTCCATGTCTTCGGGGTTGACGCGGGTGCGCTCGGCCTGTGCCCACAGTGCTGCGGGCATGAGCCATGCCAAAACGATTATGAGAAAAGCCTTCATCTGTGGGGCAAATTTACTACCTATTTTTGCAACGGCAAAGCGATTGGCTCTAAAAATCGTTGCCGGGGGGATTTATTTTGTTGGGCCGTGCACAAATGCGGTGCGCATAATATTCTTGCGGCATTTGCTTGGCAGATTGGATAAATTGCCTTATCTTTGCAAAACAATCGTAATGGGCTTCTATAGTTCAATGGATAGAACGGAGGTTTCCTAAACCTTTGATCCGGGTTCGATTCCCGGTGGAAGTACACACACACTTGCCGGTGGCCGCCAGTGGCGCGGCCCGGTCCTAGCTGAAAACCTGACAGACCCACACCTTATATATATATTATAATCCTTATCCTTATTCTTATTCCCGACAAGACATGATTGGCGCCATCATAGGAGACATCGTAGGCTCGCGTTTCGAGTTTGACGAGATACCGCAGGAGGGATTCGAACTCTTCCGCCCCAAACCACAGTGCGACTACACCGACGACACGGTGATGACCATTGCCGTGGCCGACGCCCTGCTCAACGGCAAGCCCTACCGCGACACGCTGCATGCGTGGGGGCGCCGCTATCCCACGCCCAAGGGGGCCTACGGCGGCATGTTTGCGCAGTGGCTGCGCGACGACCACCCGAAGCCGCAAAACTCATGGGGCAACGGGGCAGCGATGCGCATAGCCCCCGTGGGGTGGCTCTTCGACGACTACAACGAGGTGATCAGCCAGGCACAGCAGTGTGCCATCTGCAGCCACCTGCACAAGGAGGCCATACGCGGCGCACAGTGTGTGGCGGCGGTGATCTACTGGCTGCGCACGGGCCGCATCACCAAGGAGGAGCTGGAGAGCGCCGTGAAGCGCAGCTTCGGCTATGAGCTGCCGCCGCTGCGCGACATCTATAAGATCGGAGCCGAGGGACACTTCGACTCGTCGTGCCAGGAGACGGTGCCCTGGGCACTGCGCTGCTTCCTGGAGAGCGACAGTTTTGAGGATGCCATACGCAAGGCGGTGATGGCGCGCGGCGACACCGACACGAAGGCGTGTATCTGCGGAGCCATCGCCGAGGCCTACTATGACGTTCCCGAGGTGCTCTACGACAAGGCATACAGCTATCTCGATGCCGACATGCTCGACGTGATCGTGCAGTTTTGCGAACGTATGCAAAACGATATAAACGGCTGAAGGGGCGGACCTGCAGCATCCGCCGCCCTTGTGAGGCAAAACATTTTATTCATCCCTAAAAACATGTGTGGCTATGAACCCGGCTGACAAGACAAGCGCTGTGCCTACATGGGAACAGCTCATGGAGACCATAGACTCGGCAGCCCAGCATCCTGAGGAGACGCAGTGGGCCATCTACCGCTATCTGAAACAACACTACCCGACGGTGGGCTCCGTGATGGCACGCACACTGCTGGCGGCCTACATCAAGATGAGCCGCCGGCAACCGTCGCTCATCCACTCGTGCATGCTGGCGCTGGCGCTGAAGGTCAGCGAGACGTATGCCGACTTCCGCCTGCCGCAATTCCTGCAGGCGTGGGGCTACGACGACTGTCTGCGCCCCGACGACCGGCAGCCGCAGATGGGCAAGGACGGCCGCCGCTACCTGTCGCTCAAGGAGCGCACGGAGCGCACACTGGCCTCATGGCTGCTGCACCATCCGCAGGACAACCACTCCCAGCGCGAGGACATCGTGAGCATGTATGCCGTGAAGGTCTTCGAGAAGCTGCAGCAGGGCCGCAAGCACCGGTTTGTGAAACTCGTGGCGCCCGACGGCACGGGGATGGTGGCCGACAGCCGCCAGTTTCCCTGCAAGCCGTGGGAGATCGTGGGCCGTATGTTCGACGTGCTGGTGCGTACGTCGAAGGAGGGCAACGGGCGCGCCGCAGAGATCGTGGCCTCCGGCAAGAAGGTCGACGAGGTGTTTGGCACGGTGGTGGGCTATGTGGACGGCATCGACGAGGTGCACCGCCACATACATGTCTACGATGCGCTGTCGCGCCATCTGGTGGCCGGAGCGGAGACGGTCTTTGTGAAGGGAGTGGCCAAGGGCTGCTATGTGCGTTTCAGCCCCATCATTGGCAACGACGACCCCTTCAAGTCGGCTGCCGTCACGGCCGTGATGCCGACGGATGCGGGCCGCAGCGCCTTCGGTGCACGCGAGGCCGTGGTGCAGTATGTCAACGCCGTGGAACGCTACGTGAAGTATGCGCTCTGCCCGGCATCTGCCGACGGTGACGGTCTGTCGCAGGAGGGCTTTGCCTCGCTCGATGTCTTTGGAGCCAAGGCCACCACGCTCGCCCCCGGCCAGCATGTGCACCTCACCATCTTCCTGAAGCGCGGCAAAGACGGCACCAAGCGCAACCATGTGGCCGATGCCTACTGAGCACTGGCGGCAGAGGAAAGAAAAGAGTTGTAACGGTTACAGCAACAGGTCCTCGAGGGTAGGCTATGCCTTATGAAGGCAACTAAATTACCAATGAGAAAAGCGGAAGAAACACACAAAAACACCACTTGGAGCCAAACTGTTGGGTAACAAACTGGCTCTAAGTGGGTAAAAAACACCACTTGGAGCCAAAACGGGAGAGAGGGAGGGTGAGCGGTCAGACGTCGGCAGGCGTCACCACGTCGACCACATGGCTGCCGGCCCCCATGAGGTCGGGGCGCTCAGACATGCGCTTCTGGAAGTCGATGAAGCGGGCGAAGGTGTCGTCGCTCATCTGGTTGAGGCGCGTGCGCATGTAGTCGGCGGGACCGTCGGGCGAGAAGATGGTGACACGGCGGAGCCCTGCCTGATGGTCGAGGCGGTCGATGTCGGTGAGCCGCACATAGTCGTAGAGCTCGTCAGGATGGGCATGTATGTGGTAGTCGGCATCCACCACGCCGCGCTCCATGAGTCCGCCGATGCGCTCTTCGTCGAAGCAGTAGGAGAGGATGCTGTACTCGTTCATGAGATACGCCACGAAGATCAGTCCGCCGGGCTTGGTGACACGCCGTGCCTCACGGAGCGCCCGCAGCTTCTCGTCGTCGCCGATGAGGTGGTAGAGAGGGCCGAGCAGCAGCGTGATGTCGGCCGACGCATCGGGCAGGAAGGGCATGTGGCGCGCATCGCCCTGCACCACGTCGGCGGTGGGCTCGCGCTTCAGAAACACGTCGATGTTGCGGCGCACCAGTTCCACGGCCTTCACCGTGTAGCCCTCGGCCATGAGCGCCGAGGTGTAGCGGCCCGTGCCGGCCCCGATGTCGAGCAACTGCATGCCGGGGCGGAGGTGGCGGTGGAGGTGGTGCATGGTGGTCTCAAACTCC
>CAVAXH010000139.1:0-6011 GCA_963592505.1 Bacteroidaceae bacterium
GCCGCAGCTCATTCCAGAGCCCTGCCTACAACGCTGTGAAGATGATCGAGGCTGCCATGGGCGGCGAGCCCTTCACACTGCCCGCAGGTTGCTATGCCAACCTCCCCGAGCTGGGCATCAAGGACGTGATGATGGCTCTCCCCACCACCATCGACAAGACTGGCGTGCACTACACCGTGCCTGCTGGCACCAAGGAGGAGATGGACGAGCTGCAGAAGTCATACCTGCACCTCTGCGACATGCGTCAGGAGGTCATCGACCTCGGCATCGTTCCTCCCGTGGAGAAGTGGAGCGAGGACAACGCCAACCTGTAAGCCCCCTCGTTTTTCGGGACACGCCCCGTCCCCGGCATGAGGACGGGTGCTGAAAACAATAGGCAAGCCCACCGGTCGTCTGGACCGGTGGGCTTGTGCGTTTGCGTGCGGCCTTTTTGTCACCTTGCATGTTGCTTGCAGAGCAAACAACGGAATGTTCGGGTCCTAAAGCCTTAACACTCGAGTCCCAAGGCCCTAACACTCGAGTCCTAAAGCCTTAACACTCGAGTCCTAAGCGCCTTGGGACACAAGTGTTAGGGCCTTAGGACTCGAGTGTTAAGGCCTTAGGATACGAGTGTCAGGAGCAAAGGACGCTAGCACAATGGGCAAACGGCTGCAGCCTCGCGCTACCTGACCTGTAAAGACAAGCAATAGCGCGCCTGCAAATCAGACAAGTTTAGGCCATTGGCTCAGCCCCGCATCGTCAGACACTTTTGTTGAGTTTGGGATAGGTGATGCGCGTGTGATAGATGGCCTTCAGGCGGTCGATGAGCACGTTCTTGGCCTCGGTGATGTCGCGGAAGGTGATGGCAGCCTCGGTGAAGAAGCCGTCGGCCACCTGGGCGTCGATGATGCGGTTGACCAGCTGGGCAATGCTCTCCTCCGAATAGTCCTTGAGCGAATGGGAGGCGGCCTCACAACTGTCGGCCATCATGAGGATGGCCTGTTCGCGGGTGTAGGGGTTGATGCCGGGATAGGTGAACGGCTCCTTGTCGATGATCTCGTCGGGGTGCTCGTTCTGACACTTGATGTAGAAATACTTGGCCATGCCGTGGCCGTGATGGGTGAGGATGAAGTCGCGGATGATGATGGGCAGGTTGTTCTCCTCGGCCAGCTTGACACCATTGGCCACATGGTCTACGATGATCTGTGCGCTCTCGCGGTCGGTGAGGTTGCCAAACGCATTGACGCCCTGCCGCTGGTTCTCGGTGAAGAACGCGGGGTTTTTCATCTTGCCGATGTCGTGATAGAGGGCGCCCGTGCGCACGAGCGTGCTGTTGGCACCGATGCGGTTGGCGATCTCGGCGACAAGGTTGCTCACGGTGATGGAGTGCTGGAAGGTGCCGGGGGCCTCCTCGCTCAGCCGGCGCAGCAGCGGCACATTGGTGTTGGACAGTTCGATGAGCGTGACATTCGACGTGAAGCCAAACGTCTTCTCCACGACGAGCATCAGCGGATAGGCCAGCAGGAGCAGCACCCCATTGAACACGAAATGCGAATAGATGCTGGTGTCGATGTTGAACACCGTGCCGCTCTGCATGAGGCGCAGCGTGAAATGGGTGACGCAGGTGGCGACAAACACCAGCAGGGCGGTCTTGAACACCTGTGCCCGCGATGACATCTCGCGCAGCGAATAGATGGCGACCATGCCCGAGATGATCTGTATGACGATGAAGTCAAACTGATAGCGCAGGGCGGCAGCACACACGAACACCATCACCAGATGGGTGACGAAGGCGGTGCGGGAGTCCTGGAACACACGCACAAAGATGGCGGTGAAGGCAAACGGCAGCACATAGACGGTGAAACTGAAAAACGAGTGGACCATCATCAGCGACACGAGGATGGGGAACACGGTGACCAGCGTGTAGAGCAACATGATGTTGCGGGGCTTGTCGAAATAGTCCTTGCGGAAGAGCGACAGGTAGACCGTGAAGAGCACCACAAAGACCAGCACATACACGGCATTGCCGATGAAGTTGAGGTCGAGCTGTTTCATGCTGCTGCCACGCCGGTTCATCTCCTTCTCGAGCGATGCCAGCTCGCGGTAGCGCTGCTCGGTGACGATCTCGCCGGTGCCGATGATCTTCTGGCCGGCCTTCACCATGCCGTTGGCCGGCGGGATGGTGCTCAGCAGGTCGTTCTTGGCCGTCTCGGAGCGCTGCTTGTCGTAGAGCAGGTTGGGCTCGATGTAGTTGATGAGGTTCAACTGCTGCAGGGCCTGGCGCGATGCCGACAGACTCTCGTCGGAGAGCAGCCACTCGTAGGCACTCATGGTGGAGTAGACATCGCTCACGAGGCGCTGCTCGACGGTCTTGCCCACCACCACGCGGATGGCGCTGGTGGTGTCGCGCTGCACACTGTTGAAATAGGGGGTTCCCATGATGCCCGTCTGGTAGAGCTTGTGCAGACGCTGGCGCACCACGACCTTCACGTCGGCAGACATGCCGGGCATGCCGGCGGCAAAGTCGGTGTCAAACTTGGTGAGGACCTGCTGTTCCACCAGGACGTTGTAGTCGAAATAGGGGACGAAGAGGCGGAGGGCGGAGTCTTTCTCCATGGCCAGCGTGGCCTCGGTCTTGTAGACGGGGAAGTCGTACTGGGCTATCATGTCGCCGTAGCGCCACGGCTCATCGACGTCGTAGACATACTGGCTGCCTTCGCGACGGGGCAGAAACCACACGATGAGCACCACGGAGACAAGCACCAGCGCCGTGCGCGTCAGGGCCTTGCTCCAGAGGAAGCCGCCGTTATTGTGAAAGTCGAAATGCATCATAGCTATAATGGACAATGCCTGGCCGTGACCGCTGCGCCAAAGAGGTGCTTGCAGACCGCGGCCGGTGTTTCATCGTGCGAAAATACTAAAAAAACACGTTATTAAGGAAAAAATATAGTAATTTTGCAAAAAATAATTTTTCATAACTATGACAGACAGAAGAGTCAGGGTACGTTTCGCACCCAGTCCCACAGGACCGCTGCATATCGGCGGTGTGCGCACAGCCTTATACAACTATCTTTTTGCGCGCCAGCACGGCGGCGACCTGGTGTTCCGCATCGAGGACACCGACAGCCACCGCTTTGTGCCGGGAGCCGAGGAGTATATCATCGAGGCCTTCAAGTGGCTCGGCATCAAGTTTGACGAGGGTGTGTCGTTTGGCGGAAGCCACGGACCCTACAGACAGAGCGAGCGCCGCGACATCTACAAGAAATATGTGGACCAGCTCATCAGCGAGGGCAAGGCCTACTATGCCTTCGACACCCCCGAGGAGCTGGAGCAGAAGCGGCAGGAGACACAAAACTTCCAGTATGATGCCCACACGCGCATGCAGATGCGCAACTCGCTGACCATGGACCGCACCGAATGGGAACAGCTCATCGCCGACGGCGCACAGTACACCGTGCGCTTCCGCATAGAGCCGGGACGCGAGATCTGCGTGAACGACATGATACGCGGCGAGGTGCGCATCAAGAGCGACATCCTCGACGACAAGGTGCTCTACAAGAGTGCCGACGAACTGCCCACCTATCACCTGGCCAACATCGTGGACGACCATCTCATGGAGATCACACACGTCATCCGCGGCGAGGAGTGGCTGCCGTCGGCTCCGCTCCACGTGCTGCTCTACGAGGCTTTCGGATGGCAGGACACCATGCCGCGCTTTGCACACCTGCCCCTGCTGCTGAAGCCGGAGGGCAAGGGAAAACTGAGCAAGCGCGACGGCGACCGGTTGGGATTCCCGGTGTTCCCGCTGGAATGGCACGACCCGAAGTCGGGCGAGGTGAGCTCGGGCTATCGCGAGAGCGGATACTTCCCCGAGGCCGTGGTCAACTTCCTGGCAATGCTGGGATGGAACCCCGGCACCGAACAGGAGATCTTCTCGCTCGACGAGCTGGCCCAGGCGTTCGACATCACCAAGTGCTCGAAGAGCGGTGCCAAGTTCGACTACCAGAAGGCGGCGTGGGTCAACCACGAGTACATACTGCGCAAGGACGACGAGGAGATCGCCCAGCTCTTTGCACCCATCGTGGCCAACAACGGCATCGACGAGACGTTCGACCGCGTGAAGCTCGTGGTGCACATGATGAAAGACCGCGTGAGCTTCGTGCGCGAGCTGTGGCCGCTGTGCAGCTTCTTCTTCATCGCCCCCACAGAGTACGACGAGAAGACGGCCAAGAAGCGCTGGAAGGAGTTTAGCGGCCAGCAGATGACCGAACTGATGGAGGTGCTGCGAGGCATCGACGACTTCTCCGTCGAGGGACAGGAGCCCGTGGTGGAGCAGTGGATAGCCGACAAGGGCTACAAGATGGGCGACATCATGAACGCCTGGCGACTGACGCTCGTGGGCATAGGCAAAGGCCCGGGCATGTTCGACATTGCCGCATTCCTCGGCAAGGACGAGACGCTCCGCCGCATGGCCAAGGCCATCGAAACTCTGGGTTAAAGACTGACGGTGATGTACAACTTCATCATAAACCTCTACGGCCTCGGCATACGCACGGCAGCACTGTTCAACGACAAGGTGGCGCGTATGTGGCAGGGCGAGCAGGAGGCCTTCGGCATCCTGCAGCAGAGGGTGGAGCCTGGCGCCCGGTATGTATGGTTTCATGCGGCATCGCTGGGCGAGTTTGAACAGGGGCGTCCGCTCATCGAGCGCATACGCCGCGACTACCCGCACTACAAGATCCTGCTGACGTTCTTCTCGCCGTCGGGATACGAGGTGCGCAAGAACTATGAGGGGGCCGACATCGTGTGTTACCTGCCGCTCGACACGAAGCGCAACGCGCGCCGCTTCATCGACATGGTGAAGCCGGAGATGGCGTTCTTCATCAAGTATGAGTTCTGGTACAACTATCTGCACCTGTTGCAACAGCGCGGCATCCCGGTCTACAGCGTGTCGAGCATCTTCCGCGAGGGACAGGTGTTCTTCAAGTGGTATGGCCGGCGGTATGCCGATGTGCTGCGATGCGTCAGGCGGTTCTTCGTGCAGAATGAGGAGAGCCGCCAACTGCTGGCCACGCTGGGCATCACAGAGGCCGACGTGACGGGCGACACGCGTTTCGACCGCGTGCTGGAGATCAAGGAGGCTGCCAAGCAACTGCCGCTCGTGGAGCGGTTCACGGCCAGCGCCAAGCATGTCTTCGTGGCAGGCAGCTCATGGCAGCCCGACGAGGAGATCTTCATTCCTTACCTCAACAGCCATGCCGACTGGAAGATGATCATCGCGCCGCACGTCATCGGCGAGGAGCACCTGGCACAGATCAGCGCCCTCCTCAAGGGGCGCCGCGTGGTGCGCTACACGCAGGCCACACCCGAGACGGCTGCAGAGGCCGACGTGCTCATCATAGACTGCTTCGGACTGCTCTCGAGCATCTATCGCTATGGACAGGTGGCTTACGTGGGCGGTGGCTTTGGCGTGGGCATCCACAACACGCTGGAGGCAGCCGTATGGGGTGTGCCGGTGTTCTTCGGCCCCAACAACCAGAAGTTCCGCGAGGCGCAGGACCTGAAGGCTTGCGGCGGCGGACTGGAGATCACCAGTGCAGCCGACTTTGCCGGCAAGATGGATGCCGTCATGGCAGCCCTTGAGGGCGGCAAGGACGTAGGCCGGCATGCCGGCGACTATGTCATCTCGCACGCCGGAGCATCCGACATGATCATGCAGGCTTGTTTCAAGCGTGACGCATAGCCGGAAAACGATCCAGACAAGATAAATAAACACGAACGGGGATTTCTGCAGGTGCAGAGATCCCCGTTCGTGTTGTGGTTGCTAGGCTACTAACCCGTATCATAACAGGAGGTAACATCACAAATATTGCTGATTGTGTTAGTGCGTGAGCCGATGCGGCGGTGTTACACCGGATATCGTTGATGTCCGTTGCGTGAGCCGACGCGGGCTGAACCAACGGTCGGCGACCAACGGGAGTCAAAGCCCAGCAACTACCCAGCCCAGGGCAGCGCCCTGGGTTTAAGCAGGC
>CAVAXH010000140.1:0-5987 GCA_963592505.1 Bacteroidaceae bacterium
AAAAGTATACGCACGGACTACACTTTTGCCCCTACAGGGCGCAGTTAGATTAGCCCACTTAAACCCAGGGCGCTGCCCTGGGCTGGGTAATTGCTGGGCTTTCAGCCCGCGTCGTCGACCATTGCTTTCAGCCCGCGTCGCCGACCGTTGGTTCAGCCCGCGTCTGTGCCTGAAAGTATATAATTGCCAAGAAAAAAGGCAGGTAACACTCACTGCCACCTGCCTCCCAAAACTAGAGAGTTATAAAAAAATCAAGTATTATACGGTTTGTTCTATGAAGACTACCCCTGTAGTGTCATAGAATATTTTTCTGTCTATACGGTTTGTTCTATAATCTTCATGCCCTCTTCCACCGCCTGCATGTTGAGCGGTATGAGGCTGTGGTGGCGCTCAGGCAGACTCTTGAAGAGCGCCTTGTTGAGGCCGTCGGTGCTGACCACCGGGCACACCTTCAGCAGTCCGCCCAGCACGATCATGTTGAACACCTTGGCATTTTTCATCTCTGCGGCCTTGTCCATGGCGTCTATGCGGTAGACGCTGATGTCCTTGCGGTCGGTGGGGTTCATGATGCCGTAGCCGTCATAGATGAGTATGCCTCCCGGCTTCACCTTAGGTGCAAACTTGTCCATCGACGGCTGGTTGAGGACGATGGCCACGTCGTATCTGCTGAGGATGGGCGACGAGATGCGCTCGTCGCTGACGATGACGGTCACGTTGGCCGTGCCGCCGCGCTGTTCAGGCCCGTAGGCCGGCATCCATGTCACTTCCTTGTCTTCCATCAGGCCCGAGTAAGCCAAGATCTTACCCATGGAGAGGACGCCCTGGCCTCCGAAGCCCGAAATAATGATTTCTGTTTTCATTCGTCCAACGTATTCTTTAAATCGCCCTTGACATATTTCTCAAACATGTGCTCCTGCATCCACTGGTTGGCCTTCACCGGCGAGAGCTTCCATCCGCTGTTGCAGGTGGCCACGATCTCCACGAGGCTCGAGCCGCGCCCCTCCATCGAGGCGGTGAACGCCTTGCGGATGGCAGCCTTGGCCTTGCGGATGGAGGCCACGCTCTCCACGCTCTGGCGGGTGACGTAGCAGGTGCCGTCGAGCTGTGCCGCCAGCTGTGTGATGTTGAGCGGATAGCCGTGGATCTGCGGGTCGCGGCCGTAGGGACAGGTGGAGGTCTTCTGCCCGATGAGCGTGGTGGGGGCCATCTGTCCGCCCGTCATGCCGTAGATGGCATTGTTGATGAAGATGATGGCCAGGTTCTCGCCGCGGTTGAGCGCGTGTATGGTCTCGCAGGCACCGATGCACGCCAGGTCGCCGTCGCCCTGATAGGTGAACACGAGGCGGTCGGGCCACAGCCGCTTGATGGCTGTCGCCACGGCGGGTGCACGTCCGTGAGCGGCCTCCTGCCAGTCGATGTCGAGATAGCGGTAGGCAAACACGGCGCACCCCACGGGGCACACGCCCACCGTCTTCTCAGCCATGCCCATCTCCTCGATGACCTCAGCCACGAGCTTGTGGACCACTCCGTGTGAACATCCCGGGCAGTAGTGCATGGGGGTGTCGTTCATCAGTTCCGGTTTCTTGTAGACAAGATTTTCCGGTGCAATTATGTCGTTTGCCATCTCTGCGTTACTTCATTAGTTGTTGTTTCAAAGCATCGACGATCTCTTCCGGATCGGGCACGATGCCTCCCAGTCGTCCGAAGTGCTCCACGGGCAGCATGCCGTGTGTGGCCAGCCGCACGTCCTGTATCATCTGTCCGGCGTTGATCTCGCTCACGAGCACGCCCTTCTTGCCTTCGGCCAGGGCCGCAATGGCCTTGCTGGGGAAGGGCCAGAGCGTGATGGGGCGGAAGAGTCCCACACGGATGCCCTCGGCACGGGCCAGCTCCACAGCCTTCTCGCCGATGCGTGCCGCACTGCCGAAGGCCACGATGATGTAGTCGGCATCGTCGCACTGGTGGGCTTCGTAGCGCACCTCGTTGTCGCAGATGGTCTGGTATTTCTGTTGCAGGTGCAGGTTGCGCGCCTCCATGACCTCGGGCTTCAGCTCGAGCGATGTCAGGATGTTGGGCTCGCGGCCGGCGGTGCGCCCCATGGTGGCCCAGGGGCACTCTGCCTTGATCTGCTCCTCGGTGCGGCGCGCCTTGAAGGGCGGCAGCACCACCTTCTCCATCATCTGGCCGATGACGCCGTCGGAGAGGATCATGGCGGGGTTGCGGTACTTGAACGCCAGCTCGAAGGCCAGGTCCACAAAGTCGGCCATCTCCTGCACGGAGTTGGGCGCCAGCACGATGACGTTATAGTCGCCGTTGCCGCCGCCGCGTGTGGCCTGGAAGTAATCGCTCTGCGAAGGCTGTATGGTGCCCAGTCCGGGTCCGCCGCGCTGCACGTTGACCACCACGCCGGGAATCTCTGCACCGGCCATATAGGATATGCCCTCCTGCATGAGGGCCACGCCGGGCGACGACGATGTGGTGAACACGCGCTTGCCGGCTCCGGCACCGCCATACACCATGTTGATGGAGGCCACCTCGCTCTCTGCCTGCACCACCACCATGCCGGTGGTCTCCCAGGGCTTGAGCAGCGACAGGGTCTCTATGATCTCGCTCTGCGGCGTGATGGGGTAGCCGAAGAAAGCGTCGGCTCCGCACCTGATGGCAGCGTGGGCCACGGCCTCGTTGCCTTTCATTAACACGACTTCTTGTTCTGCCATAGCCTTTAGTCCTCCATTTTTTTCTTGTAAACCGCAATGCAGCCGTCGGGACAGACGATGCCGCAGCTGGCGCAGCCGATGCAGTCGTCGGGGCGTGCGGCCTCCACATACGGATAACCGTGTACGTTTACCTTTTTCTGAGCCAGGGCGATAACATCCTTCGGACAAGCCACGATGCACAGCTGGCATCCCTTGCAACGATCCGTGTTAACGACGATGGCGCCCTTTATCTTTGCCATAGGTAATGATTGATGTGTTAAGAATCCGTTTTGTTTTTGTATAATCTTCGCAGTAGTGCTTCTGCCCCACCCTGCGGTCGGTCCCCAGGGTCCGGGCGCCGCGCCCTCTGCTAGGGGTTGTAGGCGTCCTTGTGGTAGAAGTTGAGGATGTTCTCGAGCATCTCCTTGGCTTGCACCGCGGGCGATGCCGGGTCGAGGGCTATGGCCTCCATGTAGCAGTCGAGGGCATGCTGCCAGTCGGCCTGCTTGCGGTGGGCGTTGCCCTTGCGATACCATTCGTCGGCTGTCATGAGGCAGGCGTGTATATGCTGTTGGGGTTGGCTTTCTAGTAGTAGAGCTTCTTGCCGGCAGCCAGCGTGTTCTTCATGAGCGAGCAGATCGTCATGGGGCCCACGCCGCCGGGCACGGGCGTGATGAAGGAGCACTTGGGTGCCACCTCGTCAAACTTCACGTCGCCGTTGAGGCGGAAGCCGCTCTTGCGTGTGGCGTCGGGCACGCGGGTGGTGCCCACGTCGATCACCACGGCTCCGGGCTTCACCATGTCGGCCGTCACGAAGTCGGGCTGTCCGATGGCGGCGATGATGATGTCGGCCGCGCGGCACTCCTCCTTGAGCGTCGTCGAGTGCGAGTGGCACACGGTGACGGTGGCGTCGCCATACTGCTTCTGCATCATGAGCTGGGCCATGGGCTTGCCCACGATGTTGCTGCGGCCGAGGATCACACACTTCTTGCCCGAGGTCTCCACATGATAGTGCTGCAGCAGGGTGATGATGCCGAGCGGTGTGGCCGAGATGAAGCAGGGCAGACCGGCGGCCATGCGGCCCACGTTGATGGGGTGGAAGCCGTCGACGTCCTTGCGGTAGTCGATGGCCATGATGACCTTCTGCTCGTCGATGTGCTTGGGCAGCGGCAGCTGCACGATGAAGCCGTCGACATCGGCATCCTCGTTGAGGCGTGCCACGCAGGCCAGCAGCTCGTCCTCGGTGACGTCGGCCTCATAGCGTATGAGTGTCGACTTGAAGCCACACTGCTCGCAGGCTATCACCTTGTTCTTCACGTAGGTCTCCGACCCGCCGTCGTGCCCCACGAGCACAGCGGCCAGGTGGGGCTGCTTGCCGCCGTGGGCCACGATGTCTTTCACCTCGTCGGCAATCTGCTGCTTGATGGCGGCAGCCGTTGCCTTTCCGTCTATCAGTGTAAAACCCATTGGTTCTCCTTATTTATATATTATATATACACTCTATCTTTACATCTTGGGCATGTGGGGCATGGCGCCCTTCATGTCTTTCATGCGTGCCATCATCGACATGGCCTGGTTGCCGGTGACCATCTTCATCATCTTGCGTGTCTGGTCAAACTGCTTCACCAGGCGGTTCACCTCCTGTATGGTGGTGCCCGAGCCCTTGGCTATGCGCATCTTGCGGCTCTGGTTGAGCACCTCGGGGTGTGTGCGCTCATGGGGTGTCATGCTGCGTATGATGGCTTCTATGCCGTTGAAGGCGTTGTCGTCGATGTCGATGTCCTTGATGGCCTTGCCCACGCCGGGAATCATCGAGGCGAGCTCCTTGAGGTTGCCCATCTTCTTGATCTGCTCGATCTGCTTGAGGAAGTCGTCGAAGTCGAACTTGTTCTTCTGTATCTTCTTCTGCAGGCGCTTGGCCTCTTCCTCGTCGAACTGCTCCTGGGCGCGCTCCACGAGCGACACCACGTCGCCCATGCCGAGTATGCGGTCGGCCATGCGCTCAGGGTGAAACACGTCGAGGGCCTCCATCTTCTCGCCCGTACCGATAAACTTGATGGGCTTGGTGACCACCGTGCGGATCGACAGGGCTGCACCGCCGCGGGTGTCGCCGTCGAGCTTGGTGAGCACCACGCCGTCGAAGTCGAGGCGGTCGTTGAACTCCTTGGCGGTGTTGACGGCGTCCTGACCGGTCATCGAGTCGACCACGAAGAGGGTCTCGTCGGGGTGCACGGCCTCCTTCAGGGCGGCTATCTCCTGCATCATCTGCTCGTCGACAGCCAGACGGCCGGCGGTGTCCACGATGACCACGTCGTGGCCCTTGGCCTTGGCCTCCTGTATGGCGTGGAGGGCAATCTCATTGACGTTCTTGTTGTCGTCCTCGGCATACACGGGCACGCCCACCTGGGCGCCCACCACGCGCAGCTGCTCTATGGCGGCGGGGCGATACACGTCGCAGGCCACGAGCAAGGGGTTCTTGCGCTGCTTGGTCTTGAGCATGTTGGCCAGCTTGCCGCTGAAGGTGGTCTTACCCGAGCCCTGCAGTCCCGACATCAGGATGACCGAGGGACGGCCGGTGAGGTGCAGCTCCGTGGCTTCGCCGCCCATGAGCTTTGCCAGCTCGTCGTGCACGATCTTCACCATGAGCTGTCCGGGCTTCACGGCTGTCAGCACGTTCATGCCCAGTGCTTTCGTCTTCACCGTGTCGGTGAAGGTCTTGGCCACCTTGTAGTTGACGTCGGCATCGAGGAGCGCGCGGCGCACGTCCTTCAGCGTTTCTGCCACGTTGATCTCGGTGATCTTGCCCTCACCCTTCAGTATCTTGAACGACCGGTCGAGGCGTTCGCTTAAGTTCTCAAACATGTGTGTCTTATCTTTGCTTTACTTGTTTTTTCTTTTCGCTGGGCACGCGCCCTGTGCATCATGCCTTTCCTTCTGCCGCCCCGGGCCTGCCGCTTTCGCCGCGTCCGGGCCGTTTTGTTGCACAAACGGGCGGCAGTGTGCAGAAAGGCTCCGCTTTGCCGGCCATCGTTAGGCATACAATGCAAAGATACAAGAAAATTGTGGGAAACGAAAGCATAATGCCATATTTTTTTTCGAAGGCGCCACCTCGTCTGCGGATTATGCAGGGCAGGAACCGTCCGGTCTGCAGGGCAACTTGGTGCTCAATTCCTAAATTCCTTCTTTCTGTAGAGTGCTGACATAGTGTGTGTAGATTTAAGGGGTTAAACAAATCGGACTGTGTTGTGTCGCGTCTGTCGCGTCTGTGCGTCGTGTGTGTGTGTTTCTCGT
>CAVAXH010000141.1:0-5846 GCA_963592505.1 Bacteroidaceae bacterium
GGTGATACCGGATATGCTTTCTTGTGATACCGGATATGCTTTCTGGTGGCACCGCAAATGTCTTCTGGTGACACCGTAAATGCCTTCTGGTGACACCATAAATGTCTTCTGGTGGCACCGTAAATGCCTTCCGGGGACGGCGTAAATGCCTTCCGGTGACGGCGTGCGGCATTTTTTTTGATACGCAGCGGGTAATATTTCTTGATAGTCAAACAAAAAGTTGTATCTTTGCATACAGATATCTAAACGTTTTATGCATAAAGCAGGATTTGTAAACATCGTGGGCAACCCCAACGTGGGCAAGTCGACGCTGATGAACCAACTCGTCGGCGAAAAACTGAGTATTGCCACCTTCAAAGCCCAGACCACCCGCCACCGCATCATGGGCATTGTGAACACCGACGACTCGCAGATTGTCTTTTCTGACACGCCGGGCGTGCTCAAGCCCAACTACAAGATGCAGGAGATGATGCTGCAGTTCTCCGAGTCGGCACTGGCCGACGCCGACACGCTGCTCTACGTCACCGACGTGGTGGAGGACCCGGAGAAGAACATGGACTTCCTCTCGAAGGTGCGAACCATGTCCATTCCTGTCATTGTGCTCATCAACAAGATTGACGAGCTTGCAACGGCCGACGGCGCAGCCGCCAAAGGTGCTCCCAACCCCACGCAGCGGCTGGGACAGCTGGTGGAGAAGTGGAGCCAGCTGTTGCCCAATGCAGAGATACTGCCCATCTCGGCCAAGAACAAGTTTGGCGTGGACATGCTCATGAAGCGCATCCGTGAACTGCTGCCCGAGAGTCCGGCTTACTTTGACAAGGACCAGCTCACCGACAAGCCCGCCAAGTTCTTTGTGTCGGAGATCATCCGCGAGAAGATTCTGCGCTACTACGACAAGGAGATACCCTACTCGGTGGAGGTCGTGGTGGAGCGGTTCAAGGAGGACGATGCCTGCATACGCATCAATGCCGTCATCTATGTGGAGCGCGACTCGCAGAAGGGCATCATCATCGGCCATCAGGGCGTGGCGCTCAAGAAGGTGTCTACCGAAGCGCGCAAGAGCCTCGAGAAATTCTTCGGCAAGAAGATCTTCCTGGAGATCTTTGTGAAGGTCGACAAGGACTGGCGCAACTCTGACCGTGAGCTCACCCACTTCGGCTACAACCCACAGTAGGCGCCTCCTGCATGCCCATGGCCGTAGGGCCCGTGGGTGTATGCACATCTCTGCTCGCAGAGGACACAAGAGCCTTGCACCACCGCTGGGCTGCACACCAATAATGTAAAACAGGCGTGGAACGTACATTCGGTGATACGCCAATAATCTGAACGAATATATGCCAAACTTAGTAGCGATAGTAGGCCGCCCCAATGTGGGCAAGTCTACGCTTTTCAACCGTCTGACTCAAAGCCGCAAGGCTATCGTCAGCGACACCGCAGGCACCACACGCGACCGCCAGTATGGCAAGTGTCAATGGAACGGCCGGGAATTTTCCGTCGTCGACACCGGCGGATGGGTGGTCAAGTCGGACGACATCTTCGAGGGAGCCATCCGCGAGCAGGTAAAGGTAGCCACTGAGGAGGCTGACCTGGTGCTCTTTGTGGTCGATGTGGAGACCGGTCTCACCGACTGGGATGAGGACGTGGCGACCATTCTGCGCCGCGCCAAGTTGCCGGTGATCCTTGTGGCCAACAAGGTGGACAACAGCGGCGAGGCCTACGAGGCTGCCGAGTTCTACAAGCTGGGACTGGGCGAGCCGCAGTGCATCAGTGCCGCTACAGGCGGCGGCACCGGCGATTTGCTTGACCTCGTGATCACGTCGCTGCCCAAGGAGGCAGGCGAGACGGTCGACGAGGACATTCCCCGTTTTGCCGTGGTGGGTCGTCCCAACGCCGGCAAGTCGAGCATCATCAATGCGTTTATCGGTGAGGACCGCAACATCGTCACCGAGATTGCCGGCACCACGCGCGACAGCATCTACACACGTTTCAACAAGTTTGGCTTCGACTTCTACCTTGTCGACACGGCAGGTATCAGAAAGAAGAACAAGGTGTCCGAAGACCTGGAGTTCTACAGTGTCATGCGCAGCATACGCTCCATAGAGAACAGCGATGTCTGCATCCTCATGATCGATGCCACACGCGGCATCGAGGCACAGGACATGAACATCTTCCAGCTCATTCAGAAGAACAACAAGAGCCTGGTGGTGGTGGTCAACAAGTGGGACCTCGTGGCCGACAAGGACCAGAAGGTCATCGACACGTTCAAGAATGCCATCTACAACCGCATGGCTCCGTTTGTGGACTTCCCCATCATCTTTGCCTCTGCGCTCACCAAGCAGCGCATCTTCAAGGTGCTTGAGACTGCCAAGGAGGTCTACCAGAACCGCCACATACACATCGGCACCAACAAGCTCAACGAGGTGATGCTGCCCATCATTGAGCAGACACCGCCCCCTTCGACCAAGGGCAAGTACATCAAGATCAAGTATTGCTCGCAGTTGCCCAACACGCAGATACCTTCGTTTGTGTTCTATGCCAACCTGCCGCAGTATATCAAGGAGCCTTACCGCCGTTTCCTCGAGAACAAGATGCGCGAGAACTGGACTCTCCACGGAAGTCCGATCAACATCTTTATCAGACAGAAATAACGGTCTCACGTTGTCAAGCAGATACCATCGCATGGTCAGAACAATGAAAAGGCTGTGGCTCCTTTCCCTGCCGCTCTCGCTGCTCGTGGCTTGCAGCCAGCCGGGACCAACCTCCGACGAGCTGGCCGGTCAGGCGGCGAAGGTCTACTATGAGCAGCTGTTGCGTGGCGACTATGACAGTTTTGTGGACGGCACCTACCGTCCCGACTCCATACCGCCGGCATATCGCGAGCAGCTCATTGCCAACGCCAAGATGTTCGTGGGGCAGCAGGCCGATGAGCATGGAGGCATCAAGAGCGTGCGTGTGGTCAGCGCCACTGCCGACACCGCGCATCATGCTGCCACCGTCTTCCTGGGTTTCTCCTATGCCGACAGCCTGCATGAGCAGGTGGTCGTGCCGATGGTGGAGCGCGGCGGCGTGTGGTACATGCGTTGAGTCGCCTGCCATCGCTTGCGGCAAACATCAATAACGCCAACGGGCGGACATCAATAACGCCAACGGACGGATATCAATAACGCCGCAGGGCGAATATCAGTAACGCCAACGGGCGGACATCAATAACGCCAACGGGCGGACGCGCTTAGCACAATCCTAAGCACGTCCGCCCGTTGGCGTCATTGTCTTTTTGGATGTTCCGTTCCCGAGCGTGGTGGGAGAGGGGTCACTTGCCGCTCTCCTCGGTGAGCTCGGCCTGCCGCACCTTGCGGAAGAGGTCAGAGGCGAAGACGAAGTCGTTGAGCCGTTTGTTGTCGGCATCCATCACCTCGTCTTTGGTGCCTTCCCATTCCTTGTGGCCCTGGTAGATGTAGACGATCTTCTCGCCGATGCCCATCACCGAGTTCATGTCGTGCGTGTTGATGATGGTGGTGATGCCGTATTCGTGTGTGATGTCCGACAGCAGACGGTCGATGACCAGCGAGGTCTTCGGGTCGAGACCCGAGTTGGGCTCGTCGCAGAAGAGGTATCGCGGGTTGAGCACGATGGCACGCGCTATAGCCACACGCTTCTGCATGCCGCCCGATATCTCGTCGGGGAATTTCTTCTCGGCCCCTTTCAGGTTGACGCGCTCGATGCACTCCATGGCCCGCCGGTCGCGCTCGCGGCTGGTCATGGTGGAGAACATGTCGAGCGGGAACCGCACATTCTCGAGCACGTTCATCGAGTCGAACAGGGCCGATCCCTGAAACGTCATGCCCATCTCGCGGCGCAGCATGATGCGCTGGCGCTTGTCCATGGTCACGAAGTCGCGTCCGTCGTAGAGGATCTGTCCCGACGTGGGCTGCAGCAGTCCTACGAGGTCGTTCATCAGCACGGTCTTTCCCGATCCGCTCTGTCCGATGATGAGGTTGGTCTTTCCGGTCTCGAAGACGGCGTCGATGCCCTTGAGCACCGTCTTGTCGCCAAACGATTTTGTGAGTTGCTTTATTTCAATCATGATGATGGCAAGTTAGTGGTGAATGCCGGTGCGTTATGACAGCAGTTGTGTGAGAAACACGTCGGAGAACAGGATGAGCACGCTCGAGCATACCACGGCGTCGGTCGACGACTTGCCGACCTCCACCGATCCTCCCTCCACGGTGTAGCCGAAGTAGCTGCTTACGCTTGCAATGATGAAGGCGAAGAACAGACTCTTGATGATGCTCATCCACATGAACCATGAGTTGAAGGCATGGTGCATGCCTGCCGTGAGGTCTTCGGGCGACATCATGTGGCCCACATAGGCTGTGGCGTAGGCGCCCAGGATGCCCATCGCCGACGAGAAGATCACCAGAAACGGCATGATGGTCACCAGTCCCATGATCTTCGGCAGTATGAGGTGGCAGGCCGAGTTGACGCCCATCACGTCGAGCGCGTCGATCTGTTGGGTGACGCGCATGGTGCCGATCTCCGAGGCAATGTTCGACCCCACCTTTCCGGCAAGTATCAGGCACATGATGGACGAGGAGAACTCGAGCAGCATGATCTCACGCGTCACATATCCCGTTACCCAGTGGGGCATCCACGGGCTCTGGATGTTCACCTTCATCTGTATGCAGATCACGGCGCCGATGAAAAACGATATGAGCAGCACGATGCCGATGGAGTCGACACCCAGTTGTGACATCTCCTTCACGTAGCGCTTCATGAACATATGCATACGTTCGGGGCGTGAGAAGGAACGGCCCATCAGGATGAGGTAGCTGCCGAAGGTGGTGAGCCATTTGCGAAGTAACTTGGTGAGTATCATGTGTGCTGTCGTTTTTTACATTATCAATATCAATGCAAAAGTAACCAAAACATCCCGAAAATCTGCAACAAGGCAGAAAGTTTTTGAAGTTTTAAGCGGAAACGTGAACGTGCATCGGTATTTGTTTGTGATTTTACGCACGGATTGGGATTATGCCCTTTATAAGACATCGTTGGTAAAACACCTTCATCCATTCCGACCTCACCCCACGCCGCAGAATTTCTGCAACACGTAGGCGACGCCGTCCTCCTCGTTGGAGAGCGTGATGTAGTCGGCCTTCGCCTTGGTGGCGTCGGCGGCGTTGGCCATGGCCACGCCCAGTCCGGCATACTCGATCATCGAGATGTCGTTGTGGCCGTCGCCGACGGCGATGATCTCCTCGCGTGTCAGGCCGATGGTGGGCAGGAGGCGTTCGAGCGAGGCCGCCTTGTCGATGCCGCAGGGCACACACTCCAGGAAGAAGTCGGCCGAGCGGTAGACGCTGCACTGGCCTTGCAGGCTCTGGGACAGCCGCTGTTCCAACAGGGCGAGAGGGGTGGGGGCACCGACGATGAGACACTTGTTGATGGGGTGCTGCACCTGACGGACAAAGTCGTCATACTGCGTGAGCGGCATCTTGTTGATGAAGGCCTCGTGGCGCACATACTCATTGCTGATGTCGGTGGCGGCGATGCCCTCGCCCTGGTAGGTGAGGATCTCGAAGTCGTGGGCATCCTCTTTGGCCGCCCGGTAGAGGACGGGCACGAGGTCGGCGTCGAGCGTTTGGTTGAAGACGATGGCATGGGTGTCCCAGCGGGTGATGCAACCGCCATTGTAGGCCATGACGTAGCCGCCGTGGCGGCCGATTTGCAGTTCGTCGGCCAGCGGCCGGATGCCGTAGGTGGGACGTCCCGATGCCAGGATGACGCGCATGCCTTGGCGTTGTGCGGTCATCAGAGCCTCTCGGGTCTTGGGTGTTATCTCTTTCTTG
>CAVAXH010000142.1:0-5787 GCA_963592505.1 Bacteroidaceae bacterium
CGCACATGCTTGTGCAGTTTCTCGTTTACTGCAAAGCTGTGGTGCAGCTTGGCCATCAGTTCCGTTTCCTCGGGTGTGAGCTGGTTGGGGTGCTGCGGGTCGATGGTGGGGAAGCTGCAGCTCGACATGGGATAGTCGCGTCCGAGCAGCCGGATGGTCTTCTTGTCGAAATCGACCAGTCGGAACATTTCCCGGTCCTGCATCATCCATTCCGGGTGTCGCTCGTAGAGCTGCGCTTCCAGTTTGAACTGTATGACGGCAATGGCCTTGTGCATCTGTGCCGTGAGCCGTGTGGTCTTGTCGTCGAGGTTTTCGGCCCCACCCGACAGCAGCGGCTGAAACTCCTTGCACAGGTCGTCGGCATAGGTGTCGAGGGCGAAGGTGGCCAGCGGCAGCAGGTTGATGCCGTATCCCTCCTCGAGGGTGGCGAGGTTGGCATAGCGCAGCGAGAGCCTGATGACGCTGCAGATGCACGCATCGTTTCCGGCCACGGCTCCCATCCAGAGAATGTCGTGGTTGCCCCAGGTGATGTCCCAGTGGTGATAGCCGTCGAGCATGTCCAGGATCTTGTGTGCTCCCGGTCCGCGGTCGTAGATGTCGCCGAGGATGTGCAGCTGGTCGATGGCGAGCCGCTGTATGACGTGCGAGATGGCAATGATGAAGTCGTCGGCGCGTCCGGTCGAGATGATGGTGTCCACGATGACGTTGACATAAGCCGCCTTGTCGGTGTCGTCGGTGCGCTCGTGCAGCAGCTCCTGTATGATATATGAGAACTCTGCCGGCAGCGACTTTCTCACCTTCGAGCGTGTGTATTTGCTCGACACGTCGCGGCACACCGCCACAAGGTGGTGCAGTGTGATGTGGTACCAGTCGTTGAGGTCGGGCTCGGCGTCCTTCACCAGTTCCAGTTTCTGTTCAGGATAGTAGATCAGCGTGCAGAGCTCGCGTTTCTCGCTTTCCCTGAGCGTGGTGCCGAAGAGCTCGTTGACCTTTCGCTTGATGTTTCCCGATGCGTTCTTCAGCACGTGCTGGAAAGCCTCATATTCTCCGTGCAGGTCAGCCAGAAAGTGCTCCGTGCCTTTAGGCAGATTGAGAATGGCCTGCAAGTTGATTATCTCGGTGCTTGCATCGGCTATTGTCGGGAACGATTGTGAAAGCAGCTGCAGATAGTGCATATCCCTTTCCAGATCATAGTGCTTGCTCATATACGTATATTCTTCAGTAGGTGTTAAATTTCGTGATGTTGCCGGTCATCAGCCGTGCGGCCTTGTCGTCGTTCTCCCTGAACGGCATGAAGCCCTCCGTCAGGCCCAGGGTGTGGTGCATCACCGCCATGATGCGCTCGGCAAAGTCGAGCACGCCCATCTCCCGTGCCACCTCGTTGAGCCGGTCCTCATCGGCATCGGTGAAGCGCACAGCGCGGTAGACGTCGGCCAGGTGTGCCAGCGGTGCCCGCTTGTGTTCCATCTCATGCTTGAGGTTGATGAGCGCCACGATGATGCGCCTCTCCCGCTGTTCGTCGGCATCCATGATGTCGGCCAGCTTGCTCTTGGTGAGCGGGTTGCGCGAGAGGAGCTTCTCGCTCTCGAGCGGTTCGTCGGGATAGTTGTAGCCGCGTGCAAAACGGTCCAGGCTGTCTGCTGCCACGATGTCGCGGTCTACCTGCAGCCGTTCCAGCGCGCGTGCCACGAGCGGCGTGATATGCTCGTCGGAGGCATAGATGCAGACCTTCCTCCACTCGTCGTCGTCGGCACCGGCAAGCGCCGTGCGCAGCTCCTCCACCCGTCGGCGGTCGTGCAGCAGGGTGTCGTCCACCCCGGCCACCACCAGCTGGCCTATCAGGCTGCAGGCCGCCTGGCTGAGCAACAGCCGGGCGTAGGTGTCTGTCACCTTCTGATAGAGGTGGGTCATCTGTGCGGCCATCTCCTCAAACGACGTCTTGCTCGTGAGCACCGGGTTCTTGATGAGTGCCAGGCGGCTGTTCCAGTTGAGGTTGACAAACGTGTCCTGTTCGAGTTTTCCGCACACGTGTATGGCGAGCGCCTTTGCCGTGGTGTTGCGCTGCGACGAGACGAACCATCCCGTCTGGTGCTGCTTCATCACCCAGGGCTGCAGGCCGCCCAGCGGCGAGAGCACGGTCGGCACGTGTTCCTTGTAGGCCCGTGCCATCAGGTGTGCCGCCGCAGTGTTCCAGCAGCCGAAGACGTGCAGCAGGTCGCACCCGGCGAGCGCCTCCTCCGGTGTGTGGCCGGCAGCGCCGGTCAGCACCACGTCGGCCTGGGGCATGATGCTTTGTGCCAGACGGGTCACCATCTCGTGATAGATGGGCGATGCGTCGGCTTCGGGTGTGAGATGATAAACGATCTTTCTGCGTCTCATAGGCTTTGCCACTTGCTGTGGGCTGTGTTACTGTTTGTGTGTGGTGAAGTCGCGCCGGTCGGCACACTTGTGGCGCACGATGAAGTAGGCGTTGGTCCACATGATGCGGCGGTCGTAGACCGGTGCCAGCGCAAAGTGCTCGCCAAACCGCCTGACGGCCATGCTGTCGACCGTGCAGCGCAGCGCCAGCTCCGCGGCGACCGCCACGCCCGCTACCGCCGCCAGCAGCCAGTTGGACGTCAGCAGCGCGTAGGCCAGGGCGGCCACCACGCCACCTGTGAAGAGGCGCATCACCGTCTGGTGCACATCAAACACCAGGCGGTGCCTGCGGCTGCGCAGCAGACTCTTGCGTGTCTCCATATAGTAGACGTGCTTGTTGCTCCACGTCTTTGCTGAGGGAGCGTCCTGCACCACCCACGCCTCGGGCGCTGTCTCCACGGCGGTGGCCCCCGGCTGTGCAAACTTGTTGACGAGGAAGTCGTACTCGCCGCGCACCAGTTCCAGACTGCCCAGGAATCCCTCCTGCTGCATGAACATCGACTTGCGGAACATCAGGTTGGGGCAGTTGGTGCGGTAGGCCCATCTGTCGCATTCGCGCCGCAGATAGGCAAACTGCAGGAAATGTGCATAGCGCCTGTAGGACGGCGTGTCGTCGTCATAGGCACTGTAGCCCACCACCAGCGTCTTGTCGTCGCTGCAGTGGCTCGCCATGGCAGCCAGCCAGTGGGGCGAAGCCGGCTCACAGTCGGAGTCGGTCATCAGCAGCCACTCGTTGGCTGCCGCCTTCACGCCCAGCGTGACAGCCAGTTTGCGACGGCTCATGTAGCGCGACGTCTCGGGGATGTAGGTCACGTAGAGGCGTGCGTTGCTCTCCTGCTGCGCGTGGTCGGCGCTGATGCGCTTGAGCACGTTGTCCACCTCGTGGTCGCCCTTCTCGGTCACCACGATGACCTCATAGCCCGGTGCATAGTCCTGCTGGAGGAAGGCCGGCAGATGGCGCTGCAGCTGCTGTGCGTCGTCGTGCGACACGATGATGACCGACACGGGCTGCAGCTCAGCATCGCCGGCAGGGCTGTCGTCTCTGCGCTTCCACCTGAAGAGCGGGGTGCAGAGCGGCGCCAGCACCGCCAGGAGCAGCGCCACGGCGCCCAGCACCACAGCCACGTTGTCTGATAACATTTCTGCCATTTTGTAAATAAAAATATAAGCTTAAAAATCCTCGGTGACATATCCCTGCGGGAGCTTCCGGCAGTTGTACTGGCTGGCCATGATCTCTCCGTAGGCTCCTGCCGACCTTATGGCGAAGATGTCGCCGCGATGTGTCTCGTTGAGGTCGACGGCCTTGCCGAAGACATCGCTCGACTCGCATACAGGTCCCACCACATCATATTGGCATACAGGTCCGTCGGAAGAGATGTTCTCTATCTTGTGGTAAGCCTGGTAGAGCGCAGGCCGGATGAGGTCGCTCATGCCTGCGTCGACGATGGCAAACTGCTTGGCCGTGCCCTGCTTCACATAGAGCACGCGTGTGATGAGCGTGCCCATCTGTGCCACCACGGCGCGTCCCAGCTCGAAGTGGAGCGTCTGTCCGGGCCGCAGCGTCAGATGGCGTGCGAAGGTGTCAAAGTAAGCCTTGAAGTCGGGCACGGGTTGGCGGTTGGGGTGGTCATAGCTCACGCCGAGTCCGCCTCCCACATTGATGTTCTCTATGCGCACGTGTCTCACCTCGAGCTGGTGCATGAGGTCGTTGACACGGTTGCAGAGAGCTTCGAAGTCGCTCATGTCAAGTATCTGACTGCCAATGTGAAAGTGGAGTCCCTTAAAGCAAATGTTCTGCATGGCGGTGGCCGCGTCGATGGCGCCGAACATGTCCTGCAGGGCTATGCCAAACTTGTTCTCGGCCAGTCCGGTGGTGATGTTGGCATGCGTGTGCGCCCCCACGTTGGGGTTGATGCGCAGACACACGTTGGCCACCACCCCACGCTGTGCCGCCAGCTCGTTGATCACCTCGAGTTCGGCGATGCTCTCCACGTTGAAGCAGAAGATGCGCTGGTCGAGTCCGAGGTTTATCTCCCAGTCGGCCTTCCCCACCCCGGCATACACGATCTTGTCGGCGGGGAAGCCGGCCTTGATGGCAGCCTCTATCTCTCCGCCGCTGACGCAGTCGGCACCCAGGCCGGCCTCGCGTATGATCTTGAGGATCTTGGGGTTGGCGTTGGCCTTCACCGCATAGTGCACGGCGAAGTTGGGGTGTTGCTCCACGGCCTTGCCGATCTCTCGCAGCGTGTGCCGCAACAGCGTGGTGTCGTAATAGTAGAACGGTGTCTGTACCGCCTGAAACTTGTCTGTCGGAAAAATTCCCTTCATGTGTAAAAATATATGTGTTGTGTGTGTGTTGTGTGTTGGTGGCGAGGGCCTTTATTTGAACAGCGTGTCAGACAGGCTCTGCAGGGCGCGCTTCTTGTCGGCCTCCTTGATGAGGAACGAGATGTTGTAGTTGCTGCCTCCGTAGCTGATCATGCGCACGGGAATGTCGCGCATGGCGTCGGTGGCGATGGTCTCAAAGCCGAGGTTGCTCCAGTCGAGGTCTCCCACCACACACACGATGCACATGTTGGTGTCTACGGTGACGGTGCCATACTTCTTCAGTTCGTCGACGATCTCGGAGAGGTGCGTCTGGTTGTCGATGCTCATCGAGACGCCCACCTCGGATGTGGCCAGCATGTCGATGGGGGTCTGGTAGCTCTCGAAGATCTCAAACACCTTACGGAGGAAGCCCGTGGCGAGCAGCATGCGCGACGACTTAATCTTGATGGCGGTGATGTTGTCTTTGGCTGCCACGGCCTTTATCTTGCCCCGCATCAGCACGTTGTCGATGATGGTGCCTTCGGCCTTGGGGTCCATGGTGTTCTTGAGTCGCACGGGTATGCCGGCATACTTTGCCGGCTGCACGCAGGTGGGGTGCAGTATTTTTGCGCCAAAGTAGGCCAGCTCTGCCGCCTCTTCAAAGTTGAGCTGGTGTATGGCCTCGGTGTGTTCCACCACGCGCGGGTCGTTGTTGTGCATGCCGTCGATGTCGGTCCAGATCTGTATCTCGTCGGCGGGCAGGGCTGCTCCCACGAGCGATGCTGTGTAGTCGGATCCTCCTCGCTGCAGGTTGTCGACTTCTCCGTAGGCGTTGCGGCAGATAAATCCCTGCGTGATGTAGATCTGGTAGCCCTCGTTGCGCTCCATGGTGGCATGGAGCTTCTCCTTGATATACTGCGGGTCGGGGTCGGCATTCTTGTCGGTGCGCATGAAGTCGAGCGCGCTGAGCAGCACGGCCTTCACGCCTTTCTCGTTGAGGTAGTTCACCATCATGTTGGTCGACATGATCTCGCCCTGTGCCACGATGGTCTTCTCCTCGAA
>CAVAXH010000143.1:0-5712 GCA_963592505.1 Bacteroidaceae bacterium
GTGGACTGCCTTTGCCGGCGAGAGCCAGGCCCGCAACAAGTACACCTATTTTGCCAGCCAGGCCCGCAAGGACGGCTACGAGCAGATCGCGGCCATCTTCGAGGAGACGGCCAACAACGAGAAGGAGCACGCCAAGATGTGGTTCAAGCTGCTTGAGGGCGGATCAGTGCGCTCCACCCGCGAGAACCTGAAGGCGGCTGCCGACGGCGAGAACTACGAGTGGACCGACATGTACGACCGCATGGCGCAAGAGGCTGAGGAAGAGGGCTTCCCCGAGATTGCCGCCAAGTTTCGCGGCGTGGGTGCCGTAGAGAAGCACCACGAGGAGCGCTACCGCAAACTGCTGCAGAACATCGAGGATGCGCTGGTCTTCAGCCGCGACGGCGACGCCATCTGGGTGTGCCGCAACTGTGGCCATGTGGTGGTGGGCAAGCAGGCTCCCGAGGTGTGCCCCGTCTGCGCACATCCGCAGAGCTACTTTGAGCTGCAGGCCAACAATTTCTAACAAGTGAGACACCGCGGCGCCACCCCGGCCGCCCACAACACACACGAAAGCCCGCCAGGACCATTGTCCCGACGGGCTTTCGTGTGTGTGGTGGGTGGAGCTGGCGGGAATCGAACCCGCGTCCAAACAGGGAAACCATACGCTTTCTACACGCTTATTCCGGCCTTCGGTTTTCGTGCGACAGCAAGACCCGGACCACCAACTGTCGCCTTATCCTCTAAATTTTCACCTGCAGCACGAGGCTACCACAGGCTATCCCCGACTTAACTGCACCGCTTGACCAGGACGATTCGGGAAAAGAGCTCCTGAGCGATGTCTCGTCCCATCACCTGGTGACGGGATTGAGCCAGTAATCTACTGTACTTCGATTAGGCAGCGAGAGCGTAGTTGTTTTCGCCAATTAAATTTGTCGGTCGCTGAGATTTAGGAGCAAGCCACCTACGCTCCGCGTGCTTACGTACCATCTCGTCTGCTGTCAAATCCAGTCAACCCCGTGTGCGGGCGGCCTGCTTCTGTGGGCAGTGCGCCTTGTGTGGTACGCTGACAGACCGGCATCCACCGATGCGGCAACCTGTCATTATCGTGGGGCAAAGTTAACCATTCTTTTCGGATTGCCAAACTTTTTATGACCTATTTTTATTAAAATCATCAAATCATCGTAGAGAAACCGATGTTTTTTCGTAATTTTGTCCCCAAAGACAATCCTAACAACTAAACACATGAAGCATCTTTTACTTGTCGCCGCCACAGCGGCCACAATGTTTGCAGCTGCCGTACCGGCCCACGCTGACAAGCAGTGGATAGACATCACGGAGACATACCTCGTCAATCCGGGCTTCACCGGCAACTCCAACTCCGGCTGGACGTGGGAAGCCGAGGCAGGAGGCCGAGGGGCTGCCTGCGACGCCATGGAGTTCTGGTATGGCACCTTCGACATCCACCAGACCGTGAGCAACCTGCCCCAGGGCCACTACCGCATGAGCGTCAGCGCCTTCTTCCGCTGCCAGAACAACGACTACGGCTACCAGGCCTACCAGAACGGCACCGAGACCATCACCGGCTACATGTATGCCGGCAGCCATGAGCAGGCGCTCGCCAGCGTCTACAGCTGGTCGTCGTCGCAGAGCTTCTCCACCGGCACGTGGTCGCCGTCGTGGGTCACCCCAAAGGTGTGGTTCCCCAACTCGATGGAGAGCGGCACAGAGGCATTCTCACAGGGCGCTTACCAGAACCAGATGGAGTTTGACCATGAGGGCGGCGACCTGAGCATCGGACTGAAAAACGCCACCTACACGGCCGACAACTGGTGTCTGTTCGACGATTTCCGCCTGGAATACTACGGCGAGGTGACCCCCATCACCAGCATCACCCTCGGTCCCTCCGAGCAGACGCTCGTCGTGGGTGAGAGCATACGCCTGGTGCCCACCATACAGCCTGCCGACGCCACCATACAGAAGCTGGAGTGGACAAGCAGCAACACCGACGTGCTCACCGTGGACAACAACGGAACGGTCACCGCCGTGGCAGAGGGCGACGCCTACATCATCGCCGAGGCCACCGACGGCTCCGGCGTCTCCTGCCAGGTGCTCACCACCGTGGAGCACAACGTGGCCACCGCCGGCTCCATCATCATCAACGAGGTGATGGCCTCCAATGTCGACCAGTTTATCTCGCCCGCCTTCAACTTCGACGGATGGGTGGAGCTCTACAACCCCACCGACAAGGCCGTCGAGCTGACCGGCCTCTACTTCAGCGACAACAGCGCTGACCTGCGCCAGTGGGGCACACCGCCCACCATCGGAGCCGTCCCCGCCCACGGCTTCAAGACCGTGTGGTTTGACAGCAATGCCCTCAACGGCAACCAGGCACCCTTCAAGCTCGATGTCGACGGCGGCAACCTCTACATCAGCGATGCCAACGGCACCCTGCTGGCCGAGGTTTCCTACCCCGAGGGCATGCAGCGCGTGAGCTATGCGCGCACCACCGACGGCGGCGACACCTGGGCCCTGACGTCGACACCCACGCCGGCAGCCAGCAACGCCACGGCCGACTTTGCCACCGACCAGCTCGACGCACCGACGGTCGACACCGACTCGCACCTCTTCACCTCGCCCTTCCAGGCACAGGTCACCATCCCCAGCGGCGCCACCCTGCGCTACACCACCGACGGCACCCTGCCCACGCTGACCAACGGCGACACCTCGACCGACGGCCTCTTCAGCGTCAGCCAGACCACCGTCTACCGGTTCCGCCTCTTCCAGAGCGGCAAACTGGCCAGCAACGTCACCACACGCTCCTATATATATAAGGATAAGGACTACACACTGCCCGTCGTCAGCGTGGTGGCCGACCCCGACTTCCTCTACGACGACAGCATCGGCGTCTATGTGCGCGGCACCAACGGCCGCGCCGGCAACGGACAGTCGACAGCCTGCAACTGGAACATGGACTGGGAGCGCCCCGTCAACCTCTCATGGATCACCGCCGACAACGAGATGGGACTCAACCAAGACGTGAACCTCGAGATGTGTGGCGGATGGAGCCGCGCCTACTCGCCCCACTCCTTCAAGCTCAAGGGCGACAAGGAACTGGGAGGCAACAAAAACCTCGACTACCCCTTCTTCGCCGCCAAGCCCTACATCCGCAACCGCACCCTGCAGATACGCAACGGCGGCAACGACACCAGTTGCCGCATAAAGGATGCCGCACTGCAGACCATCGCACAGACATCGGGCATCGATATCGACGGACAGGCTTACCAGCCCGTACACGAGTTTATCAACGGACAGTACATCGGCGTGCTCAACGTGCGCGAACCCAACAACAAGCACTACGTCTATGCCAACTACGGATGGAGCGACGACGAGATCGACCAGTTTGAGATGAGCCCCGACTCAGGCTACGTGCAGAAGTGCGGCACTGACGAGGCCTTCAACACTTGGTACACGCTGTCGGCCAACGCTGCCGATGAGGCCACCTACGAGGAGATAAAGAACCTCGTGGATGTCGACGAGTATATCAACTATATGGCCATGGAGCTCTACCTCGGCAGCAACGACTGGCCGCAAAACAACATCAAGGCCTTCAAGCGCCGCGACGACGGACGGTTCCGCTTCGTCACCTTCGACCTCGACGGCGCATTCAACAGCAGCAATGCCTTCAACGACTTCATGGGGCGCCAGACGTGGACCTTCGACCAGCTCTACGGATGCTCCGTGAACCGCATCACCGCCGAGATAAAACTGGTGACCATCTTCAAGAACATGCTGCAGAACAGCACATTCAAGAAGCAGCTCATCGACACCTACTGCCTCATGGGCGGCAGCGTGTTTGAGGCCACGCGCTGCTCGGCCGTCATCGACTCGCTTGTGGCCGTCTCCGCCCCGCAGATGGCCCTCAACAACGAGAGCCCCTACAGCACCTCCAACTGGCTAAAGTCGACCCTTTCCAGCCGCCTCTCCACAGCCACCAACGCCATGTGCAACTACTCGGGCATGGGCCTCAGCGCCAGCGATGCCCAGACCGCCACACTCAGCAGTTCGGCTGAGGGTGCCGCCCTCTACATCAACGGCTTGGAGGTGCCCACCGGCTACTTCAACGGCCACCTCTTCGCCCCCGTCACCCTGCGCGCCGAGGCGCCGGCCGGCTACACCTTCCGCGGATGGAAGACCGACAGCAGCAGCGACCTGCGCTACCTGTTCAAGACCGGCACCAACTGGTACTACTACGACCAGGGCAGCCTCGATGCTGCCGACTGGACTTCTACCTCCTACAGCACCAGCTCGTGGCAGACAGGCGCCAGTCCGCTGGGCTACAGCAAGGACGGCCTGCAGACCACCCTCGACTATGGCACCGACAGCAACAACAAGCGCCCCACCTATTACTTCCGCCACAACATCAACCTCTCGTCGGCACCATCGACGAGCGATGTGTTCCGCCTCGAGTATAAGGTCGACGACGGCTTCATCGTCTACGTCAACGGCACCGAGGCCGGTCGCCACAACATGAGCGCAAGCGGCTACAACAGCTATGCCGACACCTATGCCAATGGCAACCCCGACAGCGGCACCATGGACCTCACACCCAGCCTCTTCAAGAAGGGCATCAACGTCATTGCCGTGGAGGTTCACAACAACAGCGCATCGAGCTCCGACATCTATTGGGACGCCACGTTCTACACCTCCATCGGCACATCTGCCTCCACCGACTACTACTCCACCGACGCCGAGATCACCATGCCCACCGGCAACTTCAGCCTCATCGCCGACTATGAGCCGATGGACGACGCGCTCGCCCAGGGCTTCACCCCCGTGCGCATCAACGAGGTGAGCCCCGCCAACGCCGTCTACGTCAACGAGTATGGCAAGAAGGGCGACTGGGTGGAGCTCTACAACACCACCTCCACACCGCAAGACGTGGAGGGCATGTACCTCACCGACAACCTCAGCAAACTGCAGAAGAGCCAGCTCACCAAGGGCTCGTCGGCTGCCACCACCATCATCCCGGCCCACGGCTACATGGTGGTGTGGTGCGACAAGCGCGACACCCAGCGCGACCTGCATGCCTCGTTCAAGCTCAGCGACGACGGCGGCTATGTGGCCCTCTCGGCCGCTGACCTCAGCTGGACCGACAGCATCTCCTATCCCGCCATCGACGGCTACCACACCGTGGGCCGCTACACCGACGGCGGCAACGACGTCTATGTCATGAGCCAGCCCACCATCGGCAAGAAGAACCTGCTGACGAGCTACAACCAGTATCTCACCCACCAGAAGCCCACCGACATCGAGCACACGGCTACAGCTGCCGCCGGCAGCCAGCTGACCATGCGCTACGCCTCGCGCCAGCTCTTCCTCCACGGACAGGACAGCCAGGCCACCGTCACGGTCTTCACGCTCGACGGACAGCAGGTGGCCACCGTTGTGGTCAACATGCACGACGGTTTCGGCTGCATGACCGCCTCGTCGCTCCAGCCCGGCTGCTATGTGGCCAAGGCCGTCAGCGCCACCGGCAAGACTGCCGTCTGCAAGTTTGTGAAGTAATCACGACCCCACACATCTCTCCAAGCCCCGGCTTCCATCGCGAAGCCGGGGCTTTTCCCATTTTTCCCGCAAGCCCGCTCATCCCGATGCCATCGTGTGGGGCGAAGCGGAATGAATGACGCAACAGGCGTGTCAACCTGTCCAAGGTTTTTGGGGGGCTCTTCC
>CAVAXH010000144.1:0-5501 GCA_963592505.1 Bacteroidaceae bacterium
ATTTGAGGGAGGCAAGATGAAAAACAGGATTGACATGCATAATCCAAATCGGCATGCAAGGCGACGAAGGGGAATGCTCGATAATGTGGTTATGCAAGCGCAGCTTGGGTTTAATTATCAGACCTCGATGACCAGTCCTTCCTGTCCCAACATGCTGTCAGGGAACACGGCACAAGCCTCGCGAAGCAAGACCGACTCGTCGTCGTAGCGCGAGCTGTAGTGGCCCAGCACCAGTCTGCCGACATGTGCATCGCGCGCCACGAGGGCTGCCTGATGCGCCGTGGAATGATAATAGAGGCGGGCACGCCCTTCGTTGACAGCATCGTAGGTCGCCTCGTGATACAGCACGTCGACACCCTCCACCAGCCGATGCAGGGCAGGCATGTAGCGCGTGTCGCTGCAGTAGGCATACGAGCGGGCCTTTGCGGCCGGAAGGACAAGACGGTCGTTGGGCACCACCTCGCCGTCGGGCAGCGTCCAGTCGGCTCCGTTCTTGATGTTGTTGATCTGGCAGACGGGGATGTTGTAGAAATCGATCATGTCGCGCCGGATATGCGGCAGCGTCGGCTTCTCGCGGAAGAGAAAACCGCAACAGGGCACCCGGTGGTCGAGGGGGATGGAACTGACCGAGAGGCTCTTGTCCTCATAGATGACCCGGCTCTGCGTGGTGTCTACGGGATGAAACTCCACCTCATACTCCAGGCCCGGACAGAACATCTGCATCTGCATCTGCAGCATCGGGCCAAAGGCGCTGGGCGCATAGACATGCAGACGGCTGGTGCGCCCCAACATGCCAAAGGTGGAAATCATCCCCATGAGTCCGAAACAATGGTCGCCATGCAGATGGGAGATGAAGATGGCCTGGATGCGCGTGAAACCGATGTGTGACCTTCGCAGCTGCACCTGCGTGCCCTCACCACAGTCCACCATCATCAGCTTGCCCCTGATGTCCACCACCTGCGACGAGGTGTGGTGCCTGAGGGTGGGCAGGGCGCTGCCACAACCGAGGATATGAATCTTGAACGGTTCCATACACCAACAGATGACCTACGCTGTGTGTTTTTACTTCTGCCGCTTGTAGACAAAGATGCCGCTGCCGTTTTCGAGATAGAGCGAGTCGGCACCCAGGCGGTCGATGTCGAACGTGTCCTGGTTGAGCAGCAGTTGTCCGTTGAGGATCTTCCAATCTGTCCACGGATGCGACTCGGCAGCGATGTTCGACTTGACCAGTCCACCCTCGAGGATCTCAAAATTCTTGTCGAGGCTGGTCCATTTGCCGAGCAGTGTGGTGAGGTTGATGACCTTCTGCGCCACCCGCTCGCCGTCGGCACCCTTGCCGCCCATGATGGCCAGGCGGTCGCCCACGAGCAGTCCGCCCTGCACACACTGGCTGGCGCTGTCAGCATCGTCGACAAGATAGACGAGGGTGTCGCCGCCGTCGGTAACCAGTTCGACATTGTGCATGGTGGTGCCAGCGCCACACACGCCATAGACCGTGCTGTCGACCACCGAGTCAGTGGCCACGACGGCCGAGTCCTCGGCCTGCGCCTGGTGCCCGTTGCTGTTGCACCCTGTGACACTCCACGACACGGCGGCCAATATGCCTAAGGCCAATATCAGTTTTCTCATAGCTATTCTGATTATGCGCAGGGGTTTCGCCCCACACACATTTATTTGTTTTCTTTAGATTTCGCCTCGTCCCAGAGGGCATCGAGCTCTGCCAGCGTCATGGCCTTCATCTCCTTGCCCATAGCCTTCACCCGCTGCTCCACATAGCCAAACCGGCTGATGAACTTCTGGTTGGTGCTCTCAAGCGCATTGTCGGGATTGAGATGATAGAGCCGTGCGGCATTGATGATGCTGAAGAGGAAATCGCCCAGCTCCTTGGTGGCCCGCTCGGCGTCTTCGTTTCTCAGTTCGGCCTCAAACTCGTCGAGCTCCTCGCGCACCTTGGCCCACACGTCCTCCTTCTTCTCCCAGTCGAAGCCCACGTTGCGGGCCTTGTCCTGAATGCGGTAAGCCTTGATGAGCGACGGCAGCGAGGCGGGCACGCCCGAGAGCACCGACGTGTTGCCGTGGCGCTCACGCTGCTTGCGCTGCTCCCAGGTGCTCTCCACCTGCGAGGCCGTGGTGGGGTTGGTGAGGCTGTCGTCCTGTTCGTCGGCATAGACCACCTGTCCATTGGCGTTGATGACCAGTTCGGAGCTCGACACCGTCCACTGAGGACAGCCGGGCCATGTGGTGTCGGGGCCCCAGTCGATGAAGTCGTGCCGGAACATCAGCTTGTCGCTCTGCGTGTGGCAGACATCGGCCACATCGAAAGCGCCCTGCTCCTCGCCCAGCAAAGAGTAGAAAATGACATGTTCCATGACATCGCCCAGCTCCTTCTTCACCTCCTCGAGATTGCCACACGCCACAGCATTGGCCAGCTCGAAAGCCTCCTCGATGGTGTAGGGGCGCAGACTCTCGAAGGTCTGCTTGCGGTCCCACGGGCAATCTTTGCGCAGTCGGTCCTGTACGTCGAGCAACCGGCCGAAAGCCTCCAGTTTTTCTTCCCTCGTATGCATAAAAACCTATTATTTGCTGCAAAGTTAATGATTTTAGGTTGAAAAGTATTAATTTTGCAATGTTTTATTAGACAATAAGGTAAAAGAACAATAATAACATGGAATTAGCAAGTAAGTACGACCCCAAGGAAGTGGAGTCGAAATGGTATCAGTACTGGCTCGACAACAAGCTGTTCAGTTCGAAGCCCGACGGCCGTGAGCCCTACACAGTGGTCATCCCGCCGCCCAACGTCACCGGTGTGCTCCACATGGGGCACATGCTCAACAACACCATACAGGACATCCTGGTGCGCCGCGCCCGCATGGAAGGCAAGAACGCCTGCTGGGTGCCCGGCACCGACCACGCCTCCATTGCCACCGAGGCCAAGGTGGTGGGCCGTCTGGCCGCACAGGGCATCAAGAAGACCGACCTCACCCGCGAGCAGTTTCTGGAGCATGCCTGGGACTGGACGCGCGAGCACGGCGGCATCATCCTCAAGCAGCTGCGCCATCTGGGCTGCTCATGCGACTGGGACCGCACCTCGTTCACCATGGACGAGACACGTTCGAAGAGCGTCATCCACGTCTTCGTGGACCTCTACCGCAAGGGATACATCTACCGCGGCGTGCGCATGGTGAACTGGGACCCGAAGGCCCAGACAGCCCTCTCCGACGAAGAGGTGATCTACAAGGAGGAGCACTCGAAGCTCTACTATCTGAAATACTACGTCGCCCCCGAGGACCAGGCTTCGGTGAAGCGCCTCGACGAGGGCAACGTGATGCACTGCGACGACAAAGGCTACTACGCCGTGGTGGCCACCACACGTCCTGAGACCATCATGGGCGACTCGGCCATGTGCATCAACCCCGACGACGTGAAGAACACCTGGCTCAAGGGCAAGCATGTCATCGTGCCGCTCGTGGGCCGCTGCATCCCCGTCATCGAGGACTCATACGTCGACATACAGTTTGGTACGGGCTGTCTGAAGGTCACCCCCGCCCACGACATCAACGACCACATGCTGGGTCTGAAACACCACCTGGAGACCATCGACATCTTCAACGACAACGGCACCATCTCTGAGGCTGCCGGCATGTATGTGGGCCAGGACCGCATGGACGTGCGCAAGCAGATTGCCGTCGACCTGCAGGACAAGGCGCTGATGGAGAAGGTGGAAGACTACGACAACAAGGTGGGCTTCTCCGAGCGCACCAACGTGCCCATCGAGCCGAAGCTCTCCACACAGTGGTTCCTGAAGATGCAGCACTTTGCCGACATCGCCCTCGACCCCGTGATGAGCGACGAGCTGGAGTTCTATCCGAAGAAATACAAGAACACCTACCGCTACTGGCTTGAGAACATCAAGGACTGGTGCATCTCGCGACAGCTGTGGTGGGGCCATCGCATACCGGCCTACTACTACACCACGGCCGACGGCAAGCGCGACTTTGCCGTTGCCGAGACCGCCGAGGAGGCTCTCCAGCTGGCTCAGGAGAAGAACCCGGCGCTGACAGCCGCCGATCTGGAGCAGGAGCCCGACTGCCTCGACACCTGGTTCTCGAGCTGGCTTTGGCCCATCTCGCTGTTCAACGGCATCCTCGACCCCGACAACGAGGAGATCAGCTACTATTATCCCACGGCCGACCTGGTGACCGGTCCCGACATCATCTTCTTCTGGGTGGCCCGCATGATCATGGCCGGCTACGAGTATCGCGGCAAGATGCCTTTCCGCCACGTCTACTTCACCGGTATCGTGCGCGACAAGCTGGGCCGCAAGATGTCGAAGAGCCTCGGCAACTCGCCCGACCCGCTCGAGCTCATCGCCAAGTATGGTGCCGACGGCGTGCGCATGGGCATGATGCTCGCCGCACCCGCAGGCAACGACATCCTGTTCGACGAGACGCTCTGCGAGCAGGGCCGCAACTTCAACAACAAGATCTGGAACGCGTTCCGCCTGGTGGAGGGCTGGCAGACAGCCGACGTCGAGCAGCCCGCAACGGCCAAGACCGCCGTGGCATGGTTTGATGCCAAACTGAAGGAGACCGCCAAGACGCTCGACGAGCAGTTTAAGACCTACCGCATCTCCGAGGCGCTGATGACCGTCTACCGCCTCTTCTGGGATGAGTTCTCGGCTTGGTATCTGGAGATGGTGAAGCCCGCCTATGTTGACGGCCAGGCCCAGCCTGTGGACAAGGCCACCTACGAGGCCACGCTCCACTTCTTCGAGACCCTGCTGCAGATGCTCCATCCGTTCATGCCATTCATCACCGAAGAGCTGTGGCAGCACCTCGGCGACCGCAAAGAGGGCGAGAGCATCATGACCTCCGAACTGCACATCGCAGCCCCCACTGCCGACGAAGAGCAGCTCTGCGCCAGCGTGGAGAACGTGAAGGTCATCGTGGCCGGCGTGCGCTCGGTGCGCAGCCAGAAGCAGATCGCTCCCAAGCAGCAGCTCGACCTGCAGGCTGTGGGCGAGAACCACTATGCCGCCTTCGCCGACATCATCGTCAAGATGGCGAACCTCAAGGCCTTCACCACCGTGGACAGCAAGACTGCCGATGCCAGCGCCTTCATGGTGGGCACCGACGAGTTTGCCGTGCCTGTGGGCGACCTCATCGACGTGGATGCCGAGATTGCCAAGCTCGAGAAAGACCTGGAGCACCTGCAGGGATTCCTGACAGGCGTGAAGAAGAAGCTCTCCAACGACAACTTCGTGGCTCATGCCCCTGAGGCCGTCGTAGAGCGCGAGCGCAAGAAGCAGAGCGATGCCGAAGAGAAGATTGCCGCCATCGAGGAGAATCTGAAGGCTCTGAGAAACAAGTAATCGGACTCACCGCATATCACAAAAAACTCCCTCCGCCTGCCAACAGTGCAGACAGAGGGAGTTTTTTTTGTGTGGGGGTAGGGTGTTCAAAATTCATAAAAAACAGTGCATGATTTTCAAGCGAATAATT
>CAVAXH010000145.1:0-5424 GCA_963592505.1 Bacteroidaceae bacterium
CTGGGTAATTGCTGGGCTTTCAGCCCGCGTCGTCGTTGGTTCAGCCCGCGTCGTCTACCATTGGTTCAGCCCGCGTCGTCGTTGGTTCAGCCCGCGTCGTCGATCATTGGTTCAGCCTGCGTCGTGGACAGGATAAAAGAGGGTGAAACGGGCACAAAATGTCTCACTAAAACATGTCGATTTTGAACACCCTGCCCCTGCCGTGCGGGGTGCGGGCAGAGGCAGGTGTGCTTAGTCTTCCATGAACTTCTTGGCAGAGCGCAGCTGGTGGCGCATCACGCTGAGCAGCTGCTGTGTCTCCTGCAGCAGGTTGAGGTAGACCATGTCGACCTGCAGCGTCTTGTTCGACAGGTTTTTCTGCATGCGGTTCATCTGCGTCTTGCGTATCACCGAGAGGTCGTCCTTGCAGACGTCGGCCTCGGCCAGCACGCTGCGGTACTGTTCGTAGCGGTTGGTCTCGATGGCCTCGCAGGTCATCTTCATCAGGTCGTTGACACGTCGCCGCACCGTCTCATACTCGTTGGCATAGAGCTCGGGCATGGGGTTGAAGTTGTTGTCCACATGCTCCTTGATGGGCTGCAGCATGCGTCGCAGCGTGTAGATGTACTGCTGGTCGGCGTTGGCCCCCACGTGAAACCACGTGTTGCGCTCGATGGCTATCTCCATGGGAGCGCGCTTGAGTCCGAGCAGTTCCTGCCGGCGGCATTTCTTCAGCACGTCGACCTGTCGGCGCAGCGTCTTGTCGGTGGTGCGCAGCGTCTTCACGTTGTCGGTGGCGAAGCCCTCCACGATGGCGTTGTATTCGTCGAGCGCCAGCCGGCACATGTTGGCCTGTGTGTCGCGCACCCGTTTGCGCAGCATCTCCCACACCAGTTCCGGGTCGCGTGTGCGCATCATCAGGCGGAAGCCGTCGTCCTCGGTCTGTGTGGCCTCCTGCTTGCGCTTGTACTGTCGGTTGCTGCGGTAGAGCAGGAAGATCACGAGGGCTATGAACGCCACCTGCATGATCACACCGCCAAACCACATGCAGAGGCACACCAGGGCGCATGCCAGGAAGGCCACGCCGGCGGTGATGAACCATCCGCCGATGACGCTCAGCACGCCCGTCACGCGGAACACGGCGCTCTCGCGGCTCCAGGCGCGGTCGGCGAGGCTCGTACCCATGGCCACCATGAACGTGACGTAGGTGGTGGACAGCGGCAGCTTGTGGTTGGTGCCGAAGGTGATGAGCATGGAGGCTATGACGAGGTTCACGGCGGCGCGCACCACGTCGAAGGCGGCCTTGTCGTCCTGCAGCACCACGTCGGTGGCGTCGAAGCGCTTGTTGACCCACTGGCGCATGCCCAGCGGGAAGAGGTGTGCCACGCTCTCGATCATGGTCTGGCAGAAGCGCACGATGGCGCGTGCGGCGCGGCTCGAGCCGAACATCTCGTCGCCCTCGTCCTGGCGTGCCAGGTCCACGGAGGTCTTGATGACGTTCTGCGCCTTCTTTGATGTGGCCATGGCCACGATCATGATGACGCCGGCGGCCATCAGGTAGACGGGAGGCGTCTTGGCGCTCTCCATGAGCGACGACATCATGAAGCCGTCGATGCCGGCACCGGCGCTGTTGGCCGTGTAGTCCTGGTAGGAGTCGAGGCCGGCCAGGGGCACACCGATGAAGTTCACCAGGTCGTTGCCGGCGAAGGCCATGGCCAGGGCGAAGGTGCCCATGAGCACGGTGAAGCTGAAGATGTTGACCTTCAGCAGGTGGAGCACCTCCATGATGATGGTGCCTCCGATGAATGTCAGCACGAGCAGCATGTTGGTGTTGGCGTCGATGTAGTCGCGCACGGAGCTGCTGAGGTAGGGGCTCTTGCCGATGCCCTTCATGAAGATGAAGTAGCTGAGGGCTGTGAAGGCTATGCCTCCGAAGATGGCGATGCCGTAGCGCGAGTGGCGCTTGTAGTTGAACGTGAACACCACGCGGCTGATCCACATCACCACCATACCCACCACAAACGAGATGGCCACCGACACGAAGATGGCGATGATGACCTGCAGCGCCTTGTTGGAGTTGAGCAGCATGCTGTAGTCGAGCTGCGGGTCGGCAATGACCTTGAGCAGGGCGAGCATGGCGGTGCCGCCGAGCAGTTCGAAGACGAGCGACACGGTGGTGGAGGTGGGCATGCCCAGCGTGTTGAACATGTCGAGGATGATGACGTCGGTGACCATGACGGCCAGGTAGATGGTCATCACCTCATGAAACGAATACCTGTCGGGCATCATGATGCCGTGGCGCGCCACGTCCATCATGCCCGAGGAGAGCACGGCTCCGAGGATCACGCCCACCGAAGCGATGATTAGCACTGTGCGGAAGGCTGCCACGCGGGCGCCCACTGCCGACTGCAGGAAGTTGACGGCATCGTTGCTCACGCCCACAAACAGGTCGAAGACGGCCAGGCAGAGCAGGAAGACGACGATGCAAAGATACATGGTTTCCATTGAAATCCTATTTGGTTTGATTGGTTTCCTTTCGGCTGCAAAGTTATGCGTCTGTTGTTACACGCGTTTTTCATTGTTGTTACAATCGTGTTACAATGCCGCGGCTTGCGCTTTCTGCCGATGTGTGGTGCGGTTAGGCATACAATGGTGTGACAAGTGGGCGCGGACGCGACAAAAAACTTTTTTGCGCGTGTGGCTATGTAGCCGAAAAGCCGTACTTTTGCAGCGGGCAACGGTTTTTGCCCGATAATGAAAAAGAAAACACGGTATGAAAGAGTTGTTGCTTGTCAGCATTGGCAGTTTTGTTGGCGGCGGCCTGCGCTATGCGGTGTCGCGGCTGCTGGCTGCGTGTGTGGGCGGTGCCTTCCCGCTGGGCACGTTCACGGTGAATGTGGTGGGGTGTCTGCTCATCGGTCTGCTCTCGGGGGCGGGCGCGTCGGGCGGCTGGCTGTCGCCCTCGGTGCGGCTGCTGCTCACCACGGGCTTCTGCGGCGGCTTCACCACCTTCTCCACGTTTATGAACGAGAGCGCGTCGCTGGCTGCCGACGGGCGCGCGCTCACCTCGCTGCTCTATATGGGTGCCAGCCTGCTGGTGGGCTTTGCCGCTGTGGTGGCCGGCCATCTGCTGGGGCGCAGCTGGTGAGCTGGCGTGGCGGCAGTCCTCTTTTTTTTTATGCCGGCAGAAGCATTTTGTCGCCATCGTTTCGTTAGTTTGCAATTTTAATCGTACCTTTACAAGCCATAACGCGGGCTGCCGTCGCCACGCCGCGGCGGTGCGCCCCACCCAAAGACAACGCAAAAGACATGAGATACGCACTGATAACAGGAGCCTCGCGGGGCATAGGGCGCGCCATAGCCCTGCGCCTGGCCAGCGACTATGCCATCATCATCAACTACCGCTCCAACACCACCGAGGCCGAGCAGGTGAAGAACCAGATCGAAGCCGCCGGCGGACACGCCGAGCTGCTGCCCTTCGACGTGTCGGACCCCGCAGCCGCCGATGCCGCCCTCGACCAGTGGGAGGCCGCCCACCCCGGCGAGTGGATCTCGGTGCTGGTCAACAATGCAGGCTTCCGCCGCGACAACGTGATGTTCATGATGTCGGCCGACGACTGGCACAGCGTGCTCGACGTGAACCTCAACGGTTTCTTCTACATCACCCGCCGCCTGCTCAAGCACATGATGCCGCGCCGTCACGGCGGCCGCATCGTCAACGTGGCATCGCTCTCCGGACAGAAGGGCATGGCCGGACAGGTCAACTACAGCGCGGCGAAGGCCGCCCTCATCGGTGCCACGAAGGCGCTGGCACAGGAGGTGGCGCCGCGCCATGTCACGGTGAACGCCGTGGCGCCGGGCTTCATCGAGACCGACATGACCAGCGACCTGCCCCACGACGAGCTGAAGAAGCTCGTGCCCGTGGGACGTTTCGGGCGCCCCGAGGAGGTGGCCGCCACCGTGGCCTTCCTCGTGAGCGACGAGGCTGCCTACATCACCGGCGAGGTCATCAGCGTCAACGGCGGGCTCTACACCTAAGAAGCCCCCTCCCCCTCAGCCCTCTCTCTCCTTATAGGACCAACCTACACACATATTTATATATAACGACAACCAACAGTTCTTCGACAAAAACAAGACTTTACGCAATGAGCAAACGAGTAGTAATAACAGGAATGGGAATATGGTCGTGTCTGGGCACCGACCTCGAGCAGGTCAGGGAGTCGCTCTACACCGGACGGTCGGGCATCGGCATACAGGCCGAACGGCTGGAGTATGGCTACCGGTCGGCCCTCACGGGCATCGTGGAAGAGCCCAAGATCACCAAGCAGATGCTCGACCGCCACACCCGCGCCGGCATGTCCGAGGAGGCACGCTATGCCTATATGGCCAGCACGCAGGCCTTCGCCCAGGCCGGCATCGACGACGACTATCTCCTGCACCACGAGGTGGGCTGCATCTTCGGCAACGACTCGTCGGCAAAGCCCGTCATCGAAGCCTCGAAGATCATGGACGAGAAACACGACTCGGCCATGCTCGGCTATGGCATCATCTTCCAGTCGATGAACTCCACGGTCAACATGAACCTCAGCACCATCTTCCACCTGCGCGGCGTCAACTTCACCGTCAGCGCGGCCTGCGCCAGCGGCAGCCACTCCATAGGCCTGGGCTACATGATGATCAGCCAGGGCCTGCAGCAGATGGTGCTCTGCGGCGGCGCACAGGAGACCAACTACTACTCGATGGCCTCGTTTGACGCCCTCGGCGCCTTCTCCATCCGCATGGACGAGCCGGCCAAGGCCAGCCGGCCCTTCGACCGCGACCGCGACGGACTCATACCCAGCGGCGGCGCGGCAGCCCTCGTGCTCGAAGACTATGACCACGCCGTGGCCCGCGGCGCCACCATCCTGGCCGAGGTGGTGGGCTACGGCTTCTCGAGCAACGGTGGCGGCATCAGCCAGCCCAGCGACGACGGCAGCGTGCTGGCCATGACGCGAGCCCTCGACAGCGCCGGCATCGAGCCCGACGACGTCGACTACATCAACGCACACGCCACCAGCACCCACCAGGGCGACATGTATGAGGCCATCGCCCTCGACCGCATGTTTCGCGGCAAGCACGCCCTCATCTCATCCACCAAGGGCATGACGGGCCACGAGTGCTGGATGGCCGGAGCCTCGGAGATCGTCTACAGCACGCTGATGATGCAGCACAACTTCGTGGCGCCCAACGTCAACTTCGAGAACCCCGACGAACACTCCGAGCACCTCAACATCGCCGCCAAGACCGTCGACACCGAGGTCAACACCGTGCTCAGCAACTCGTTTGGCTTCGGCGGCACCAACTCGGCGCTGGTGATACGCAAACTCCCCCGGAGCTAAACACGCACACACACGCCGGCGCTGAGAGAAGGGTAGGGCGCCTGCACATGTTGTCACATCTGTTGTT
>CAVAXH010000146.1:0-5402 GCA_963592505.1 Bacteroidaceae bacterium
CGTTGCCCTGGGCTGGGTAATTGCTGGGCTTTCAGCCCGCATCGTCGCCAACTGGTCCAGCCCGCGTCGCCGACCATTGGCCCAGCCCGCATCGTCGCCAACTGGCCCAGCCCGCATCGCCGCCAACTGGTTCAGCCCGCATCGTCGCCCATTGGTCCAGCCCGCGTCGTCGCCAACTGGTCCAGCCTGCATCGTCGCCCATTGGCCCAGCCCTCTTCGAGGACGAAAGGGGGAGAGATGTGTGGCACTTGTCTGCGGGCTCCTCGCTTCGCTCGACCACCAATAATATGCACGGCCGTTTATAGTAAACGGCCGTGCATATTGTTAAAACGATGTATGATAGGGTTGAACCCGCCTTGGGGTGGGGCACACTGCGGTGCTCCGCCTCAAGGCGGGCGCATGATGCTTAGCGCACGATCTTCAAACTGCGCACGGTGCCGTCGGCCCGCATCTCCTTGCGGATGTAGAGGCCGTGGGCCTGCGGAGCCACGGCGCCCAGACAGGTGCCGTCGGCGTTGTAGTAGGCCACGCTGGTGACCTTGGCCGAAGAGGTGCTGCTGCCTTCAGCCGTCTCGGGAAGGCTGATGGCGGTGGCAGCCTCGATGAGCGCACTGTTGTCGACGGGACTGATGCCCTCGCGGGTGGGCGTCACGCGGTTGATGCGGCCGTCGGCCGAGAACGTCAGTTTGTCGACACACACCTCACGGTGCACGCCAGGACTGTTGTTGAGATAGTGCTTGTTGATGCGGTGGTACACGATATACCAGTCGTCGGTGCCCGGCACGTTGACCACCGAGTTGTGGCCGGTGCCATAGATCTCCTTCGACGGGTCCTGGATGATGACGATGGGGTTGGTGGCCACCTCGATGGGGCCGGTGGGCGACTTGGCGGTGCCGTAGGCCACATGGTAGTTGGCAGCGCCCGTGTCGTCGACGCTCCAGAGGAAGTAGTAGATGCCGTTGCGATAGAACACATACGTGCCCTCGCGGAAGGCATAGTCGGAGAGCGAGCCGCCGCTGGGCGTGATGGTGTACTCGTTGCCCACGGTCGACATCATGTCGTCGGCGAGCAGGCGGTAGTGCATCTGTCCGTTGCCATAATAATAGTAGGTCTGTCCCGACTCGGGGTCGGTGAACACGTCAGAGTCGATCATCTGGCCGCCGCTGGTGGTGCTCACGATGGGCTTGGCCGAAGCCTTGAAGGGACCGGTGGGGTTGTCGGCCACGGCCACGCCCAGCGTCTTCTTGCCGAGGCTCTTGTTCTGGCCGCTGAAGTAGAAGAAATACTTCCACTTGCCGTCCATCCATTTCTCCTCGATGCAGGGCGCCCAGGCGTTGCCCGTGGCCCATGCCACATCGCCGCCGCTCTTGAGGTTGAGGAAGGTGCCCTCGTTGGTGAAGTTGACGAGGTCGGGGCTCGAGAACACGTCGAACGAATAGCCGCCCCAGCTGGCATAGCCGTCGGTGGTGGGGTAGATGTAGAAGTGGCCTGTCTTGCGCGATGCCAGCACCTCAGGGTCGGCATGGAAGCCGGCGATGACCGGGTTGCCGTCGGCCTCCACGGTGACGGCATAGGTCTTCGTGGCGGAGCCGTCGCTGACGGTGTAGGTCACGGCGCCCTGGGTGAAGTCCTGCGGCCCCTGCGGGCTGACGGTGGCACCAAGCGATGCCTCGAGCTGCGGGTCATAGTGGCTCAGGTCGGTGCCCGGGCGCACCGGGATGAACGCCGTGGTGCTGCCCACCGACACGTTGTCCTGCTTCACGTTGACATCGTTGGCACCCTGCAGGGCCAGCGTGGTGGCGGTGGCAGGCGGGAAGGCCTCGAGCAGGGCTGCCGTCTCCTCGGCGGTGATGGGGAGCACCGTGCCGTGGCGGGGCGTGAAGGCACCGCTGGTGGCGGTGTTCTGCACGAAGGAGAACGTCGTGAGGTCCGGGCTGGAGCAGAACTGATAGTGTCCGGCCGTGTAGCAGTCGTACATCAGCACCCACGCATCCTGGTTGATGAGCTTGAACACGCCGGCACCCTCCACCGCCTCGGTGGTCTGCTGCAGCGTGGCCGACGGTGCCGACCACTGGCTGCCCAGCGGAGCGCCCTCGGGAGCTGTCAGCGTGCGTGCGGTGACCTTGCAGATGCCGCCCATGTCCTCGTTTTTGAAGAAGCCATGGTAGAGCGAGTCGGCTTCGTTGTAGACGATGTCCATGTCGATGGTGGCCGAGCCGCGGTCGTAGAGATAGGTGGGCTCACCCTCGAGGTCGGAGAAGTCGGCATTGGCATAGCAGTAGTAGTCCTTGTCGTAGCTGATGGTGCCGTCGGCGGTGCGCAGCGAGAAGTAGACCATGTACTTCTGTGCCTGCGGGTCCCAGATGGTCTCGGGAGCCCACACACGCGTGACGTTGGCAAACGGCGTGCCGGCATACTTCGTGGGGAAGTGCACGGTGTGGTGTGTCCAGTGGATGAGGTCGGTCGACTTCATGAGCACCAGTCCGCGGTTGCTGCTCCATCCGAGCGCACTCTTCATGTCGGTGACGGCCATGTAGAAACAGCCGTCCTCGCCTCTGAGGATGTGGGGGTCGCGCAGGCCGCCCATGACGGTGGTGCTGTCGGCAGCGAAGAACGCCCGTCCGTTGTTGAGCGGCGTGTAGTTGTAGCCGTCCTCGGAGATGGCATAGTAGAGGTTCTCGTTGCTGTTGCTGGGGAAGTAGACGAAGAGATAGTTCTTGTAAGGCTCGTGCTGGTGGATGTAGACGTCGAACGTCTTGGTCTGGCGCAGCGTGCCGCGCAGCAGCGTGGCCGTCAGCGTGACGTGGTGCTTCTCGGTGCTTGACGACTGCAGCACCTGTCCGGTGTTGGAGAGCCACTCGGTGTCGCCCGACTGCCAGGTGATGACAGACCCCAGACGGCCCACGGTGGGCAGCGTCAGCTGGTCGTAGAGGTTGTTGCGCTTGTTGCTGAGCGTGAGGTTCTCGAGGTCGTAGGCCAGGCTCTCCTCCTCAGAGAGGTTGGGCATGACCGACACCTCGAACGACATGTCGACACGGGCATTGCGCAGGGCGAGGTGGGCGGTCAGCGTGGCCGTGGTCTCCTCGGCGCCATAGGGCGGACGGGAGATGACGCCGTCGGCCGTGATGACCGATGCATCGCTGGTGGTCCACTCCACGGTGCCGCCCCGGTAGGTGGTGGGCAGGTCGACATTGTCGAAGAGATGGTGCATGTCGGCCATGGTGAACGTGGCGAGCGTGGCCTCATCCTCTATCTGCTGCAGCGAGTCCTTGCGGGCCTGCTCCAGCGAGTCGATGTGGGCGTTCAGGGCCGCACGTGTGGCGTCGGTGCGTATGGCTGTCAGCTCCTTCGACGAGATGGCATAGTGCCACACCTTGAAGTTGCTGTACATGGCGCCCTTCAGCGTCTTGTCGCCGCTGTAGCAGCTGCGTCCGAGACAGTTGCTGACCAGCGCGTTGAGGTCGGTGGGTGTCAGCGACACCTTGGCCGAGCCGGCGCTCGAGCCGTTGATGTTGACATACACCTTGCCCGTGGACCGCATGATGACAGCCACGTTGAACCACCGTCCGAGCGTGGGCATCATGGTGGAGCGGATGCTCATGCCCTCCTCGCCGGTGTAGTCGGTCTTGGAGATGGCATAGCGCTGCCCCTTGGCGCTGTAGAAGAGATAGCCCGTCGACGACGAGTTGGCGAAACACCAGATGAAGTTGCCGTTCTGCGTGGTGTCGGTCGTCGCGGGGATAAACACATCGGTGGAGATGGTGAACTGGCTGAGGCTGCCCAGGCTCTTGCCCAGGGCCTCGCCGAGGTCGAAGTAGCCACCGTCGTCGCCCAGGGCCAGCACGGGATGGCCGGCATACGTCGTGAGGCGCGCGCCGTCCTTCAGGGTGCCCGTGTAGGCACCGTCGGTGCTGGCGGTCGTGGCGAAGTCGAAGGTCACCACGGTGCTGTCGGCGTCGTCGGCCCACGACGGGGTCACGGCAACCAGCAGCAGTGCAAGCGTTGCGAATAACTTGTTCATAATCGTTGACATTGTATATTTGGTTTTCCTTATGTGCGATAACTGTCGTCTATCTAATGATAAATACGAAAAAGATGTTGTTTTTACGCACACTTTTGCACGCTTTTGAAAGCAAATGCCTAACTTTGTAGCAACCAAAAACCTACGCACATGAAAAAAGCGCTTGTTGCCGCCCTGCTGGCGGCCATGACCACCACGGCCTACGGCCAGAACCCCGTGAAGGGCACCTACGGATATCTCTACTGCCACATGAGCGGACACGGCGAGTGGACAGCCTATGCCGTCAGCCGCGACGGCTACCACTATCAGGACATCCTCGGCGGCAAGCCCATCTTCGACCCCAAGGAGCATGCACGCATCGAGGGCGGCACACGCGATGCCTACGTCACCCGGGCATGGAACAAGAAAGGCTATGTCATGGTGACCACCGACATGTGTGTGGCCAAGAGCCATGTGTGGGACAACTACGGCATCGACCTGCTGCGGTCAAAGGACCTCATAGAGTGGCAGTCGGTGACGTTCGACTTCCGCAAGGGCATGTCGGTCTTCTGCGACGGACAGACGGCACAGAGCCCCTACCGCGACTGGTCGACCATCAACCGCGTGTGGGCACCCCAGGTGTTCTGGGACCCCGACTATGTGTGGCCCGACGGCGAGCGTGGCGGCTACATGATCTACTACTCCATGCTCAACCGCGCCGAGGAACAGTATGACCGCATGTACTACAGCCATGCCTCGAAAGACTTCACGCGGCTCACCACGCCGCGCCTGCTCTTCGACTGGGGCTATGCCACCATCGATGCCGACATCAACCTGCTCAGCGACGGCAAGTATCACATGCTCATCAAGAAGGAAGGCGGCAAGCCCGGCATCTACACCGCCGTGTCGGATCATCTCACCTACGGATGGGGCGAACCCGTGGAGCACGACTATGTGAGTTTTGAGGGCCGCAAGAAATGTGAGGGCTCCAGCGCCTTCCAGCTCATAGGCGATGACACGTGGCGCGTGGCCTACATACAATACAGCGACTCGCCGAAGCACTACCGCATCTGCCGTGCCGACGAGCACCTGCGCAACTTCCGTGACCCGGTAGACATCGAGGGTGTCGACGGACCGCAGCACGGCTCGTTCATGCGGCTCACCAAGAAAGAATACAAGCGCCTGCTGAAGCTCAACGACAAGAAGTGATGAGCGGGCGCTGACAGGGGAGCCTCAAAGGATTTCTTGTCTGGAATTTAAGAATTTGCCGCTTCGCGGCCGCCGTTCGGCTAGCCCCAACAGTTTTTTTTTGTTGTCAGGAATTTAGGAAGCGTGCTCGGCGGCCGTTAGGGTAAGCCAATTTAGGAATTTGCCGCTTCGCGGCCGCCGTCCGGTCGGGGGC
>CAVAXH010000147.1:0-5377 GCA_963592505.1 Bacteroidaceae bacterium
GTCCTTAGGCGTGGCACCCTCGGGCACGTGGATATGTATGTCCCAGTTGTCGAAGATGCGGTAGTCAACGTTCAGCTGTTCCACATGCGCCTTGACATATTGCAGGGCGATCATTGCCGACTCCTTCATCACCTCACCGAGGTTGCCGGTGAGCGTCAGGCGACTGCCGTGTCCTTTGTTGAGACTGGTCTCTATGAAGAGTATCTCTCCCCCCACGCTGGTCCATGCCAGTCCGGTCACCACACCGGCGTCGCCACCGGCCTGGTAGGCGTCGCGGTAGAAGGGCGGTTTGCCGAGCAGGCCTTCCACCTGTGCGGGCGGCACCTTCTCGAAGGGCAGACTGCCGTTGCAGGCATATTGGAACGCCATCTTGCGCAGGGCTTTGTTGATCTGCTTCTCCAGTTGGCGCACACCGCTCTCGCGTGTGTACTGCTCGATGATCTTCTCCAGTGTGGCCTTGGGGAATGTCAGCTTGGCGTCGAGGTGGTCGAGGCCGGTGTTTTGCAGTTCGCGGGGTATGAGGTGACGGCGCGTGATCTCCACCTTCTCTTCGGTGATGTAGCCCGGCACCTCGATGATCTCCATGCGGTCGAGCAACGGCGTGGGCAGTGTGCTGAGGTCGTTGGCTGTGGCAATGAAGAGTACCTTCGAGAGGTCGTAGTCCACATCGAGGAAGTTGTCGTGGAAGGCGCTGTTCTGTTCGGGGTCGAGCACCTCAAGCAGGGCCGACGAGGGGTCGCCGTGCAGGGTGTTCTGCGTGACCTTGTCGATCTCGTCGAGGATGAAGACGGGGTTCGACGAGCCGGCCTTCTGTATGCCTTTGATGATGCGGCCGGGCATGGCACCCACGTAGGTGCGGCGGTGGCCACGTATCTCGCTCTCGTCGTGCACGCCTCCGAGCGACATGCGCACATACTTGCGCTTCATGGCTGCGGCGATGCTCTTTCCGAGCGATGTCTTGCCCACACCCGGAGGTCCGTAGAGGCAGATGATGGGCGACTTGAGGTCGCCTCTGAGCTGCAGCACGGCGAGATGCTCGAGTATGCGCTCCTTGACCTTCTCCATGCCGTAGTGGTCATGGTCGAGTATGCGCTTGGCGCGTTTGAGGTCGAGGTTGTCGTCGGTGTATTCGTTCCAGGGCAGTGCCACCATCTGCTGCAGGTACCCCACGAGGAGGCTGTAGTCGGGGCTCTGCGGATTGAGCAGATCGAGCTTGTCGAGTTCCTTATAGAAGATCTTTGCCGTCTCCTCGTTCCACTTCTTGTCCTTGGCCTTCTCCTGCAGTTCTTTCTTTTCGGGCGACCCGTCGTCGGTGCCCAGCTCCTGCTTGATGTTTTTCATCTGCTGCTGCAGGAAGTATTCGCGCTGCTGCTCTTCGAGGTCTTCGTGCGTCTTCTGCCGGATCTGGTCTTTGAGCTCCATCAACTGTATGTCGCGGTTCTCGAGCTTCAGCAGGGCGATGGCGCGGTCTTCGAGGGCATCTTTGAGCAGCAGTTCCATCTTGTCCTTGGGACTGAAGGGCAGCGTGGTGCAGAGGAAGTTGACGAGCATCGTCTCGTTGGTGATGTTGCGCAGGGTCATCGTCGTCTCATTGGGGATGTCCTCGTTGAGCTTGATGAGCTTCGCCGAGGTGGTCTTCACATCGTCGATGATGGTCTGCAGCTCACTGCTGATGGTGAGGGGTAGGGGGTCATCCATCTTCACCACCTTACCTTTTAGATAAGGCCGTAGGCCAGTGATCTTCTCCAGCGTGCAGCGGCCATGTGCCTGAAAGATGGCAGTCATCGTGCCGTTGCCCATCGGCATGTCGAGTATGCGCACGAGGTGGGCATAGACACCGGTGGGGTAGAGGTCCTTGCCTCTAGGAAGATCGACATCGGCGTTTGTCTGTGAGAAGATGGCGCAGATAGCGTTTTCTTTCTTGGAAAGCTTGCGTATGAGACTGACGCTCTCCTTCCGGCCGATGAAGATGGGCACGAGCACACCGGGAAACACCACCATGTTGCGCGTGGCGAGCACGGGTACTTCCTCAGGCGGGTCGGTCATGAAAAGGTGGCTGATGTCGCCGTCGTAGTCGGCAAACATCTGTATGGAGGGGTTTGGCTTGTTGCTCATGTGTGTTGCTGAAAATGAAGATGACGCACTGCGCGCGTGTCGGCCACAATGCATTTAGTTTGCAAAGTTAGCAAAAAACTTCGACATTCCTTGCATCATGTGTTAAAAAACGTAGTTTGCAGCAATTTAGGCAACACAAGGGGGGTAGGGGAGCTGCGGTGGGAAATAGAGCGTCTGGCCCTACAAAGAAAAAGGGAAACGAAGCCCAACGGCTCGTCTCCCCCTTTTATTGGTTATGCGGTCAGCTTTCAAAAGCTGCCGCTGAGTGTCTTGCGATTACAGCACAAACTTGTAGCCCACGGTGAACTGGAACACGCTGTTCTTGCTGTCATAGACTTCCATAGCCTTTGTGACACCGAAGTTGTAGCGTGCATCGAGCACGATGTTGTTGAACTCGTAGCTCAGACCCACGGGGATGCTGAGGTCAACACCCTTAGCCTCGAGCATAGTGCCTGATGTAGAAGCAGATGCGTGTGCACCGCTGCCAGTAACGCTGATCTCATTGTTCACCTTGAAACCGGGCTGGATACCGAGCTTCACGGCGAGACCCTTCACCACGTACACGTTGGCCAGGATGGGCACGTTCACGTAGTCGAGCTTCAGCTTGCCATTGTCCTGCTTCACACCCTGCTGTGAGTAGAGCACACCGGCTGAGAGGCCGAAGATATCGGTGATCTGGTACATTGCCTCAGCACCAGCCACAAAGCCCACGCGTGCGTCAGCATCGTTGTCGCTGAGGTCGCTCACGTTGATACCTACCTTAGGCTGGATAGAGAATGTACCCACAGCCTGCTGAGCAAAAGAAGCCACTGATGCGAACACCATAGCGGCCATAAGCATGATTTTCTTCATAGTCTTTTTCTTTTAATTCTTTAACGTTGTTTAAAGTGCTTTTGCTTATTACGCTGCAAAATTAGGCTTTTTATCCTTTGCCTCCAAACATATTTGCTAAAATTATTGCGATAATAGGTAAAAAGCGTATCATTCGGTCGTTTTATGCCATTATTTCTCGAGCAGTAGGGGGAAAGGAGTGCAAAAATAGGGCAGAGGGCATTTTGCAGATGGCGGCAAAAGTCTTAACTTTGCAAGTGAGGCGCGCATCGTTTATATAATAAAGAGGTGCACGCTATGCTTCATTATGGCTCCCCGCCTCGGGGGCGATCAAAAAACAAAAACGCACGAGATATGGCAAAAGACATGTTCACATTCCGCCAGTTCTGCATACGCCAGGACCGCTGCGCCATGAAGGTCGGCACCGACGGGGTGCTCCTTGGAGCGTGGGCTGACGGCGGCCGCCGCATCCTCGACATTGGCACGGGCACGGGGCTTATTGCCATGATGATGGCGCAGCGCTTTACCGACAGCCATGTCGACGCAGTGGAGGCCGACGGCGCCGCAGCGCAGCAAGCCGCAGAGAATGTGGGGGAGTGGGCCGACAGGGTGAAAGTGCACCACGTGCGTCTGCAAGACTGGCTGCCGGAGCAGCCCTACGATTGCATAGTGAGCAACCCGCCCTATTTTGTCGACAGCCTGCAGGCACCCGATGCGCAGCGCTGCCAGGCACGCCATGCCGTAGACCTGTCGTTTGCCGACATCACGCAGTTTGCACGGCAGTGGCTCACGGCCGACGGAGTGCTGGGCGTCATCCTGCCTACAGAAGTGGTGGAACGGTTCATCGAAACCGCCTGTCTGTCAGGCTTCCGCATGTATCGGCAGGCTCTTATAAAAACCGTGGAACGCAAGCCCTTCAAACGACAGATGCTGGCCTTCACCAAGAGCAACGGGCGCCCCTTCGAGCGCACCGAGCATTGCCTGCAACAGGCAGACGGGAGCCGCAGCGAGTGGTATGACGCCCTGACAAAGGAGTTCTATGTGCGCTGAGACGGGGTGGCCGACTGTGTGTCCGACGCCATTTCGGCAGGAGGTGCCGCCTCAGCGTCGGCTTCATTCTCACGCGTCACATAGCGTTGCCAGTAGGCAATGATGATGGTGGTGAGGGGCAGAGCCACGATGAGTCCGATGAATCCCAGGATGCTTCCCCACACCGACAGTGACAGCAGCAGCACAGCAGGGTTGAGTCCCATCGCCTTACCCATAATCTTTGGCGTGACCACCATGTCGGTGATGACCTGCACCAGGCAGAAGAGGCCCACGGCCAAGCCAAAGACCACCCAGAAGTTCTGTCCTGTATCAGCCGCCTTGAGCATAGCCAGGAAGGCCGTGGGGATGAGGGCAAAGGTGTGGAGGTATGGCACGAGATCCATCAGTCCGATGAGTATGCCAAGGCCAATGGCCATCGGGAAGTCGAGGATAGAAAAGCCTATGCAGAACATCACACCCATGCAAGCCGCCACGGCACTCTGTCCACGAATATAATTGTTGAGTTCACGCTCCACGTCGCCCATCAGCGAGCGCCAGAAAGGCCGCACCTTAGGCGGGAAGATGCGGATGCAGTTGGCCGTGAGATACTCGTAGTCCATGAGGATGAAAAACATGTAGAGCAGCGTGATGAGCGATGCCACAATGCTGATGATGATGTTTGCCGTCTGTCCGAGCACACTGAACACCTTGGGCGTGGCGCTCTTCATCATTGCCGTGAAGTCAGCGCTGCGGAAGAACGCCTCTATGCGGTGCTGGTTGTGTGCCAGCACCTGCGAGAGCCACTCGGAGACGGAGTTGGTATGCGTTGTCTCGTGCAGCCAGTGGGTCAGGATGATGTAGAGCTTCTCAAACTGGTCGATCATCGGGGGTATGATGAGGTAGAGGATAAGCCCTATGACCGACACCACCGCCACGAGCGTGATGATGATGGAGAGCGCGCGGATGCGCACATGCAGACGGTTCTCCACAAATTTCACGCCGGGGTAGAGCAGGTAGGCCAGGAGCCACGCCACCACGAAGGGAATGAGCACACTGCTGAGATAGTTGACCAGCCAGAGCACCGCAAGCACCAGTAGAGCGATGCCGGCCATGCGCACGAAACGATCGAAAGTTATTGGTTTAGACATAGTTGCGTTGTGTGATTAAAGAAAAGCATTTGTTACGCGCCCATCAAAGAGATGTCCTTCTATAGAAGCTTTGTCGACTGTTCGTCAAAGACATTTTCTTCGATGGGCACACACCTTTATTGCTCATCAAAAATATCTTTCGACAGGGCGTTGCGGCGGTCTTCTTCGACCGCCCGTTGGAAGCAGTGGCGACAGAGCGGTTCATACTCCGTCTTCTCGCCAAGAAGCACCTGCTGTTCAGCACGCACCAGACG
>CAVAXH010000148.1:0-5371 GCA_963592505.1 Bacteroidaceae bacterium
GTGTAGACGTTCTGCTGCCATGTGAAATATGGATAGAAGGTCTCTCTCACTCCGAGTAAGTCGTTTTGCCCCTCCATATACAGGTTTTCCTGTATCTCGTCGCCCATGAAGTGGAGCACGGCATAGTTGGGGTTTGTGTAGCTGTAGGTGTAGCCGCCGTAACTGAAGAGAGCTTTGGGCAGGAGGCAGTCGCCCACGATGAGTTCGTTGAGGTCGTCGGTCGACTGCACGCGACTCAGATCCTGGGAGTATTCCTTCATGAAGTCGCCGGTGCAGGCAGAGAGCATGGCTGTGGCCATGGCTGCTGCCGCTATATATGTTGATATCCTGTGGTTCATGTGAAGTGTGGTGGATTAGAATGTTACGTTCAGACCCAGCGAGAAGCTCGGGCGGTCGCTGAGCTCGATGGTTGAGAATCCGCCCTGTGTCGGTGTCTGACCTTTGAGAGCTTTGTCGCAGATGCAGAACAGGTTGTAGGCGGAGAGTGTCACGGCGAGACGCTGCAGGCCGATGTGGTGCAGTGTGCTGGCCGGCATCTCATAGGTGATGCTGGCGCTCTGCAGTTTCAGATAGTCGGCGCTCACCACGCGTATGTTGGAGTAGTCGTACATGTCCCAGTAGTTGTCGGCGATGGTGGGTATGTCGCTGTAGGCTACCTCGTTGCTCTGTGTCCAGTGGGTGATATATTTCCAGTAGGCGTCGGTGTTGTAGGCAATGAGCGCCGGTATGTTGGTCTTGGTCTCGTCGCCGGGATTCATCCATCGGTCCTGGTAGTCGCGGCTATAGTTCTTCTCGGGATACATCTCCGTGCCGTAAGCCTGTCCGGAGGCAGCACTGCCGTACATGGCGAAGAGGCGTGTCTTGGCACCGAGGCTGTAGCCGAGCGACACGGATGCACGCCAGTTCTTGTAGCGGAAGGTGTTGGTGAGGCTGCCCTGGATGTCGGCATCGCGCTTGCCCGAGGCTTCGAGTACGGTGGTGTAGACGTCATACTTGCTCAGACCGCGCAGGGCAGCCGGGTTGTCGGCATAGTCGTCGAAGAGCGGGCCGCCGTCCTTTGGGCTGAGGCCGAGAAACTTGTAGCTGTAGAAGGTGTTCACCGACTGTCCCTCGACTAGGGCGTTGCCCGTGAGGAAGTCGTCGAGGTCGTAGGTCTGTGCGTCGGGACGCGAGTCGATGCTGTTGATGACCTTCGAGATGGAGGTGGAGAGCGTCCAGCGGAAGTTGTTGGTGCGGATGGCGTTGTAGGTCACGTCGAAGCTGTATCCCTTGTTGGTCACGTCGCCGCCGTTGATGATGTAGGATGAGGTGCCGTTGACGGTAGACACCTTCTTGGTCATGAAGGCGTCCTTGGTCTTCTTGTAGTAGGCGCTGATTTCCATTTCGAGGGTACGGTCGAAGAGGCTCATGTCGAGACCGAGGTTCCACGACGATGTCTTCTCCCACTTCAGGTCGGGGTTGGGATGGCTGTTGACGGTGGATGTGAACTCGTTGTAGTAGCTGTCCATGGTGCCTTTCTTTATGGTCATCGTGGGCGACTGCGAGTTGAGCATGTTGCCCTGGAATCCATAGGAAGCCTTCAGCGACATGTAGTCGATCCACTTGGCGTTGATGAGCTCGCCCACGTTATAGCTGCCCGAGAGCGACCAGATGGGGAGAAACTTCTCGTTGCTGCGGTCGCCGAACTTGTTGGATCCGTCGATGCGGCCGTTGAGGTTGACGCGCCAGAGGCTCTTGTAGGCATAGGTGGCCGAGAGATATGTGGAGAAGGTGTTGGTTATGTTGTCGGTTATGGTTGGCACGTTGCTAGTGAGCCATGCTGCGTAGCCCGTGTAGACGGTAGGGTCGATGTTGGTCACGAAGGTCTCGCCGCGGTCGGGATAGTAGCCGCGGTTCACGGTCTGGTAGCTTTTGTACTTGTCGGAGTTGGCTTCGATACCCAGCGTGGCATACACGTTGTGGCGGTCGTCTTCGCCAAACTGCTTGTTGGCGTCGAGCTGGAAGCGGGCTGTCCAGTTGAGGTCGCTAACGTTGTTCTTGGTGAGCTCACCGCCCTGCGGCAGCGTTGAACTGCTCTTGTACTCGATGTCTTCGCCGTATTCGCTGCCGCGGAGCACGGCGGCATGTGCCGTCTTCTCGCCCCAGTAGCCTTCGATGTCGGTGTTCTGGTTGGTCATGGAGAAGATGGCGTTGCCCGTGAGCCAGTCGGTGAAGGTGAACTTGAGGTTGGCGGTCACGGTAAACGAGTTGACCGTCTGCTTCTTGTAGCTGTTGTCGAGCTCGTTGAGCAGGTTGTAGTTGTATTTGTGGTTCGACGACATGCGCTTCTTGTAGTAGGCATAGGTGCCGTCGGCATTGAAGGGGTTGATGACGCGCGAGGCGGTGTAGGCATACTCCAGCGGGTTGAGGTCGTCCTGGTAGTAGTTGCGCACATAGTGGTAGCCGTTGAACGAGAAAGAGGCCGTGAGCAGCTTGCTGAACGTGTTGTCGATGTTCATCGAGGCGGTGTAGCGGTCGTTGCTGTTGACCTTGATCACGTCGTTGTCTATGTTGTAGCCGAGCGAAGCGTAGTAGCGCGAACGGTTGCTGCCGCCGCTGACGCTCGCGGTGTGCTGGGTCGACCAGCTGTCGCGGCAGAGCAGGTCGAACCAGTCGGTGTTCTGGCTTTCCATGTCAGACACCTGACTGACGAACTCGCTGTAGGTTATGTCTTTGTTGTAGAGCGAGTTGAGCGCCTGCTCGTATCCCACGAGCGTTACGTTGCTGTCCCAGTGGTAGTGGGAGGCGGCCAGTTCGCGCGAGAGCTGTATGCGCTCCTTCGAGCTCATCATGTTGACCGAGCGGTCGGAGTAGCGCGGACGGCGCTTGTAGGTGGTGTTGGCAGAATAGTTCATCTGCGGCTTGCCTTCGAAACCGCGCTTCGTGGTCACCACGATGACGCCGTTGGCAGCCTTGGTGCCGTAGATGGCAGTGGCGGCAGCATCCTTCAGCACGTCGATGCGGTCGATGTCCTGAGGGTTGATGCCGGCGATGGCGTTGCCGATGCGGTTGACGTAGTCGGGGTCGTTGAGCTCCTCGGCGGCGATGTCGACAGGGTCCTGCACCACGATGCCGTCTACCACCCACAGTGGTTCGCGGTTGCCGATGAGAGTGGATGTGCCGCGGATGCGGATCTTGGGAGCCACGCCCACCTCGGCAGAGTTGTTGGTTACGAGCAGGTCGGGAATCTTGCCCTCGAGCATCTGGTCGAGGCTGCTCATGTCGGCACGCTCCAGATCCTTCATCTTCACGGAGGTGACGGCCGACGTGAGGCTTCGCTTGTCGAGCACCTGATAACCCGTCACGACGACGTCGTCGAGTGTTGACGCGTCTTCGTGGAGCACCACGCGCATAAGCTTGCCATGGCCTTTGCTTACGCGCACGCGTTCTTTCTTCATGCCGAGGTAGCTGAAGGTGAGGTAGCCCGAATAGTTGTCGGGCACGTCGAGCATGAACTGTCCGTAGGCGTCTGACGTGGCGCCTACGCGCTTGCCCTCCATCGTTACCCATGCGCCCACTATGGGATTGCCCATGTCGTCGAGCACTGTGCCCTTGACGGTTGTGGTGCCGTTGCCGGACTGGTTGGCATTGCTGTTGCTGGTGCTGCCGGCGGGTTCGGCTGCCGCGTAGCTGGCGCGTGTGGCTGTAGCCTTGCGCGAGACGATGATAAACTTGCCGCCCACCACCTTGTAGGCGAGGGGATGGCCGCTGATGACGGTCTTTACGGCAGTCTCGGCATTCACTCCGGCGAGATGCGTGCTCACTTTGTAGCCGTTAACGTCGTCGTAGGCGAATTCTACTCTCACCCCTGTCTTCTTGCCGATGGTCTTCAGCACTTCCGACAGAGGAGTGTTCTTGAACGTTGCGTTCATCTTCTTGCTCAGGTCTTGTGCCTGCAGGCTCAGGGTGAGCATGCTGAACAGCAACAGAGCAAGGAGGGTTCTCTTTTTCTCTCTCTTCATAAAAGTGACGTTCCTGTTAACTAAAAGTTGTTCTATTTCTGTCTTTGATATACTTTGGGACGAACAAAAACAGAAATCGGGTACGGTTTTCTCAAAAAAGTGCAAAAAAAGAGCAAATGCATCTGCGGCATTTGCTCTCAGTCTCGGTTATTCTATGGTGATTTGGTGACCGTCGTATTCCACCTGGGCCTTGCCCATGCTGTGGAGCAAATCTACGATGTCGTTGATGTCGCTGCTCTTGGGGGCTGCGAAGAAGATGCGCGTGTGCATCTTTTCGGACGAGTTGAACACCACGCTCACGTTGTACCAACGGCCTATCTCCTGTGCGATGGTGAGAAGCGTCTCGTTGTCGAAATAGAAGTCGCCCTCTTTCCATGCCGTGAAGCGCTCGGTGTCGGTCTCGCTCACGATGATGCCGCTCTTGCCTATACTGGCGTCTTCTCCGGGAGAGATTCGCTTGGTGTTGCGCTCGTGGGTCACCTCCACACTGCCTTGGAGCAAGGTGACGTGGGTGTCGGCAGAGGTGTAGGCCCGCACGTTGAATTCGGTGCCGAGCACGCGGGTGGTCACGCTGCCTGTCTTCACGAGGAAGGGATGGGCGGCATCGTGAGCCACCTTGAAGTAGGCCTCGCCATGCAGCGTCACATCGCGCGTGTGCCCAATGAACTGTGCGGGATAGGTGAGCCGGCTGCCGGCATTGAGCCACACGGTGGTGCCGTCGGCAAGGGTCACTTCGGCAACGGCACCCTGCGGCGTGGCGATGGTATAGCGTTGGGTGGTTGTCGATGTGGGGGCTTGCTTGAGTTGGGTGGCACTCACGGCTTGCGGTGTCTCGTCGTCTTGCTGCAGGGTGATCTGCCGGTCGGCGGTGCCGCTGCTTGCTTCGTAGGCCACTACGGCCCCTTCGGCCACATGAAGCTGGCTGCTGTGCAACAGCGGATGCAGGCAGATGAACAGCAGGGCCACAGCGGCCACGGCGGACACTGCCCACAGGGCGAGCGTGAGACGGCGGCGGTGCGCATTGATGTCGCGACGCTGCATGAAGGATTCCAACTCTCCTTCCACATCGGGGGCGGGATGAGCCTGGCGGAGCAGACAACTGCGCAGGGCAATCTCTTCTCTTGTGAAGTCTTCGGTGGATGGTATGTCGTGGTTCATCTGTCTTTGGTTTTGCTGTTACCTTTATATATAGACGCACGATTAGGAAAATCGGGTGTCCTTTTTGCCTTTATAAAGTTCTCTTAAGATTTTTAATGCTTTCGAGATGTGTTTCTTCACCGTGTTTGGGCTTATCTTCAGCGCCTCGGCCACTTCGGCATATTTCATGCGCTGGAGGTAGCACATGCGCAGAATCTGGTCGGTGGGAGGAG
>CAVAXH010000149.1:0-2277 GCA_963592505.1 Bacteroidaceae bacterium
CTCCACGGCCACATACTGCTTGAGGGCCACCTCATGGCCGGCGGCGGTGGCCGCCGTGGCCTTGCGCTGCAGCACGTGCAGGGTGAGCAGCACCTCCTGTCCGGCGGCAGCTGCCTTGGCGAGGCTTACCTTGGCGAGGCGCAGCGTCAGCGTGGCTTGGGAGCCGGGAGCCGCTGCAGGCAGGTGCACGGTCTTGCTGCTGACCACACGGCCGTCGGCAAGCACCTCATAGCGCAGGTCAAGCTCGCTGAGGTCGGTGAAGTTGTAGGCATTGCGCAGGGTGACAGTGGCGGTGTTGCGGCGGTTGTCGAACGTGGCACCGTCAAACTTCACAAACTGGTGGGCTGCCTTGACCTCCTTGAGCTTGGCGCTCTCGTGGCGCGTGGCGGGCAGTATGCCGTTGCAGCAGAAATTGCCCTGGTGCGGACCGGGGTAGTCGTAGCCCGTGTGCAGGCGGAAGATGCCCTGCTTCATCTCCAGCGGCTCGTAGATGGCCTGGTCCACCCAGTCCCAGATGCATCCGCCAATGGTGGCGTCAGACGCCTCGATGACGTCCCAGTAGTGCGAGAGGTTGCCGATGGCGTTGCCCATGGCATGGGCATACTCGCAGATAAACATAGGCTTGTCGAGGTGGCTGGTGTTCTGCCGCATCCATGCCATGCCGGGATACATCTTCGAATAGAAGTCGGAGAAGCGGCCGCCGCCATAGGCACCGCCTGAGCGCGATCCCTCATAGTGCACGGGGCGTGTGTCGAGCGCCTTGGCGGCAGCATAGCAGTGGGCGAAGTTTTCGCCGTTGCCGGCTTCGTTGCCGAGCGACCACATCACGACAGACGGGTGGTTGCGGTCGCGCTTCACCAGCCGGTCTATGCGGTCCACGAAGGCGGGTATCCACGACGGGCGGTCGGAGATGCCTTGGTTGGGATGGTCCTCGAGGTCGGCCTCGTCGACCACGTAGAGGCCATAGTGGTCAAACATGGCATACATGCGGTAGTCGTTGGGATAGTGCGAGGTGCGTATGGTGTTGAGGTTGTTCTGCTTGAAGAGCGTCACGTCGCGCAGCATCTCGTCGACGGTGACGGCACGTCCGTGGAGGGGCGAGGTGTCATGGCGGTTGGCACCCTTGAGAAACACGCGCTGGCCGTTGATGTAGAGCAGCGACTGGCGTATCTCGATGGTGCGGAAGCCATACTTCGTGGCAAACGCCATCTCGTCGCGGCCGGTGGCGTCGCGCTGTATGATACGCACGGTGTAGAGGTTGGGCTTCTCGGCGCTCCACAGGGCGGCCTTGGGCACCTGGAGCGTGAGGTGCTGCACGGGGCTTGCCGCGCCGCCAAACTGCGTTTCGGCCTGCTGTATTTCCTTGCCGTCAGGACTGTAGACCTTCACCACGACGGTCTTCGTCTGGCCGAGGCTGTCGCGGTCGTCCATGGTGACGGCCACGTCGAGGCGGCAGTCGGCCAGTCCCGTGGCGGGGTCGATGTCTATGGCGGAGGTGAGATAGTGGTCGCGCACGGCCATGCGGGGCGTGTTGTAGAGATACACCTCGCGGAAGATGCCCGACATGCGGAACATGTCCTGACACTCAAGATACGAGCCGTCGGTCCAGCGCAGCACCTGCACGGCCAGCCGGTTGTCGCCCGGACGGAGGTAACGGGTGAGGTCAAACTCGGCCACATTGTTCGAGCCTTGCGTGTAGCCCACATAGTGGCCGTTGAGCCACACGAAGGCACCGGCGTAGATGCCGCCAAAGTGGATGAAGGTGCGGCGGCCGTCCCAGCCGTCGGGCAGACGGAAGGTGCGCACATACGAGCCCACGGGGTCGATGCCATAGTTGCGGCCGCCGTCGTTGTAGCCCGGGCGTGCCTTGATGTAAGGCGGCGTGTTGGCATGCGGATACTCCACATTGCAGTAGATGGGGCGGTCGTAGCCCAGCATCTCCCAGTTGGAGGGCACGGGGATGGTGTCCCACGTGCTCACGTCGTAGCCGTCCTTATAGAAGTCGGTGGGACGCAGCGACGGCTCGGGCACGAAGTGGAAGCGCCATGTGCCGTTGAGCGACAGGTAGCGGTCGGTGACGGGCTGCAGCCAGGGGTGCGCATAGCAGTCGGCGTCGGCCACCATCTCGCGTTCGCTGTTGTAGGGCAGATAGGTGGCGGTGGCGGCTTCCTTGTTCTCCCCGAAGATGGTCTCGTCTTCCCAGTAGGGCGACTTTATCTTGGGTTTCTCCACCAGTTCGCAGACGATCCAGGCGGCGCTGTCGGCAGCATCGTAGGG
>CAVAXH010000149.1:2287-5307 GCA_963592505.1 Bacteroidaceae bacterium
CGTAGGGGGCGGCCATGAGGCGGCCGTCGCGTAGCACATACATCTGTGCCGACCGCCGTCCGGCCGACCGCAGGATGTAGGCACCCCGGCGGGCAGCCACCGGCTCAAAGCGGAACTGGGCGTTGGTCCACTCGCCCTCCGTGGCGGGCCACTGCAGCAGCCACTGTATGGCCGTGTTGTCGCCACCATCGTCGAAGTTCTGGCCATAGAAGGCGTTCTCCACCACACAGCGGTCGAGGTCGAGCATCTTCACCGTCCAGTACTGGCCGCGGTTGGTCGTGTCGGCGGGCTCGCCCACGATGGCGGCATTGTTCTCGCCCGAGTCGCCATTGCCCAGCACCAGCGAGGGGTGGGCCACCGAGCGCAGCCTGTAGGTCAGCGCCTCGTCGAAACCGGCATGGGTGGCTTCGCGCAGGGTGAACAGGGCGGCGGCAGTGCGGCGTGCCTTGTCCTTGCCGATGAGCACCAGGCGTGTGCCGTCGAGGGCTACAGCCATGTCGGGGCGGTTGGCAGGCACGAGCAGCGATGCCTTGCCGCAGGGTTCTATCTGCCAGAACTGTGCCTCGTCGGAACCGTTGTTCTCGCCTTGCTCGAGGGCATCGCCGGCCGTGCGCAGTGCTTGGTTGGTAAACGGGTTGATGAAGCGCCACGCGCCTGAGAGGGCCGTCACGGTGAAGTGCTGGCCGGGCGCGTCTTCGTCGAGGCGCTGAAGGGCGAGACGGCCGGCGGCATCGGTGCCGACGGTCCATCCGGCCTTGCCGTTGGCCATGAGGTGATAGAGCCGGCCGGGCACAAAACGGTCGGCTGCGGAAAGGCCGACAGCCAGCACACTCAGCACAAGTGCCAGTGTCAGCCGCTTCATAGTGGTATTAAGGGTGATCATGATGTCGTTGAGTATTGGATTTATTGGGTTGTATCGGGTTGTTTCAGGTCTGGTGCAGCAGGCGCTGACGGGTGCGTGCGCATGCTTTCTTTGCTGTACAAAGATAGCATTTTTATTTGGATTGTGCAAGTGTTTTGCCTTAAATATTCCGCTTCGCTATGCGTGTTTTTCAGATCTTATTGTTACTTTTGCCCGGTGTCTGCCCACATGTAAAACGAATGCAAAAAACATCCTCGTATGAACACAACCCATATACTCGCCAAAGCGCTCTTCTGCTCGCTTGTCTTCTCTTGCCGGCATGCCGGCTGTCCGTGGAGGCGGCCAACCGGACACACAAGCTCACGGCTTTCTTTCAGCAGCGGCTGCAGCAGGGGGAGCCCATAGCCGTGCCTCCTGCCTTCAGCAAGACCGTAAGCGTCAAGGACATCGCTAAGTTCCAGACCCTGGTGTGGCAGGCTTGGCAGGAGGCCAATGCCGCGTCGGGCGAAGAGCGGCTCATGCCGCTGACAGCCCTCAGCCCGCGCAACAGCGGCTGCTGGCACCTGCCCGACTCGCTCGAACCGGCGGCTCGCATGCCTTACTACTGGGGCGCGAAAGCCAAGGCGCTGACCGCCGACGAGATCGCTCTGGTGTGCGACAGCCTTGCCGCCCCAGGCGACAGCACGGCCGCCGGCAGAGAGGTGGCGCCGGAGGCCCCGCTGCCTTTGTTTCTCTACCTGCACGGCTCGGGACCGAAGGACGACGAGTGGAGGATCGGACTGAGGTGGGCGCTCTTCTTCGACGATGCCCCTGCGGCCTATTTCGTGCCGCAGATCCCCAACGAGGGTGCCTACTACCGGTGGTGGCAGAGGGCGAAGCAGTATGCATGGGAGAAGCTCCTGCGGCTGAGTCTGGCCACCGGCCGCATCGACGCCAACCGCCTCTACCTCTTCGGCATCTCCGAGGGCGGTTATGGCAGCCAGCGACTGGCCTCGTTCTATGCCGACTACCTGGCGGCCGCCGGACCCATGGCTGGCGGTGAACCGCTGAAGAATGCGCCCGTGGAGAACTGTGCCAACATTGGGTTCTCTCTGCTTACGGGTGCGCTCGACAGCGCCTTCTACCGCAACCGGCTCACGTCATACACCCAGGCGGCGTTCGACTCGTTGCAGGCCGTCTACGCCACCCCACCGGCTGCCGACTCCTTGTTCCGCCACCGCATAGCACTGATGGCGGGCCGCCGCCACGCCATCGACTACACGCCGACCACGCCGTGGCTCAGACGGTTTGTGCGCAACCCGCACCCCAAGACCGTCCTGTGGGAAGACTTCGCCATGGACGGACGACACCGCGACGGCTTCTACAACATCCGGGTGGAAGAGCGACCTGCCGACCGCACCTACTACCAGATGGTCATCCGCGACAACGTCATTCGGCTGACCGTCGACGATGTGGAATACACGACAACCGAGAAGGACCCCATCTGGGGCATCGAACTGAAGTTCCTTCGCCACTATAAGCCTTCGACGAAAGGCAAATGGAGAATCTATCTCAACGAGAGCCTGGTGGACCTGCAGCGGCCCGTAACCGTATGGATCAACCACCGCAAGGTGTTTGAGGGCAAGGTCGAAGCCAACCTCAAGGATATGGTCGCTTCATGCCAAGAGTTTTTCGACCCTTGCCGCATATATCCCGCATCGGTCGAAGTGGCGCTGTGAGCCGGTGCGGGCAGCGCGGCAGCGCGAGACGATATCAATGGCTGCGCGGAGCGGGCCTGCCGCGGGCACGACAGCAGCGAGATGGCGGCACAATAAGCACGCTGCGGCATAATTCCGTTTTCTTTACAAACAGCTATCTGTTGTGTGGTGGGCGCAGGGAGTACCAGCCGCGAAAAATTACATTAATTACATTAATTACATTACATTAAGACACCTTATTACTTTCCGAAGGGGTTACATGTCCTCCAATACCTATTTAATAAATAATAAATATTAATGTATACTATATATTTACACCACGGCTGCAGGTGTGGTAGGTCCTTATTGTAATGTAATTAATGTAATAAATGTAATAAATGGCCATTTTACACTCAAACTGCACCGACCGCGAAAAATTACATTAATTACATTAATTACATTACATTAAGACACCTTATTAC
>CAVAXH010000150.1:0-5259 GCA_963592505.1 Bacteroidaceae bacterium
ACAGGGCGCTGCTAATCAACGCGTTACGATACCCAGGGCGCTGCCCTGGGCTAGGGAATTGCTGGGCTTTGACTCCCGTTGGTCGCCGACCGTTGGTTCAGCCCGCGTCGGCTCACGCACTAACTATTCACTTGAAAATCATGCACTGTTTTTTATGGATTTTGAACACCCTACCCTACAGGGCGCAGTTAGATTGGCCTGCTTAAACCCAGGGCGCTGCCCTGGGCTGGGTAATTGCTGGGCTTTGACTCCCGTTGGTCGCCGACCGTTGGTTCAGCCCGCATCGACGACCGTTGGTTCAGCCCGCGTCATCGGGCTTTGGTTCAGCGCCCCTGTCCCGCCTCAGGCGTTTGAGGCGTCTTGCTTCTGCGGCACATGTATGACGTAGTTGGTGACGTGGACGGTGGACACCAGTTCGCCCTTGCGGTTCTTGATGTCGACCTGCCACTCGTGGAGCGTGCGCCCCTTATGCTGCAGGTGGGCGTAGGCCGTCACCTCGTCGCCCTCCCTGACGGCACGCACATGACTGCCGCTGACATTGATGCCCACGCAGATGCGGCCGGGGCATAGCGCCATGCTGCCCACGCCGGCCACATTCTCGGCCAGTGCCAGCGAGGCTCCGCCGGAGAGGAAGCCAAAGGGCTGGCGGTTGAGCCGGTCCACCTTCATGCGGGCCATCAGCGTGTCGGGCTCGGGTGTGGAGACAAACTCCATGCCCAGCGTGTTGGACAGTCCGTCTTGCTTCTTGATGATCTCTATCTGATGTTCGATGTTCATGTCTATGGATGATTATGATTTAGGGGAAACCTTGCAGGGGGCACTGATTGACAGAGCCGCCCTGCACTAAAAACTGTCAGAGGCTTGACCGCATGGCCAAGCCTCTGGTGGTTCAATATTATCTTCAGTGGAGAATGACAAGCAGGCTTATTTCTTCATCACCTTGCGTGCCACTCCGTTCTCTCTGACGATGTAGATGCCTGCCGGCAGTTCGCTGAGGCTCTTGCCCGTCATCACGCCGTTGAGCGTGTAGACCACGGGCTTGCCTGCCACGACCTTATGGTCGGTGACACCCTCGATGGCCATTGCATAGACGGTGTCGGTGCTGATGGCCACCCATCCGACGCGCTCTTCCCAGGGTGCCTTGCTCGAGGGAGCTGTGGCGGTGCTGGTGTCGTCGACCTGCAGGCGTATGCGCGTGCTGGTGGAGTCGGTGGTCTGGTAGATGCCGATCGGACGTGTGCGGAGCACGGCGAGCGCCGGGTTGTTGAGTGTCTGCATCTGCACGAGGAAGGCAGCGTCGGCGAGCTTCTCTCCAAACATGATGTCGGTGCTGAGTGTGGCTTTCGACTTGAAGGCCACGGTGGTGTCCTTCACGGTGATGAGCTTTCCGGCTCCGTCGTGTGTCTGTCCTTTCTCTATGGCCACATACGAGAACTTCAGTGTGCGCTTGATGCTGCTGTTATCGTTGAGTGCCTGCTGGCGCTGCAGCACCACCTTGCAACCGGTGGGTGTGACATCGCAGACACGCGGCATCACCGGATAGCGCTCCGTGGAGGAGATGGCCATGATGGGCGAGGCGAGCACCACGGGAGCCTCGGCGAAGGCCTCGGTGAAGGCGATGCTCACGGTGTCGTTGGCCGAGCAGTTGGCCGACACGCCAGCTTCATAGCGCAGCGAGCCGATCATGCCGGCACCGGCCTTTGCCACGAGGTACGACGAGTAGTCGGTGTAGTCGTTGTAGAAGTCGGTCTTCATGCTCGAGCTCTTGGTCTGGTTGAACGGATAGACGCTGTAGCGGAAGTAGGAATACTTGCGGTTGCCGTCGGCATCCTTAGTGGTGTAGACGTTCGACACGCGCTCCATGGGCATCATGTTGGCCGTGCGGTTGCTGAGGCTACCGAAGACGATGGCCGGCTGCTCATCGAGCTGTGTGTTGAAGTAGAGGTATCCCTCGTCGGACGTTCCTGTCGTGATGGTGCCATACTGCAATGTGCCGCTCTGCTCGTCCTTTCCCACCGATGTGGTTCCGTCGATGTTGTTGACCACCTCATTGGTGTAGAGCACGCGGTTGTTGAATGTGCGCACGGCCACGCGGTAGGTGTAGTAGCCCGATGTGCTGACGGTGTCGGCCAGCGTGTAGCTGGCAGCGTCGTCGCTGACGTCTACTGATTTATAATAGGTGAAGACGGCGTTCTTGTCGGTGCCGATCTTGCGCTCCACCCACATCGAGTCGTTGAGCTCGCCGTTCTTGTCGCTCCACTTCAGCGTGGCGATGCTCTTGTCGGGTCGGAAGGTGAGCGTGAGGTTGGTGGGAGCATAGGTACGCGGGTTGGTGGGCACATACGATGTGTAGGTGCTCTTGTAGGCCAGTCCGGGCTGCATGGCGGCATAGCGCTTGCCACACTCGGTGAGCGCTCCGTTCTTGTAGAGGCGCGAGGGGTCGCGCTCGCTGTTCCAGTAGGCGTAGCGCTCCACATAGTCCCAGTTGTTCATCAGTCCGCAGATGTTCATCACGTTGTCGGCATTCTGCTCCTCGGTGACTCCGCTGGCGAAGGCTCCGTTGCTGTTCCAGCTGGCACCCCAGCACCACTCGGTGACCCAGATGGGGCGCCCGGCATTGTTGTGCAGGCCGTTCAGGCTGTAGAACGATCCCGTGGCCCAGTAGGCGTGTATGTCGAGGATGTCGCAGCGCCATCCGCGAGCGTCGATGGAGTCGAGAAACTGCTGGTTGAACGAGTAGCTGCCGTCCCACGACGACGGTGTGCACAGTCGCTGTCCGGTGCGCATGAGCGTCTCCCAGTTGTTGAGGATCTCGTCGAGTGTCTGCGGATGGTCGTCGGCAGTGTTGCGCGGCTCGTTGTTGGTCTTCATGTTGGGCGATGAGGTGGTGTAGTTCACGCCACCGCAGGCAGCGGCGTTGGGCCAGTCCTCATAGATGTGGTGGGGCACACACTCGCGGTCGAGGCCGGTGTTCTCGCCCAGTCCGAAGCTGTAGCACCACTGTGTGTTGAGCGCGTCGTTGGCCTCCAGGCCGGTGTTGTTGGCCAGTCCGGCCTTCGACACGTCGTTCCATTTGAACAGTCGGTATGAGGAGATGCGGTTTTGCATGAGTGTGGGCAGGTTGACCTCCAGGTCGGCCTTGTCGGCCACAAAGCAGCGGCTGTAGCCCTGTCCGCCGCTCTTCAGTGCGAAGGTCACCATGTATCCGCGCTTCAGGCGGAAGCTCTTGATGCGGTTGTTGAGCTGGGCTGCGGTCAGCGTCTGCATGTATCCGCCCGAGCTGTTGGTGTTGAAATCGTTGCAGCTCTCACCCTGGAAGTCGGCCTCCGTGTAGACGGTGAGGGGCTTGAAGTTGGCTCCGTAGGGCATGATGATGGCTCCGCGGTTGTAGATCTTCACCTGGCAGTTTTTGCCGTTGACGGCCTGCACGCCGTTGATGGAGACATAGGCCAGCTGGTTGAGGGCCAGCGAGGGCTTCAGCGCATCGAAGATGATGACGGCATGTGCCGTGTCGGTGAGGTTGATGCTACCCGTGGCGGTAAACGGGGTGGACGAGGTGATGTGATAGTCGACGTCCTTGTCGAGTGTCACGGCATCTGTCACTTGGCTCACCGTCTGCGTGGTGTTGTCGGCCAGAGCGGGCAGGCAGGCTGCCGCCAGCGACAATGCTAATGTGGAAAGTCGTTTCATGTCAAATGTTTGGGTTGTTAGCAATATTTAGTTGCAAAGTTAATGATTTCCACCAATATTTTAGATAAAAAGTAGTTAAAATCCTGCCGCCGGACCGTTAAATCTCATCGTCCGCACCGCCTGCACCGGCATAAACAATGGCATAATGTTATACCAAATATGCATTTCTCTTTCATTTTGCACATTTTCTGCGATATTTGCTTGCCATTTTCAATACGATTACTTACCTTTGCAAACGCAATGGCCCCAGGCGGCCGCAAATCTGTAACAAAACAAACATAACATCGCCATGAGCAAACTGATAAAGCCCCAGGGCTACCAAGCCCTTCTGAACACCTGCCAGACCGAACAGGGCATCAAGCAAATCAAGGATTTCTTCCAGCAGAACCTCTCCACCGAACTGCGTCTGCGCCGTGTGACGGCGCCCCTCTTCGTGCTGCAGGGTCTGGGCATCAACGATGACCTCAACGGTGTGGAGCGCCCCGTGGCCTTCCCCATCAAGGACATGGGCGAGGCCAAGGCCGAGGTGGTGCACTCGCTGGCCAAATGGAAACGGCTGACGCTGGCCGAATATGGTGTGGAGCCGGGCTACGGCATCTACACCGACATGAACGCCATACGCGCCGACGAAGAGCTCGACAACCTCCATTCGCTCTACGTCGACCAGTGGGACTGGGAGGCTGTCATCACGGCTGCCGACCGCACGCTGCCGTTTCTCGAGAACGTGGTGCGGCGCATCTATGCGGCCATCCTGCGCACGGAGTATCTGACGTGTGAGATGTTTCCGCAGATAAAGCCGTTTCTGCCGCGCGACATCCACTTCGTGCACAGCCAGGAGCTGCTCGACATGTATCCCGACCTCAGTCCGAAGGAGCGCGAGGATGCCATCTGCAAGAAGTACGGCGCCGTGTTTGTGGAGGGCATCGGCGGCCGCCTCAGCGACGGCAAGAAGCACGACGGCCGTGCCCCCGACTACGACGACTGGTCGACCATGGCCGACAACGGCCGCGAGGGTCTCAACGGCGACATCCTGATATGGTATCCGGTGCTGGGGCGTTCGTTCGAATTGAGCTCGATGGGTATCCGTGTGGACAAGGCCGCCCTGCTGCGCCAGCTGCAGTTGGAGGGCAAGGAAGACCGCAAGGGCCTTTACTTCCATCAGCAGCTGCTGGCCGACCGTCTGCCGCTGAGCATCGGTGGTGGCATAGGCCAGAGCCGTCTGTGCATGGTGATGCTCCACAAGGCGCACATCGGAGAGATACAGGCCAGCATCTGGCCCGAGGACATGCGTCGCGAGTGTGCCGCACTGGGCATGCCGCTCATCTAATCGCATGCGGGCAAAAACAGTGGTCGACGACGCGGGCTGAAGGCAATGGTCGACGACGCGGGCTGAAAGCAGTGGTCGACGACCAACGGGCAGGAGGCAGTGGTCGACGACGCGGGCTGAAAGCAATGGTCGACGACGCGGGCTGGAGGCAGTGGTCGATGACCAACGGGCTGAAAGCAGTGGTCGACGACGCGGGCTGAAAGCCCAGCAAGTACCTAGCCCAGGGCAGCGCCCTGGGTATC
>CAVAXH010000151.1:0-5211 GCA_963592505.1 Bacteroidaceae bacterium
TTTGACCTATACGCCAAAAAAAGATCGGGAGGCAAACCGCACCTTGGCGTGTTTGCCTCCCGATGATTGTATGGTCTCGCCCTGTGTGGGCAGGCGGCCTCTCAGCCGCCGCCCGTAGGGGCGATGACGGTCAGTGTTACTTCACCATCACCTTCTTGCCGTTCACGATGTAGAGACCCTTCTTCAGGCCCTGCAGCGTCTGGGCGTTCTTGCGAACCATCTGGCCGTCGACGGTGTAGACGTCGGCGTTGTCGGCGTCGTTGTTGATGCGGCCGATGCCGGTGATGTAGGCGTTCATGGCCTCTTCGCTCTCAAACACCTTGATGGTCAGTTCGGAGGTGTACTCGTTCTCGTCCATGTCCATATATATGAAGGTGTAGGTACCAGCCTTCTCGGGCTTCCAGGTGAGGATCTTCACGCAAGTGTCGCCAGCGGCGATAGTCTCGGTGTAGAACGGCTCAATCTCCTGCGGGAACTCCGTTGTGCCGTCCTCGTTGACATAGACCGAAGCCACATCCATGAACATAGGCTCGATGACGCCGCCGTTGCTGGCGTTCTCGGTGATGAACGAGAGCTGCTTCTCCTGACCCACATAAGCGTAGACCACGCTGTCGGTGGGCACGAGGCTGAAGATGGTGTCGCGGTCGAAGACCACCACGTTGAACTCTGCAGAGCGCAGCGTGTCGCCGGTGAGCTCGTCGGCCACATAAGCATAGTAGGTGCCGGTCTCGCCGATGGTGAGGCTGACAGAGGTCTGCAGCGTGTCGCCGGCGGCGATGGCGTCGATGGTCTTGGTCTCCACCTCAGTCAGGGCGTTGTCGGCCACGTTGACATAGCCCACCTTGACATTGTGGCTCTCCATGTCGGCATTGCCGGTGTTGGCGAGTGTCAGGGCGAAATCCTTGGCAGTGCCCACCTCGACGGCGGCGGTGTCGGCAGCCACGAGAGAACCCTCGAGGCTGACCACAACCGGTGTGAACTGCACCAGACGGAAGTCGGAGAACGACATCCATGAGTGGGTGGTGGTGGTGGCGCCCACGGCACCGATGGTGACCACAGTGTCCTCAGCGGTCACGTCGAACACCACGTAGTGGCGGTTCCAGCCACGGCCGAAGAGACCGTTGGCCACGGCAGAGCCGATGCAGTCCATGCTGGTCTTGCCCAGCGTGTCGCCCTTGGCGTTGAGGGCGAAGAGCTCAAAGTCGTTGAGTGTGGCGCTGGCGCGTGAGATGGCCGAGAGGATATACTTACCCTCGCCGAGCTTCACGTTCTGTGAGAGCGAGATGGTCCACGACTTGTCGCTCCAGTTGTCGCTGTCGAAGTAGCGGTGGTCGGTAGAGCCGTCGGCGCTGGTCCAGGGCTCGTTGCTCTTGATGTTGATCTTACCGCCGTTCACGGTCCACACGGTGTTGTCGATGGCGTCGACAGCAGCGGGGTTGATGATCGAGTCGGTGTAGTTGACGGCTGTGAGGTCAGCCTCAGCCATGACATTGCTCTCCGAAGCCTCGCGCTCGGCCTGCTTCAGGGCAGTGACCTGTGTGAGGGCAGCGTTGCCGTCGTAGGGCAGGCGGTCGACGAGCTCCTGCAGAGCCTCAGCCTTCTCGGTCGAAGCGTAGGGATACTCCTTCACGGCAGCCTTGGCGTCGATGAGAGCCTGGTAGTTGGCGTGTGCCTCGGTGACGTAGCTGGTGGCCTCCTTCAGAGAGCCGGTGGCCTCCTCATAGTACTCCTGCGACTCGTTGTAGACGGTGCCGTACATCTCGATGATGTAACCGAGTGTGGTCATCTCGTCGCCGGTGACGACGGTGTCCTTCTGTGCCTCCTTGGCGGCGGCGAGGGCAGCCTCGTAAGCCTCACGGAAGGCGGTGAGGTCGACCTTGTTGCCGGTGTAGTAGACGCGGACGTTGTCGAAGATGGTCCAGTTGTTAGACTTTGTGGTAGAGTTCTTGAAGCCGATCTTCAGTGTGCCGTCGGTGACGGTGACACCGGTGAGCGTGTCGTTGTAGAGGCCAGCAGAGAAATACTGCGAGGCGTCGCTCATAGAGTTGGGGATAGAGCCCAGGTCGGTGCTGACACCCACACCCTCAAGCTTGTTGGCAGCCTCGAAGATCGACGGGATGGCCTTCTGGGCATCGTTGGCATAGAACACAGAGGTCAGGCTCTCGGTGCCGTCAGCATGGGCTGTGGCAGCCTCGCCATAACCACCGTCGCGGTAGAAGCCCTGGTAGACGATGGTGTAGTGGCCGTTGGGCACCTCGGCAGTCTGGTAGACATCGAATGTGGTGTTCCACTTCTCAGCACAGAAGTTGTTGTTGCTGCCACCAATTGCGGGGCTGCCCTGCCATGCGCTGTTGCGCTGGTCGTTGCGGCCGAAGTTCATGCCCTGGAACAGCCATGTCACGTCGACGGGCTCTTCCTCAGTGGCCTCCTCCAGTGCGTCCATGAGCTCGGCGGTGAGGTCCTCCTTGCTGATGGCAATCCACTTGGCGTTGTCGCTGGTGCCGTCGTCGACGGTGGTCACCACGGTGCCTTCGCCCGAGAATGCCAGATACTTGCCGTCGGCAGTGGCGAGGTTGACATAGATGGTGTCGGTGGTGGGATCGCTGTCGGTCACCGTCCAGCCATAGGCGTTAGCGTCCACATAGGCGTTGCTGCCCAGGTAGTGCTGAGTGGCGTTGTTGCTGACGCGTGAGTCGAGCGTGTAGGTGCCGTCCTCGAGCAGGGTGGCCTGGAAGTCGAGACCGTAGTCGCCCACTGAAGCCTGTGTGCCCCACGAGTTGCCGGCGCAGAGCCACTTGCCAGCACCCTTGTTGTAGAAATAGTATGACGTGCCGTCCTCGAGCAGATACTCCTCGATGGCATCCTCTGTGGCGGGCAGCAGCTGCATGGCGCCCTTGTAGCTGCCGACGATGGCGGTCAGCGTCTTGGCCTTGTCGGGCCACTCATAGTCGGTGTCGAGCACCTTGAACTGGTCGTAGATCAGCACTGAGTCGGTGCCCTGCACAGCATAGTGGTTGCCCGAGGTGCTGTCGGTGGCGATGGCTACGGCGCTGAGCTTCACCAGCTGTGAGAGGATGGTGCCGCCCTTGACGTCGGCCACGGTGACGGTCTTCGGTGCGAAGGTGCCCTCCGTGACGGTGACGCTGTCGAGGTTGGTGCTGTCGTTGGCCACAAACTCAGGAGTGCCGTTGTAGGGTGAAGCCTTGCCGACGATGGTGCCGTTGAGCACCTGTCCCTCCTCGAGGCCGAGGTTGGTGTTGTAGAAGATGACGGCGGCAGAGGCGTCCTGCACGTAGACGTTGCCCTTGTTGACCTTGGTGACATAGGCGTCGGTGAGCGTCAGGCGCACGGCGCTGTCCTTGGGCAGGGTGTTGAAGGTGGCGATGTCGGCCACCTTGTCGAAGGTGACGACCTTCACCTGCGGGGTCACGGTCTCGCTGTTGGCGTTGTCGTAGACCACGGTGATGGTGTTGATCTGCCATGACTTGGTGATGGTCATGGTCACTGCCGTGGCGTTGCCGGCCCACTCGGTGGCAGTCTCCGATGTTGTGGCGGGCTCGAAGGTGGCAGTGCCGTTCTTGCCAGCGAAGGTGATGCCGGTGATGGCGCGGCCAGCGGGAGCCTCAAACTTCAGGGTGCCGCTGTAGACGCGCAGCTGGGGCTTTTCCTTGTTGCTCCAGATGCGGTTGGTGGTGGAGGTGCTGACACCCACGGTGACGGTGCCTTCGCCGATCTGGAAGGTGCGGGGCTCGGTGATGTCGCCGTCGTTGCTTTCGTTTGACGACATGGCGTAGCTGGTGGAGTCGGCAAATGAGATGACCGAGGTCACGGCCGTTGTGGCGGTCTCCTCGTCTGTGTCGGCGGGCAGGGCGGGCAGGGCTGCCACAGCCACGAGGCTGACGGGCAGTGCCATGACCATGGCGCCGACGATGTAAGAGTAAAGTTTCTTCATTTGTGATGAATGGATGGGTGCGTCGGCGGTCTGTTGGCGCTCCGTGTTGATTTTAAGTTGTGTGATAAAAAATAGAGTGTGTGGTGTGCCGCCTCAGCAGACCGTTTCTGATCCTTCCCGTCTGAGGGGTAAGGCCTGGGTGGCAATTTTTGTGATGTGAGCGGTTTTAGGGTGTTGCTGTCTGTTAGGTGTTTTATAGTTGGGGGCTGTCCCGAATGTCCGCTTGAGACGGAAATCGGTCAGCAGATTGTGATATGTCGTTCTTCCGGCTGCGGCATGTGCCGTTCCGGTTTTTGTTGCCTGTAGGTTACTTTTCGGCAAAGGTAACGCAAAATTTCCGAACAGCGCCATGTTTTGCGACAAAAAATACACATTTCTTTTCGCGCGCAAATATCGGCAAGGCTGCGGCGATGCATTTTCGGCAACTTATTTAGGCCGAAACATTTGGCATTGTCGCAATAAATTATTAACTTTGCGCAAAATTGTATCGTAATGGATGCCAACGAGAAAGTCATCGACACGTTTGCCACGCGCGTCAGGCAGATGATTCTCCAGTACCACGACGTGGTGAAGGAGAACAGCGAGCTGTATGCCATGGTCGACGAGCGCGACGCCCGCATCAGGCAGCTCGAGGGCCAGGTGAGGCAGCTCCAGAACGACTACAAGTCTCTGAAGACAGCCCGTATGCTCGAGGTGAGCAACGGCGACCTTGACGCCGCCCGCAAGACCATCAACAAGCTCGTCAGAGACGTCGACAAGTGTATCACGCTGCTCAGCGAACAACAGTAACAGCCGCGATGACAGAAGCAGGACAGGACAAAATCAACATAAGGCTGCACATCTATGACACCGAGATTCAGGTGCGTGTGCCGCGCGACGAGGAACCGCTCTACCGGCGTGGGGCCGACCTCATCAATGACCTCCTCAATGCCTACTTTGCCAGTTTCAAGGGAAAGAAGAGCGACAAGGAGATCACCTATTTCGCCATGATAGACCTCGGACTGAGGCTACAGAAAGAACTCAAGCGCAACGACACCAAGCCCTATGATGACATTCTCACCAAGCTGACTGCTGAAATCGCCGACATGCTGAAGGGCAAATGAGCACCGCGCGACATCTGCCGGACATCAAGACAAACTGCACGACAAAAACAGCCGCAAGAGTGAGAATTAACCAACACACAATAAACCGACAATGATAACAATAATCGTGACCGCTGCCGTCGCCCTCATCGTGGGAGGCGCAGGCGGGTATCTCTA
>CAVAXH010000152.1:0-5005 GCA_963592505.1 Bacteroidaceae bacterium
GCCGCGCGTTTCATGTTTCTCATGATGCGTGCTGTGTCGGCAGCGCTCTCCACAAGGATGCTTCCTGTGCGGAGCAGCAGGTCGAGTTTGTGCAACAAATCCCGCTTGCTTATCTCCGCACAGTCGGCATCACAAAGGCAGTCTTTCGACTGCAGGACTGGATTTATGTTTTTGGCGTTTGCCATTCTAGAGTTTGCTATATTTAGAATAGGTGGTGAATGTTATCCCAACACGAAGATGATGATCTGTATGGTCACGATGCGCAGGAACATGGCAAAGGGGTAGACGTTGGCGTAGCCCACGGTGGGCGCGTCGACGGTGGTGCTGTCGCGCACATAGGCCAGGGCCGACGGGTTGGTGTTGGCACCTGCGAGCACGCCCAAGAGCGTGTAGAAGTTGATGTGGAACACATAGCGCCCGATGACGCCGCCCGCCAGTATGGGCACCATGGTGATGGCCAGTCCGTAGAGCACCCAGCGCAGTCCCTGTTCGGAGGTCAGCGTCTCGATGAAGTCGTGGCCGGTGCCCAGTCCCACGCAAGCCAGGAAGATGCATATGCCTATCTCGCGCAGCATGAGGTTGGCCGAGATGGTGTTGTAGGTGACAAGGTTGTATTTCGGTCCGAAGTATCCCATCAGGATGGCGACGACCAGCGGTCCGCCTGTCAGTCCGAGTCGCAGGCTCTCGTTGATGCCGGGCAGGAAAAACGGGATGTTGGCCACGATGCATCCCAGCACGATGCCCAGGAAGACGGGTATGAGGTTGGGGTTGTAGAGGTGCTTCATCTGGTTGCCCAGCACCTTCTCGGTGTGGCTCACGGCCAGCTCTGTGCCCACCACGCTGACGCGGTCGCCCAGCTGCAGCTTGAGGTCGGGTGTGGCGATGAGGTCCATGCCGGCCCTGTTCACGCGTATGATGTTGACACCGAGGTTGGTGCGCAGTCTTATCTGTGCGATGGTCTTGCCGTTGATGTCGGGTTTGGTGATGCGTATGCGTCGGGTGACGAGTTCGTTGCCGAAGGCATCTGCCGGCATGTCCACCTGTGCGCCCAGCAGGGCCACGAGGGGTTCCTGCACAGCCGGGTTGGCCACCACGTAGACGATGTCGCCCTCGTTGAGCACGGTCTGTCCGTTGACCATCTCGCCATGGTCATCGCTGCCGTTGCGCAGGATCTGCGAGATCATGAAGTCGCGTTTCAGCATCTGGCGTATCTGTTTCACGCTGTTGCCATACACCATCTTGTTGGTGACCTTTGCGCAGAAGGTGTTGAGCGTCATGGCCTCCAGGTGTCCGAAGCCCCGCTTGGCCTCCTGCTCCTCCTTGTGGCGGTCGATGCGGAGCGCATAGCGCAGTATGACAAAGGAGAGGATCACGCCGAGCACGCCCATGGGGTAGGCTATGGCGTAGCCTGCGGCGATCTGCGGTGCGTCGATGTGGCGCAGGTCGCTGTAGGCCTGCTGTGCGGCACCTAGCCCGGGAGTGTTGGTCACGGCGCCGGAGAGGATGCCGGCCATGGCGGTGATGGGGGTGCCCGACACGCCGTGGATGACGAGGACGGTGATGATGCTCAGGGCGATGACCATGGCGCTGAGCAGGTTGAGGCTCTTGCCGCCATTGTGGAAGGAAGAGAAGAAGCCCGGCCCCACCTCCATGCCGATGGAGTAGACGAAGAGGATCAGTCCGAACTCCTTGAGGAAGTGGAGCAGATGTTCGTCGAGGTTCATGGCGAAATGGCCGAACACCAGTCCGATGAAGAGGATCCACGCCAATCCGAGCGATATGCCCCTTACGCGAACCTTGCCCAGCGACAGGCCGAGCGTGATGACCAGCGCCAGGATCATGACCGAGTGGGCCACGCCGCCGCCCCAGAGGTCGGGAAAACCGTAGAAGAGATTTTTTATTATTTCCATAATGTGAGAGATAATGACAGTTGTCTGTAACCGGGTGCAAAGGTATTGGTTTCTCCAATAGCAGCGAAGCATCGGCGTTGGATAGGATTAATACCTGCTATCTGTTTTGCCTATCGTGGTGGCGCGGCAAAGCCCCGGCTTGTCTGTCAGACGAGTGGAAAAGGAGGCGTGCATGGTGTGGATAAAGGTGTTGCAAACAACTTTTGCAAGAAGGCAGCGAGGGCAAGAAGCGCATGCTGCAGTCTTAACGCCTTAACACTGCGGTCCCAAGGCCCTAACACTGCAGTCCCAAGGCCCTAACACTGCAGTCCCAAGGCCCTAACACTGCGGTCCTAAGGCCCTATGGACAGCAGTGTTAGGGCCTTAGGACTGCAGTGCTAGGCTCTAAGGACAGCAGCGCATCGCATAGGTTGCTGATGCGCTGCGTGATAACGGCAACAACAGTTTGATTTGAGTTATATGGCGACCTCTTCCATGCGGAGCAGTGTCCAGCCGTCAAACTGCATGATGATGCGGTGAAGGGTGGTGCCTTGGCGTAGTGCTTCCACGCGTGGTGCTTTTGCGTAACGGTTTATCTGGTCAACGGCTTCGTTCCATTGCTTCTGCACTCTTGTCTGGTAAGAATCATCCTGCTCGCTTTTCCCCTTTTTGGGAGCCACTTTCAGTTCGATGATGTAGCTGTGCTTTGTAGGGTAATGGGTCAAGTCGGGCAGAAGGAAGAAGTCGCAATAGCCGTGGCTCAATTCCAGCTCTGGGGCTGTGATGTAATAACTGTTGAGATTAAGATAGGCCATAAAGAATCCTTGCAGATTGCGTTCTCCTTCTATTGCATCGCGCACGGAGGACACCCGCGCATAGGCATCTGCCATAAATCTCAATGGATCTTGCCATTTGCCCTCAAAGGCCATGCCGGTGAATTGATATTCCAAATCTGTGAGGTTGACAGCTCTTGCTTCTTGATATTCCTCCAGCAGATATTCGTAGTATTGTTTGCGCACATTGTTGTTGGGGATGCCCAGCACCAGCAAGCTGCCATATGTCCCTTTGATGGTCAGCATGCCATAGTAGAACAGCAGGCTTGGGAAGATCTGCGGATCGGTAATTTTGTTGGCAGGGAAGGTCTCTTCCAGTTTTGCCACGATCTGCCCTGTCTCGGCAATGGTGCGTATTACCCCCCGGCGGTCGCCGTCAAGTTTGTCTAGTTGGATGAGGCGGCGCATCTTGTTGTAGTCGGTCTTTGTGTTGGGGTCAATCATCTCGTCGGGCGCTTCTCCGTTGTTCATGTGGTTGCGGAGATAGTAGAGCACCATGTCGCAGTTGAACACTCTGCTTTGCGAATCCAGTGCTTTCCTTGCAAAACAGTAGTTGTCGTACCACGGTTTCATCTCGTTGATGAGCGCCTCGACATCAGTGTCTGGCCGCAGGTGTCCATGCTCTTTATAGTATTTGATGATCTGGCGCACGTCTTCTGTGGAAAAGCCGAGCATCTGGTTGAACTGCTCTTTTGTGGATATATGCCATCCGATGTTGAAACCGCTGGTTACATCGTCTAAGGTCACCGGACTGACGCCCGTGATAAAGATGCGTTCGAAGGTGCCCTTAAACTTCTTGAAGATGTCTCGATAGAAGCCTTCGGCGTGCGTTATGGCCCAATAGACATTCTCGCCTTGTTCGTTGAGCACGGTGTTGGTGAAGTTGTCGTATTCGTCGATGATGAGGTATGTGGGCAGCTCCCGCTTCTTCGATTCGTCGTTGATGAGATTGAGTTTGTCGGATGCGGTTTTTGCCCTGGACATTTTCGCGACAAAATCATCGGAGTAGAATTGCCGGTAGGCATCCACAAAGCTGTCAAGTTTCACACAACAGTAACTGTCGAAATGGCGTTCCAGTTCTTCGGTGGTGCCTCCCACTTGCGAGAAGTCGAGGTGCAGCACGAGAAACGTGTTGTGCAAAGGAGTGGGGTGCTGGCCTATCCACAGATCGCCGAATGTTTCCTCAAACTGGTCTTTCTTGTTGATGTCATAGTAAGCTCTGAGCATGCTGATGAATACGCTCTTGCCAAAACGGCGAGGGCGAATAAAAAAAAGGTAGCGTGCCTCGTGTTCCAGTTTCGGCAAGTACATGGTCTTGTCGACATAGTAGAGGTTGTCGCGTCGCACGATGCTGAAGTCTGACACGCCGTAGGGCACTTCCTTTATCTTCGTCTGATGCTCCATGGTCACAGGGGGAATTGTTGTGTTTACAAAATTACACAATGTTTTTCAAACGGCCAAGCGAACTTTCCCTTTTTCTGTGCGGCTGTGTCACGGCTGGCCAGTCCTTTCGGTTTACTTTTTCTTTGCCGGCTTACAATAAACATGCGCGTGTCGGCGTTATCGGTTTAGCAGAAATTAGTAATAACCAAAACTTAGAGATTATGAAAAAGTATTTAGCAGAGATGGTGGGCACCATGGTGCTCGTGCTGATGGGCTGCGGCGCCGCCGTCTCACTGGGTTGTGATCCTGTCAGCAACCAGGCCGCCGTCGTGGGCACCGCCTTCGCCTTCGGTCTGGCCGTGGTGGCCATGGCCTACACCATTGGCGGCATCTCCGGATGCCACATCAACCCCGCCATCACGCTGGGCGTGCTGCTCAGCGGCCGCATGAGCGCCAAGGATGCCGGCATGTACATGGTGTTTCAGGTCATCGGCGGCCTTCTCGGTGCCGCCATCCTCTATGGCCTCACGCAGGCTGCCGGCCTGACGGGCACGGGAGCCAACGACCTGCAGAGCCTCAATGAGGCCGGCGTGACCGTCACGGTCTTTGGCGGCCTGCTGGCCGAGGTGGTGTTCACCTGCATCTTTGTGCTGGTGGTGCTCGGTGCCACATCGAAGACCAACGGCGCCACAGGCAACTTCGCCGGTCTGGCCATCGGCCTGTCGCTGGTGCTGGTGCACCTGGCCTGCATCCGCTACACCGGCACATCGGTCAACCCCGCCCGCTCCATCGGTCCGGCCCTGTTCCAGGTTTTGCTTCGAGGGCTTCCTGCCGCAGAAGAAAGGACGGCTTCATACCCGACCACATCATCGGGCTGGTGGGATATGCCGAGGGCAACGT
>CAVAXH010000153.1:0-4944 GCA_963592505.1 Bacteroidaceae bacterium
GATGCTGCTCACATTGCCTTCTATTGCCTAATCAATGCATTTAACGGAAGAGCCACATAAAAGGTGGCTCTTTTCGGATGCTTACGTCGAACCGCCCCGCTTCCTTTCTTGGTCCTAAGCCCCTAACACTGCAGTCCTCTCCCCTTAACACTCGGGTCCCAAGGCCCTAACACTGCAGTCCTCAAAGGGAGAGGACTGCAGTGTTAGGGCCTTGGGACCCGAGTGCTCGAGCCTTAGGACCCGAGTGTTAGCGTCTTATGTGCCAATAGTGGTAACCAGCCGAAAGGAGCCGTACCTGCAAGATTTCGTCCGAGTTCCGAACTTTGTAGCAAAAACGCAATAGATATCTTAAACATGTTGCCGTATTACTACAAAAAAATCTCGCAGTTGACTCTGCGAGATTTTTTGTAATACGCAAGAACGGCTCTTTTCGGGTGCTTACTATCCGCCGCTTACTTCTTCAGCATCTCCTCCACGGCGCGTCGCAGCTGCTGGTCGTCGCCGGAGAGCATCTGCTCGGGAGAGTTGTAGACGGTGATGTCGGGGATGAGCGTCTGGTTCTCGCCAAACTTGCCGTCCATGCCCTGGCAGCCCACCTGGGGGATACCGAAGACGGTGGCGCCGTCGAGCATGGTCTCCCACCACACGGCGGTCATGGTGCCTGCCACGGGTGCTCCGATGACGGGACCGATGCCCAACTTCTGATAGACAAAGGGGAAGCCGTGACCATTGCTGTAGTCGTTCTCGCAGACGAGCACACACGAGGGCTTCACCCACTTGTTCCACGGGTCCCAGCCGACAAACTGGCCACGCGGCACGAAGCTCTGGTACTGCTGGCCGGAGAGCAGCGTGCAGAGGTCGTCGTGGAGCCATCCGCCGCCGTTGTGGCGCTCATCGACGATGACGGCCTTCTTCTGCCGGTTGGAGTCGCTGAGGAGCTCGGAGAACACGGTGCGGAAGCTCTCGGAGTTCATGGCCTTCACGTGCACGTAGGCCACCTGACCGTTGGACCACTTGTCGACCATCTCACGGTTGCGGTCGACCCAGCGCTTGTAGAGCAGTTCCTCCTGCTGGCTGGCGCTGATGGCCTTCACCATGACGTCGCGGCCGCCCTTCATCGTGATGCGCACCTGGCGGCCCACCTTGCCGTCGAGCAGGGCGTTGTAGTCCTCGCCCGCCTTGACCGGCTGGCCGTCGATGGCCTCGATGATGTCGCCCGCCTTGACCTTCGTGTCGCGCACGGCGAAGGGTCCGCGGCGCAGGACCTCCTGGATCTTCAGGCCGTCGCCCTCATAGGCGGGGTCGAAGAACAGGCCCAGGCAAGCCGTGGACAGCGCCGAGCCGTAAGCGCGGTAGCGGGCGCCGGTGTGGCTGACGTTGAGCTCGCCGAGCAGTTCGGAGAGCATCTCGGAGAAGTCGTAGCCATTGTTGATGAAAGGCAGGAACTTCTCGTAGGTGGTGCGGTAGTAGTCCCAGTCGACGCCGTTGAGATCCTCCATGTAGAGCTTCTCCTTCACCTGCTGCCAGGCGTGGCTGAACATGTAGGCCCGCTCCTCATTGGGGCGATAGTTGAACCGCGCTTCGAAACCGATGTTGGACGTCTGTGCGCCGGCGATGGCGAACTTGCGGATGGACCCGTTGCAGAGGTAGAGGTTCTTCACATCCTTGTCGGCGACGATCTGTCCGCCGATGTTCTTGGCGACGATCTGCGTGCGGCCCTCGCGGAGGTCATGTTTCCAGAGGTCGGAGCCGCCCTCGAAGCGCGCCTGATAGTAGAGCGTGGAGCCGTCGGGGGTGAGCACCACGTCGCCCATGTGCGACGAGTGGACGGTGAGGCGCACCACGCGGTCGCGGCAGTTGTCGAGGTCGAGCTGCAGCGCTTCGACCTTCTCGGGTTTCACGGGGTCGGCAGAGGCCGTCTTGCCGTCGGCCTTGGCCTTCTTGTCGTCGGCCTTCTCCTTCTGCTCCTCCTTCTTCTGCTCCTCCTTGCTGGTCTCCTTCCAGCGGGCATACTCCTCCTTGTTCATGCGGAACTGCTCATAGGCGTCGAGGTCGAAGAACATGATGTAGGCATCGTCCTCCGCACCCCACGAGCCATGGCTGCGGTAGCCGGCGCGGTCGCTCTGGAAGAGCATGGCCTTGCCGCCGAGCACCCACTTGCCGTTGGAGTCGCTGTAGCCGCTGTTGGTGAGGTTGCGCACCTCGCCCTTGCCGTCGGCGGGCACGAGGGCTATGTCGCGGTTGTTCCATCCGCCCGTGCCGATGTAGGAGGCCAGGAGCCAGCGGCTGTCGGGGCTCCAGGAGAACCACTGGTCGCCGTCGGAATAGCTATACATGAACTTGCCGTCCATGAGCTGCCGCACCTTGTGGCTTGCCACGTCGACAGCACAGAGGCGCGTGCGCTCCTCGAGGAAGGCCACGCTCTTGCCGTCGGGACTGTAGACAGGCTGGAAACTCGTCTTGTCGGACTTGACCAGTTGCACCTCCTCGATCTCCGAGGCATAGGTGAAGAGGTCGTCCTTCTTGTTCTTGATGGAGCTCTGATAGATCTGCCAGCGCCCGCCGCGCTCAGCAGCATAGACGATGCTGCGGCCGTCGGGAGCAAAGTCGACCGACCGCTCCTGCTCGGGCGTGTCGGTGATCTGCCGGGTGGTGTTGTAGTCGACGCTGGTGACATAGACATCGCCGTGCATGATGAAGGCCACCTCCTTGCCGTTGGGCGACACGGCGATCTCCGTGGCTCCCGACGTGCGCACCTCCCGGTTGAGGTCGCGCAGGGTCTGGTCGGCGGTGATGCTGACGCTCACCTTGCGCGGCTCGCCGCCCTCGCGGAGCGTGTAGAGCTCGCCGTCGTAGCCAAAGGAGAGGGTGCCGTCGGTGGCGCGCGTGAGGAAGCGCACGGGGTTGCCGTGGAAGTGGGTGAGCTGCTGCTTGGCGGTGCCGTCGAGCGAGGCCCGGTAGACGTTGAACGTGCCGTCCTCCTCGCTGAGATAGTAGTAGGTGCTGCCGTCGCCCCACACCGGGTCGCGGTCCTCGCCGGCGAAGTGGGTGAGCTGGCGGTAGTGGCCGTCGTGGCGCAGCCAGATGTCGCGCGCGATGGGCGACGTGTGGTGCTTGCGCCACGGATCCTCATAGCCCTTCTGGTCATAATAGAGGATGTCGCCCTGGCTGTTGATGCTGGGCGCCTTCATGGTCAGTTCGGAGAAGAGGGAGGGGCGGCCGCCGCTGGTGCTGACGCTGTAGATCTGCGGAAAGGAGCTGCTGGCCATGATGATGCTCTGTGCGGTGGGCATGACGGTGGCCTCGAAGAGCACATGGCCGTTGTCGGCAAAGGCAATGGGTGTCTCCGTGCCGCTGCTGGTGGTGAGGCGGTGAGGCGCGCCGCCCTCGCGCGGCATGAGCCACACGTCGGTGCTCCCCTCGCGCGTGGAGGCGAAGGCTATGAGGCGGCTGTCGGGGCTCCACACGGGGTGGCTGTCGTAGGCCGCATTGGAGGTGAGCTGGCGGGCCTCGCCGCCGCCGGCGGGCACGGTCCAGATGTCGCCCTTGTAGGCGAAGGCAATGAGGCTGCCGTCGGGCGATATGGCACTATGGCGCAGCCACAGCGGGTCGGTCTGCGCCGAAGCCAGCGTGGTGACAGCCAGTGCTGCAAGAGATGCAAAAAGCTTTTTTTTCATTGTGTGATGTTGTCGGTGTGTGTAATGTCGGAGAGAGTGCGCGCGTGAGTGGACGCAGGGGTGGGGCATCAGACCAGCGTGCGGATGAAGTTGTCCATCATGTCGTAGTGGTCGGCCACATGATGATAGAGCGCCTGCTGGTTGCGTGTGCGCACGAGGTTGTGCTCGGGGTAGGCCGTCTTGTAATAGGTGTCGCCGTTGAGATAATCGGCAAAGAAGCGCACACACTGCATGAAGGGGAAGAGGGCCACGGCGTAGGGCAGGTGCTCCACCTCCACGGGCGTGAGGAACGGGCGTGCCGACTCGACATAGCCCTCGGTGAAGGCCCGGAAGATGTCCTCGTTGAAGCCCACGCGGCTGGTGTCGGGGTCGTCCTCGGCCACGAAGTTGGCACCGGTGCGCAGGAAGTCGCCATAGTCGGAGAAGACGAAGCTGGGCATCACCGTGTCGAGGTCGATGACGCACAGCACGTTGCCCTCGCGGTCATACATCATGTTGTTGACCTTCGTGTCGCAGTGGCAGATGCGCTTGGGCAGCAGCCCCTCGCGATGGAGGCGCTCGGCCTTGCACATCTCGTGCATGTCCCTCTGCAGGTCGGCGATGATGTCGGCCACGCCGGCCACGCGCCCGGCCTTGTCGGCAGCGATGGCCTCCTGCAGCTGGCGTGCGCGCAGCTCCATGTTGTGGAAGTCGGGGATGGTCTCGCCGAGCTGTTCGGGCAGGTCGACGAGCATGCGCTCAAAGTCGCCGAAGGCCCTGCCCGCATTGCGCGAAGAGGTGGGGTCGACCTGCTCATAGGTCACGGCGTCGGGGATGAACACCGATATGCGCCAGTAGCGCCCGTCGGCGGTGAGGTGATAGGTCTTGCCCTCGTGGGTGGGCACGAAGCGGAGCACCTTGCGGTCGATGTCGGGGGTGCCGGCCGCCTCGAGCTTGCGGCGTATGTGGGCGGTGACCGCCTCGATGTTGTGTTGCAGCAGGTCGACATCGGTGAAGATGCTGTTGTTGATGCGCTGCAGCACATAGTCGGGCGCTGCGCCTTCGGTGGTGACGCGGTAGGTGTCGTTGATGAGTCCGTTGCCGAGGGGGCAGACGGTCTTTACTGTTCCTTCGATGCAAAACTGTGCAAGGATGTTGTTCAGGTCTGTTGTAGGCATATTCTTGGAATGTGTTTTGGTTCTGTGTATGTGGGTGTGTAGGGGTGGCGGCGGACGGCGGCTGTGGTCAGTGCTCGTCGATGTTGAGGTCTTTGCGGTATTGGGCGAGC
>CAVAXH010000154.1:0-4922 GCA_963592505.1 Bacteroidaceae bacterium
GCGTCTCTCCCACAACCGTTTCTGCCAGCAACGGAACTATTGCAGACCAGCTGGTGGAAGTCACTTTTCGACCTTCAACATCTGGAACCTATTCAGGCAGTCTCGTCGTTTCGTCTGCCGATGCCACGCCTCTGAGCATTGCGCTTTCTGGTGAGGCATTAGCCGCACATTCGGTGTCGTGGAGCGTAAACGGAGAGGGTTATACCGAAGGCACTCCGACAGTGTTGGTTGCCGATGGCCAGCGTGTTGCAGTCTTGCCCACAGCACCTGCCGACATCAACAACAAGACATTTGTTGGATGGACAACCCAACAGATTTCTCCATCTGTGCATGAGCAGCCTGCAGTGCTGTTTACGTCTGCCGATGACGCGCCTGCGGTGACGGAAGACGTGGTCTACTATGCCGTCTTCGCTTACAAAGCCGGCAATGACATCACGTACAATAAACTGACCAATGACAAATTCAATTCCGAAGGAACGTATGTCATTGGCGCTGAAGACGGTGGCACGACATACTATTTCTATAAAGTAAAATCAGGTGGTACCTGGGGCTTGATGACCGCGGATCCGTCAGCCCATGCTCCGATGCAATTCAAGTTGTCGGGCAAGGCGGGTACATTGTATGTCCAAAATTCTGATGGTAAGTATCTGGGTCCCGATGTGGGCAAATTTTCTTTGTCTGATGATCAAAAAGCCATGACGCTGAATGAAAAAGGCCAGTTGCTCGATTGTAACAAAAGGATGTGTATAAGATTCAATTCTGGTGCAGATTATGGCATTCGGTGGTACGATTATAGTGATGGTAATACACTCCCCACTGCATATCTCTACGAAGTCTGTGGCGGCTATTCTTACCGCGGCTACTGCACCCTCGTGTCGTCCGATCCAGTCAGCGGAACCGTTGCACTCAAGGCCCACACTGCCACAGGAACCCGCTATGCCACCTTCAGTGCACAGCACGACGTGGTGTTTGCCAATGACGTGGAGGTATGCGGCATATACGTAAAGAATGGCAAGGTGTATCGTGATTTGCTTGAGGCAAACGATGTTGATGTGACCGACGATGCCATCGAGCGCGTGACAGGCGGACAGTATGTGCCGGCCAACACAGGCGTACTGCTAAAGAGCAATGCTGACGCGGTCACCTATTATTTCCCCAAGACGACGAAAACAGTAGAGCTCGCCGGCAATCTTCTCATGCCGGCACCCGATGGCGGAGGCACCTTCGAGGCAGAGGCCGGATACATCTATTACAAACTGGCCTATGGAAACTATAACGAGCAGACAGACCTCGGCTTCTACTGGGGTGCCGCAGACGGAGCGCCCTTCAAGGTGAAAGCCGGCACGGCATATCTGGCGGTGCCAGCCGCAGCGTCGGCATCTTCCGGAGAGAATGCCAAAGGGTTCAAGCTAGATGATCAGACCGATGCCATCAGTCACGTCTTCACCCATGCACGCGACGCACAGATCTACAACCTCTGCGGGCAGCGTGTCAACAAGATGGACAAGCGGGGACTGTATGTTGTGAATGGAAAGAAAATCATTGTCGGTAAATAAAGCATTATGGGAAAGAAATTCTATGAGGCGCCAAATGCAGATGTCGTTGCGGTAGAAGCACCGCCGTTGCTTGCCGGCAGTGGTGACAGTGATGAAGAGAGCGAGTTGCAGTTGACCAACACGGTACCCTCCATCTGGAACGATGACAACCAGTTTGCCAAACAAAACAAAGACAATCTGATCTGGAATGAGTGACGGTCGGCCGCATGCAGACTGCTGTTGACGGTGCCGGCCAACTTCAAAGATGCGGCACATATAATAAAAAGCAGTTTTTAGCGTTATATACGTATGAACAACAAGACGCTATTCATATATGCAATGATGGTGCTGGCCCTGCTGTCAGCATGCAAGGACGACGACAGCTTCACCGTGTCGCCCTCGCATCTGCTGACCTTCTCGGTCGACACGGTCGACATCGACACCGTCTTCTCGAATGTGCCGACAGCCGCACAGTCGTTTTGGATCTACAACCAGTCGGGCGACGGGCTGCGCTGCCAGAGCGTGCGGCTCGAAAACGGAGCCAGCACGGGATTTCGTGTCAATGTGGACGGACAATACCTCGGACAGGAGGCAGGCTATGCCGCCACAGGCATAGAGGTGCGCAACAAAGACAGCATACGGGTCTTCGTGGAACTCACCTCGCCCGAGAACGGCCAGGCCGATCCCCAGCTGCTGCAGGACAACCTGGTGTTCACGCTGGAGAGTGGCGTGGAGCAGAAGGTGAACCTGCGGGCATACACCTGGGATGCGCAGAAATACACCGATGTGCACATCACCCGCGACTCCGTCTTTGGCGGACAGCAGAAGCCCGTCATCATCTATGGCGGACTGCTGGTGGACAGCGGTGCCACGCTGAAGATCATGCCCGGCACCACGCTCTACTTCCACAATGATGCCGGCATCGACGTCTACGGCACGCTGAAGACCATGGGCGAGCCCGGCCACGAGGTGGTGCTGCGCGGCGACCGCATAGACCACATGTTCGACTATCTGCCTTACGACCGTGTGTCGGGACAGTGGCAGGGCGTGCATTTCCATGCCTCGAGCTACGACAACGAACTGGTCTATACCGACATACACAGCACCTACAACGGTGTGATGGTCGACTCGGCAGATGCAGGCAAGCAGAAGCTCACCATCGCCAACTCCACCGTACACAACTGCCAGGGCTACGGCCTCTATGCCGCCAATGCGAAGATGACACTCGACAACAGCCAGTTCTCCAATGCCCTGAACGACTGCGTGTTTATCGACGGCGGCGCGGTGCACATCAACCACTGCACGATGGCCCAGTTCTATCCCTTCGACGCAGCGCGCCAGGCCGCCCTGCACTTCAGTCCGCTGCGCTCGCCGCTGACCGACCTGACGGTGACCAACAGTCTCATCACCGGATATGCCGATGATGTGCTGGTGGGCAACAAGGACAGCACCAAGACATTCAACTACAAGTTTGACCACTGTGTGCTCCGTACGCCCCAGGTCACCAATGAGGACAGTGTGAACTTCGTGGACGTGGTGTTTGTGGATGTGGAGGACACCACCCATTGCGGCACCAAGCATTTCCTGACGGTCGACACCGACAACCTCTACTACGACTTCAGCCTCGACTCCGTGTCGCTGTGCATCGACAAGGCCAGCCCGCAGACGGCATTGCCCACAGACCGCAAGGGGCGGCTGCGCGACGACAAGCCCGATGTGGGTGCCTATGAGTGGATCGCCACGAAGGAGGACGCTACGAAGAAAGAGTAGCCGTGGGGAGGATGAAAGAGAGGAGACAACACGACAAGCCTATAAACCCCAATGATATGAAAACCAAAACCATAGAGATCAACATCGAGTGCCTTGAGCATGGAGAGCTGACTGCCGAAGAGGAAGAGCTGGCCCAGGCCGCAGCCCGTGCCACCGGGAACTCATACGCCAAATACAGCCACTTCAGGGTGGGGGCAGCCGTGAGGCTCGCCGACGGCCGCATCGTCATAGGTGCCAACCAGGAGAATGCCGCCTATCCCTCAGGACTGTGTGCCGAGCGGACGGCAATCTTTGCCGCTCAAGCCAACTATCCCGACCAGCCCATCACGTGCCTGGCCATTGCAGCTGCCGACAGCAACGGACTGCGCGCGCAACCCGTGACACCCTGTGGCGCCTGCCGCCAGGTGGTGCTCGAGGTGGAAGACCGCTACAAGCAACCCGTGGAGATACTGCTGTGCGGCACCGGCATCGTCTATCGTTTCAAGAGCATCAAGGACCTCCTGCCCCTGTCGTTTGTCGAAGCCGACATGCACTAGGCGCATCAGTGGTCGCCCCGCCGTATCTGGAAGTAGCCCAGCCGGTGGCTGACCCCCTTGCGGTTGAGTGAGCGCAAGACGTAAGCGCCTTCGGGCAGTTGCGATATGCGCAGACGAGTGGCGTACGGGCCCGTGCAGACCACCGTGCCCTGCAGCGTCTCGCATGCCACCATGTCGGCGTCGAGCACCGACGGCTTGGCAGGCAGCTGCAGCCATGTGCCGTCGCATGCCAGCTGGCTGGGGGCGACGACCGCCTGTCCGTCTTTGGGCTCGAAGCTCTGCAGCGGTTTGCTCTCGTTGCCATAGCGGTCCATGGCCGTGACGGCAAAGAAGCGGCCGTCGGTGTTGACGGCCAGCGAGGTGGCCGGGCGGCGTATGGCAATCAGGTTTTCCGCCTGCCGGGTGTCTACAGGCCATGTGCGGCTGGAGTAGACATTATAATAAGGTGCATCGCCTTCCCATTTCACGACATTGCCCTCTGCCATCAGCCGGGTGGGCGCTGCAGGCTCGGCACTGCTCTGCCAGGTCATGGCAGGCACCAGGGCCGGCGCAGCGTTGAACAGCCGGGTGAAGTCGTATATGCCCTGTTTGTTGTCGGTGAAGAAGCGGCCGCGGAAGAAGGCATGGCCGAGGCCATACTGTCTGATGACCTCCATCTCGCGTGTCACATCGGTGATGTTCCACTTGCCCTCCTTCGGGTCGAGAAAATAGATGCCCAGACCCGGTGCCACAATCTTGCCGTGGCTCTGCTCCGCCCAGTCGATGGCGAAGGGGAAGAACTGGTCGTTGCGGAAGTACATCATCGGGAACAGTTCGTCCATGAGACCGTCGCGCAGCCAGCCCTGTGCATCCTGGCACACCTTGGTGTAGGCATTCCAGCCGTGGCTCCAGTAGCGGCTGAGGTCATCAAACTTGCCGATGGGCGAGCAGCTCATCTTCACCCAGGGCTTCAGCGCCTTCACCCTGTCGTGTATGCAGCGCACGATGGCCGTGATGTATTCGCGCCCCCTATTGCCCGACACCTTCATCTGCCACGTCTCGGGATAGCGGATGTAGTCGAGGTGTATGCCATCCACATCAT